>CAZWCV010000059.1:0-21160 GCA_964632725.1 uncultured Anaerolineaceae bacterium
TGTTCCTTCGCAAACGGATTCCCGGCGGAAGCGCGGGAATCCATGCCTTGATTCGTTCTGCTGACCGCCTGTTTCCAGCCGGTCCTTAGCGGTCGCAATCGCCCAGGACGATATCGACGCTGCCGATAATCGCGACCATGTCCGCCAGCAAATAGCCCTTGGACATCACCGGCAGCGCGCTGATGTGAATGAATGACGGCGTCTTGAAATGCACGCGCCGCGGCTTGTTGGCGCCCGTGCCGTGGATATAACAGCCGATCTCGCCGCGCGGACTTTCGATGGCGTTGTAGATTTCTTCATCCGGCGCATCGTAACCATAGGTCCAGAGCTTGAAGTGATGAATGACCGCTTCCATGCTCTGCCCCAATTCACTGCGCAGAGGCGGGCAGTACTTGCGATTCTCCGAGCGGTAGGGCCCCTTAACGCGCTCCAGCCGTTCCACCGCCTGGTTCAAGATTTTCATGCTTTCTCGGAATTCCTGAATGCGAATGAGATAGCGGTCGTAGACATCGCCATGTTCGCCCAGCGGCACGTTGAAGTCGTAGGTCTCGTAGCCGCTGTAGGGCTGTGCCTTGCGCAAGTCCCAGTTGACGCCGCTGCCGCGCAGGGCCGGGCCGGTCAAGCCATAAGCCAGGGCGACGTCAGGCTCAATGACGCCGACGCCTTGCGCGCGATCTTTCCAGATCGGGTTCTGCGTCAGCAGCGCTTCGTAGTCGTCGACTTTGGCCGGGAAGTCAATCAGGAATTGCTTGAGCGTGGGCAGGAAGTCGTCCGGCACATCGCGCCAGACACCGCCGGGGCGAATATAGCTGCTCATCATGCGCTGGCCGGAGAGCATCTCGAACATACCCAGAATGCGCTCGCGCTCGCGGAAGGCGTAGAGCAAGACGCTCATGGCGCCCATGTCGATGGCGTGCGTACCCAGCCAGACGAGATGGCTGGCGCAGCGGGCCAGTTCCAGGCAGACCACGCGGATGATCTGGCCGCGCTCAGGCACATCCAGGTCCAGCAGCTTTTCCACCGCCGCCGCATAGGCCATGTTATTGGACATGGGCGACAGATAATCCATGCGGTCAGTCAGCGGCAGGGCTTTCTCGTAGCTCTTGTCTTCCAGCGACTTTTCAATGCCGGTGTGCAAGAAGCCGACATCGGGCAGGCAGGAGACGATTTGCTCGCCGTCCAGCTCCAGCAGCAGGCGCAGAACGCCGTGCGTGCTGGGGTGATGCGGGCCCATATTAAGCAGCATCGTCTCGCCGGTGATGGCGCGCTCCGAAACCAGGCCGCGCAACTGGTCCAGGTTGCCTTCCCAGCGGCGCTGTTCTTCTATCGACTGCGGTGGTGTCGCAACTGCCATACCGTCCTCGAAACCTAGTCTGTGGCGAAAGGCTTGTGCTTGCGGATTTCCGCTTCATTAAAGGAAAAGGCGACCGTTTCCTTGCCCAGCGGGTAATCGCGCCGATGCGGGTGACCATGCCAGTCTTCGGGCATGAGCAGCCGCCGTTGGTCGGGGTGCCCTTCAAAGACGATGCCCATCAAATCAGCGATTTCGCGCTCGAGCCAATTGGCCGCGGGCCAGACGACAGTCGCCGTCGGCAGGCGCGGGTCTTCTTCCGCCGCGAAGGCTTTTACGCGCAGGCGGCGATTGTATAACATTGACAATACATGGTACGAGACGGCGAAGCGCTCGGGGCGATAGTCGCAGTCGTCGCCGTCAAAGCGCGCGCCATAGTCATTGGGATAATAATCCACCGCGCTGGCATCCGAGAGCATGTTGTAGACCAGGCCAGGGCTGATTCGCAAGAAGTCCAGCACTTCGGGCGCCCGCCCCGCCTCGACCACGAAGGTGGTTTCGCCGCGGAAGTCCTTGATGTGCAAGACCGCCTCGCCAAAAGCATCGCGCACAACCTCGACCGGATCTCTTGCCGCCGGTATTTCCATGCCTGTGTCGCCCCGTCTGTCTCGTCGTCCCTAGTTAGCGTTTTCAGGCCCAGTCCGCGATGCGTTCGCTTCTGACTTTTTCGTGCAGCGTCAGGATGCCGTGCAGCAGTTGCTCCGGCCGCGGCGGGCAGCCCGCGATATAGACATCGACCGGGATGATCTCGTCGACGCCTTGCACGATGGCGTAGTTATTGTAGACGCCCCCGCAGGAAGCGCAATCGCCCATTGAGATCACCCACTTGGGTTCCGCCATCTGATCGTACAGCTGACGCACGACCGGCGCCATCTTCCGCGTCAAGCGCCCCGATACGATGAGCAGATCGGCTTGGCGCGGCGTGGCCCGGTTCAGCTCCATGCCGAAGCGCGACAGATCGTAACTCGACGCCTGCGAGCTCATGTATTCGATGGCGCAGCAAGCCAGACCAAAGAGCAGCGGCCACATGGCGCCCGTGCGCGCCCAATTGACAGCTTGTTCAACCGTAGTGGTGACGACGCCCATATTCCCGAGCTTGGAACTTACTCCCATTCCAGACCGCCTTTCTTCCACTCGTAGACGAAGCCGACAACCAGTATCAGGGTGAAGACCGCCATGACCGCGAGGCCGTACGCGCCCAGATCGCGCATTGATACCGCCCACGGCAAGAAGAAAATCACCTCAATATCGAAAATAATAAAGAGCACCGCCACCAGATAGAACTTGACGGGCAGGCGCCGCGTAGCCGGGCCGATGGGCTTCATGCCGCTTTCGTAGGGCACGGACTTGCGGTAGGTCGGCCGCTGCGGGCCCATGATGCGCGAAATATTGGCGATGATCAGCGCCAGGACGACTGAAATGACCAGCAAAGCGGTAACAGGACCAAATTCCAGGACGGTCGACATCGCTTCTAAACCGTTTGTGCTTTTTGGAACAATGCCAATGCTAGTGAGACTAGCATAGAATCCGGGCAAAATCAAGCAAGCCTGGGCGCGGATTTGCCACTTGATTCTCACCGCGCGGTTTATGCTTGAGGCGACGCTCTTCTTTTCGGAGGAGGCTGCCCGCTGATTACTGCCGATTCGGCTAATTCCAGGACCGGCGTCAGCCAGCGGGACTAATCCAGCACGCCAGTCCCAGCCAGGTATTCCGCAATCTGCCGCGCCATCTCGGCAGTGCCGGCAGCCTTCATGTGCACGCCATTGTTGACCCAAAACTTTTCATCAGTCGGCATGGTGGCCGCCAGGTCATAGAACAGCGTGTCCTCCTCGTCCGCCAAGCGCCTGATGATAGTGTTTTGCTCGTCCACGCCGGCTTGCAGATACCGCTGGACCATGCCGCCGGCATCGGGAAAATCAAGCGGCGAGTAAGCCCAGGTCAGCAGCAGCGCCTCGCTGCCCATGCCGCGCGCCAGGCGAATCATATTGCGCAGGTTGCGCTCGAAGTAGATCGGCGGATTCGCCGCCAGAACTTCGCTGGCGGTCATGTTGAAGCCGCGGCACAGCGTTTCGTCCCCGCTGGTTTCCTGATCGCAGCTGCGTATACCGTCCGGGCGCTGGAAAGTCGTATCCAATTCATAGGCTACCGGGAGTTCGAAGCCCAGCCGCTTGAGCGCAAAACGCCACAAGACGCTGGGCGGCAGCGGATCGTCCCGATCAACCCAATAGCCTTTGCCGGTATTCAAGCCATCGTAGAAGTCGGGATCAGTCAAGCGAACGCCGACATCATTGATGCCGTGGTAAATGATGACCAGGTCCGGCTCAAGGTCAGGGATGCGCAAGAGCATGTTAACCGCGGATTCCCAGGTCGAGTATTGGGGGACGCCCGCGTTAATCAGCTCGACCCCTTCATAGCCGTAGACGCGCTGCAGCATCTCCTCCAGTTGGCGCGGATAGGCCAGCTGCCACAGGTCCAGGAACAGGCCATAGGTCGTCGAGCCGCCGACGGCCACGATGCGATAGACATCGTCGGGCTTGGGCATGGCGATTTCCGGACCGCGGTAACCCAGCGAGTTTACGTCGTCGTAAGCTGTCGACAGCCCGTAGTTGAGGTAGGCCAGGCCTTGGTGCAGCGTCTGTTTCTCGTTGATTTCGTCGCGCGAATAGAGGTAGAGAATCTTCTGGCGTTCATCGCCATATTGCGAAAGGTAAAAGCGGGCGCCGAGCTCCAGAATCACCAGCGTGAAAAGGATGGCTGCCAGGACGATGGCGATTCTGCCGCGCATTAGATCGGCGCTCCGCCGGCTGGGGGAATCATGCCGTGCAAAGTGGGCGGGAATGACGGAGGCGCGCTGTCGCCAGTGCGTCCCCCGTCATTTGGATGCATTTTCGCGCGTGCGCGTCAGCTGGCGCCGAGCCCAAGCAAGCCGGTTTCCGGCTGCGGTCTGCGGGTTTGCTCGTCGTATTTGCCGAAACGGATGACGTCGCCGCTGCCGGTGATGGCTTCCACCGACAAGCCCAGGCTCTGCAATTCCTTGACCAGCACGCGGAAGCTGGTGGGAATGCCCGGCTCTTCGATCGGCTCGCCTTTGACGATGCTTTCGTAGGTCTTCACGCGCCCCTGCACATCATCGGACTTGACGGTCAGCATTTCTTGCAGGATGTGGGCCGCGCCGTAGGCTTCCAGCGCCCAGACTTCCATCTCGCCGAAGCGCTGTCCGCCGAATTGCGCCTTACCGCCCAGCGGCTGCTGCGTGACCAGGCTGTAAGGTCCGGTCGAGCGGGCGTGGGCCTTGTCTTCGACCAGATGAGCCAGCTTAAGCATGTGCACGTAGCCGACGGCGACGTGACGGTCAAAGGGTTCGCCCGTGCGCCCGTCGTACAAGGTCTGCTTGCCATAGTGCGGCACGGGTTGGCCCGTTTCGAACATCACGCGATCGGCAATGTCGAAGAGCTGGCGATGCGAAAGATCATCCGCAAGCTTGATGTCTTCGGTGGCTGTCTGCTGAATCCACAGGCGTATCGAGATTTCCAGCGCATTCAGATCCCGTTCATCGCGTTCGTCAGCGGATAGCTCGCTGTTGTCGTACACCATGATCTCGTCGGGGTCATAGCCGAATTCGCGCAAGATTTCCGCAACCGCCACGCGGCGCACGTAAATCTCGTCGCGCTCCAGGATGATCGCTTCGCTGTCATAGCGGCCGGAATCACCGACGCGTTCGATCAGGTAGGCGCTGATGACGTGCATATCATCGTCGAAGTCGTCCGGCGCCATGCCGACAGTCGCCGCCAGCCGCTCCTGATTTTCCCAGGCGCGCTCGGTCGTCAGCTTCCAGGCCCAGTCGATCATCCAGGCGCGGCCGAGCTCGGCCTGAATCTCGTGCTCCTTGACGCCGTCAAAAACCGGCGTAATCGCGCGGAAGCCCATGCGGTCCGCCGCCCAGCCCAAATGCAGCTCGAGAATCTGGCCAATATTCATGCGGCTGGGTACGCCCAGGGGATTCAAGATGATCTCGACCGGAACGCCGCCTTCAATATAGGGCATGTCTTCGACAGTGACGATCTTGGAGATAACGCCTTTGTTGCCGTGGCGGCCGGCCATTTTGTCGCCGACGGTGAGCTTGCGGCGCTGCGCCACGCTGACGCGCACCATCTTTTCGACGCCCGCCGGCAGGTCCGGGTGTTCCTCGCGCGTGAAGACTTTGACATCGATGACTTTGCCGCGGTCGCCATGCGGCAGGCGTAACGACGAGTCTTTGACCTCGCGCGCTTGCTCGCCAAATATGGCGCGCAGCAGCTTCTCTTCCGGCGACAGTTCCTTCTCGCCCTTGGGCGTGATCTTGCCCACGAGAATATCGTTGGGCCCGACTTCCGCGCCGATGCGCACGATGCCGTGTTCGTCCAGGTCTTTCAGCGCGTCCTCGCCGACATTGGGAATATCGTAGGTGATGTCTTCCGGCCCCAGCTTGGTGTCCCGCGCTTCAATCTCGTGCTTTTCGATATGGATGCTGGTGAATTTGTCATTGCGCAGCATATCTTCGCTGACCAGCAAGGCGTCTTCGTAGTTGCCGCCGTCCCAGGACAAGAAGCAGGTCAAGACATCGTGACCCAGGGCCAGGCGCCCGTCGTAGGTCGACGAGCTGTCGGCGATGATGTCGCCCGGCTTGATCATGTCGCCTTTGCGCACGACGGGTCGCTGGTCAATGCAGGTCGACTGGTTCGAGCGTTCGTATTTGCGCAGTTGGAAGGTCTGCTCTTCGCCGTCTTCCGCGCGGACGATGACGCGATGGCCCTGCACGCTGATGACCTCGGCGCTGATGTCAGAGACCAGCACCTGACCGCTGTCGGAGGCCGCTTGCCGCTCCATGCCGGTGCTGACGACCGAGACATCCGGCGAAATCAGCGGTACGGCCTGGCGCTGCATATTCGAGCCCATGAGCGCGCGGTTGGCGGCGTCATGCGACAGGAAGGGAATCAGAGCCGCGCTGATGCCAACGATCTGCCGCGGCGCGATGTCCATGTAGTCGATACGCTGCGGCGGCACGGACAGGAAGCCTTGCTCGAAGCGCGCCGATACGCGATTGGACACAAATTGCTCGCGCTCATCCAGCACGGCGTTGGCCTGGGCGATGATGAATTTGTCTTCGTTGTCGGCCGACAAGTACTCGATTTCGTGGGTGGCGAAGGGAGTCACCGGCACTTCGCTGAGCTTCATGCGTTTTAGCCGCGTGACCAGCTTCTTGTCGATGATCTCGCCTTCTTCAATGGCGACTTTGCCCTTGCTGTTTTCGATGTCGTCGCGAACAGCGCGCCCGATCAAGTTGGGGTCCGTCACCGCCATCGAGCTGACCACCTTGCGGTAGGGCGTTTCGATGAAGCCGAGTTCATTGACCCGCGCGTAACTGGCCAGGCGGCCGATCAGACCGATATTCGGTCCTTCCGGCGTCTCGATGGGGCAGATGCGCCCGTAGTGGCTGTGGTGCACATCGCGGACGTCAAAGCCGGCCCGCTCCCGCCGCAAGCCGCCCGGCCCCAGCGCCGACAGCGTGCGTTTATGCGTCAACTCGGACAGGGGATTGGTCTGCTCCATGAATTGCGAAAGCTGCGACGAGCCGAAGAATTCGCGCACCGCCGCCACAATCGGGCGGATATTGACCAGCGAAACGGGCGTCAATTGCTCCGCCTCGCGGATGGACATGCGCTCCTTGACGACGCGCTCCATACGGCGCAGGCCGATGCGCAGCTTGTTGCCGATCAACTCGCCGACAGTCTTGACGCGCCGGTTGCCCAGGTGGTCAATGTCGTCTTTGGCGCGACCGCCGTTGTTGATGAGAATCATGTGCTCGACCAGCTTGACAATGTCGGCTTTGGAAATGGTCCGATGCGAGCGGTCGATGACGCCTTCGAGCCCCAGACGCTGATTCAGCTTGTAGCGTCCCACGCGCTCCAGGTCGTAGCGCCGCTGGTCGAAAAGCTGGCTCGCCAGATACTCGCGGGCGTTATCCAGTGTGGGCGGGTCGCCCGGGCGCATGCGGCGATAAAATTCGATCAAAGCGACCTCGGCCAGGGTCTGGTTCTTCTTGACATCCCAAACCGGCTCGTTCTTGATGGAGCTCTCGATAAACTTGTGCGTCTCGTTATTGTCGATATCGGCGAAGAGCGCGAGAATCTCTTCATCTTCGCCGGTTTTGACGGGCGAAGTCGCTGCCGGCAAGCCGTCGTCGACAGCCGCCAGCGCGCGCAGGAGGATCGTGACCGGGATGGTGCGCTTGCGGTTGAACTTGATGGTGATGTAGTCGGTCTTGCGCGTTTCAAATTCCATCCAGGCGCCGCGATCAGGAATCAACTTGGCATTGGAGAGCAGGCGTCCCGTCGCGCGTTCTTCGTCAGCGTCGAAATAGACGCCGGGCGAGCGGATCAACTGGCTGACGACCACGCGCTCGGTCCCGTTGATGATGAAGGTGCCCTTCTCCGTCATCAGCGGGAACTCGCCCATGAAGATATCCTGGCGGATGATCTCATCGCCCTGCTCGTGATTCACCAGGGCGACCTCTACATAGAGCGGCGCCGCGTAGGACATATCGCGCTCGATGCACTCTTCTTCGTCGTATTTGGGGTCTTCAAAGTAGGGCTTGAGGCCAAATTCCTGCGCCTGCGGATGATTGCCCGGGAAGTAGAGTGACAGATTGCCGTTGAAACTCTGGATCGGGTTGATCTCGTCGAAGAGCTCCAGCAGCCGCCCCCCATAGAGGAAGTCTTCAAATGACTTCAACTGAATATCAATCAGCGAGGGCAGTTCCTGAATCTCGGGCGTACGCGCGTAATTCTTGACATTATAATACTGTTTCAAGGCGGAACTCCTTGGATGAATAACTGACCGGGCTGAGCGAAAAGGATGAAAACAAGAAAACCCCTACCCCGCCGCCGCGCGGCGAAGCATGGGACTGCTAGAGCGCATACAAAACGAACAGTGCGTATGACCGATTGTCATGTATCCAATAGATTGTGACAGCAAGAGGACTGCAAGCAAGCAGTGTACGACATGCAAACGGGTCTTGTCAAGGCAAACCTTTTAACAGACCATTATTCGCAGATGCTTGTCCACATTATAGCGAACCCGCCGACAATTGCAAGCGCCGACTTGCCGGCAAACGCGCGCGAGAGAGCGACGGATCAATGACCCGGGAGGCCGGTCAACCAAGACAACGACGCCACGTGAAGGACCACGTGCGGGAGCGCTTCGGCGATGTCGCGGCCAACTATCGCGCGAGCCGCGTTCATGCTTCGGGCGCAGACCTTGATCTGATGGTCGATGCTGTCGCGCTCGACGCGCAGGCGCAAGTTTTGGACGCCGGCTGCGGCGCCGGGCACACCGCGCTGGCGTTCGCGCCGCGGGTCGGGCGGGTAGTCGCCTGCGATTTCACCGCCGCCATGCTCAAGCAGGTGGAAACCCTGGCGCGGGAGCGCGGCGTCGATAATATCGCGACGCAACTGGCCGATGTCGAGAACCTGCCCTTCCCGGCGCGCAGCTTTGATCGGGTGGTCACGCGCTACAGCGCTCATCACTGGTTGCGGCCGCAACGCGCGCTGGCAGAATTCCGCCGCTTGCTGAAAGACGACGGCGTCTTCCTCATCAGCGACATCATGGCGCGAGAGGACTACGCTCAGGATACTTTTCTGCAAACTATTGAGCTGCTGCGCGACCCGTCGCACGTGCGCGACTATCGCATTTCCGAGTGGCGGGCGATGCTGTCCTCAGCCGGCTTTGGCAGCGAGTTGCTGCTGCAATTTGATTTGCGACTGCACTTCGAAACCTGGACGCGGCGGATGGCGACGCCGCGGCAGAACGCGGACATGATTCTGTCGCTGTTCAGCGGCGCGCCCACCGAAATTCGCCAGGGCTTTGGCTTGCGGGAAGATACGTCGCCGGCTGATCTGAGCTTCACGATTCCGGGCGCGGTCATCCGCGCTGGCGCGCAGCAAGATTAACTCAGCCCCTTCGCGTCCAGAAACTCTGTGTAGCCGCCCTGAAATTCGTGCAAGGCGCCGTCGCGAATCTCGACCAGGCGGTCGACGGTCTGGTCGAGAAAATAGCGATCGTGGGAGACGATCATGACCGTGCCCACAAAGTCATCCAGCGCGTCTTCCAGCACCTCAACCGAAGCGATGTCGAGGTTGTTGGTGGGCTCGTCCAGCAAGAGCAGGTTTGGCCGCCTCAGCATGACCAGCGCCAGCTGCAAACGGCTGCGTTCGCCGCCGGAAAGCGAGCGTATCGGCTGGCGGGTTTGCTCGTAGCTGAAGGCCATGCGCAGCAGAAAGTTCACGGCAGTGGCTTCGCTGCTGTTTTGAATATTGCGGATGAGATCCAGCGGCGCGCGATCCAGCCAGGCGTCCAGGGTCTGATGCTCTTGCGAGTAGTAGCCGATGCGAATGCTGGGGCCGAGCTTGATTTCGCCCGCCAGCGCTTCCAGCTCGCCCAGGATCAGGCGCAGCAGCACAGTTTTGCCGGCGCCGTTGGGGCCGATTACGCCGACGCGCTCACCATGCCGCAGCAGCAGATTGGCATCCAGGATCAGCGGCTGATCCGCGAAGGCGACTGCGACATCGACCAATTCCAGCACCTTTTTGCTGCCGCGCCAGCCGTCCACTTTGAAGTCCATCAGCCGGGCGTCGCTGACCTTGTCGATGATTTCGCCGCGCGCTTCCATTTTCTCCAGCTGACGGCGCCGCTGCCGCGCCGCCAGCATGTGCTTGCGGCTCAGCACCTGCTTGGCCCAGCGCTCGAAGCGCTCGATCATGGCTTCAAGTCGCGCGATCTCCTTTTGCTGCGTCACGTATTGCTGCTGCTGGCGCAGGCGCCGCACTTCTTTCTCATTGATGTAGTAGGAATAATTGCCGTGGTAGGTCGTTAGCTTCCCGGCCTCAAGTTCTACAGTCTGCGTCGCCACTTCGTCCAGCAAGTAGCGGTCATGCGAGATGATGACGACGCACTTGGGATAGTGCAGAATGAAGCGCTCAAGCTGGCCTTTGCCGGCCATATCAAGATGGTTGTCCGGTTCATCCAGCAGCAGAATGTCCGGGGCCGATACGGCCAACTGAACCAGCGCCACCATCTTCTTTTGGCCGCCGGAAAGCGCGGAAGTGGGAAGCGCGTAGTCATCGGCTGTGAATCCGAGCATCGCCAGCAGCTCGCGCACATGGCTGGCGTGGCGGTTTCCATTCATAGCTTCAAAGCGCAGCAATTCCGCCTCAAGCTCGGCCAGGGTCTGCGCAAGCTGCGCCTCGTCGCCGTAGACCTGCGGATTCGCCAGTTGCGCTTCAATCGCGCTTAGCCGGTCTTCCGACTGCGCCAATTCGGGCGGCTTGATCAGCGCTGTTTCTATCAGTGTCATATCGGGCGGCAGGCTGATATCCTGGGGCAAGTGGCCGATGCGCAGGCCGCGTTGCGCCGTGATATGTCCGCTATCCGGCTCAACTTCGCCCAGCAGGACTTTGAACAAGGTGGACTTGCCGGCGCCGTTGGGCCCGACCAAAGCGCTGCGATCGCGGTCGCCTATCGCCCAGGACAAGTCGCGATATAATTCGGTTCCCGCGAAGCTGACAGTGATATTATTGACCTGCAAGACTTGCATGTTTGACTTCGCCAGATGGTCTATCGGAGAATTGGCATTGAGGATAGCACAGGCGCCGCCGGCCTGGATGCCCCAGGACATGAGCCGCCAACATTGCCTGTCACAGGAGAAGGGTCGCCTGGTCGCGCTGCGGCGACCGGCAACCGAAAGCAGGCCCGCATGATAATCGTCGACGCCCAGCAGAATATCGCCTTCAACGCCCAACAGTTCAGGCGCGACTACACGGCTTGGGCCTGGAACCAGCGACGGAGCGACTCACGCGCTGACCTGCCGCCCGCCACCACCAGCCTGAATGACAATCTGCTGGGCAGGGTCGCTGTGGTCTTCGGCAGCCTGAAAGTTGTAGCCGAGTCATCGCCCTATCTGCAAGCCTGGCAACCATACAGCTTTCGGACAGCTGACGATGCTCGCCAGCTCGCGCTATGGCAGTTGGACTATTATCGGCGGCTGGCGGATGAAAGCGACCGAATCCAGCTGATTCTCACGCAGGCAGACCTGAAGAGCGTGCTGGCCACCTGGGACGCGGACAAGTCGATCGGCGAACACGTGCAAGGCATCGTCTTGCTCATGAAAGGGGCGGACGCGCTTTTGGAAGCGCAGCAATGCGAAGAGTGGCTGGAATACGGACTGCGCGCCCTGGCGCCGGCCTGGCGGCGAAATCGCTACGTCGACGGCTACGAAGGCGCTTTCACCCTTTCCGGCTACGAACTGCTTGAAGTCATGGCCGGCTTCAATATACTGCTGGATATCTCGGGTTTGTCGGAGCGCGCCGCGGCGGCCGCCGCTGAACGCTACGCAGGCCCGGTTTTCGCCAGCCACGCCAACCCGCGGCGCTTTCACGACAGTCCGCGCTGCCTGTCGGATTCCCTGATCCATCGGCTGGCGGAGCGAGATGGGGTGATGGGCGTCATGGTGTATAATCGATTTCTAAGAAAGGACTGGCATCCCAGCGACCCCAAGCGCCGCGTGACTTTGTCGCATTGGGTCGACGCCGTTGACTATGTCTGCCAGCTGACCGGCTCGGTGGCGCACGTTGGGCTGGGCAGCGATATCGACGGCGGCTACGCCTATGGCAGTTTGCCGGACGAGATTGATACGGCCAGCGATTTATGGCTGCTGCGGAAAGCGCTGCTCGAACGGGGTTTCAGCGCGGACGATGTGAAAGCGATTTTGGGGGGCAATATGCTGCGCAAGTTGCGGGAGTCCCTGCCGGACGGATAGAAGCTTATGTGGCGATTCGCACAAGTTGGCATTGCCCTGGGCGCGCTGGGCGTGATGATCTGCTTCATGGGTCTGTTTCCCGGCGTCACGGGCGCCCCGACCACCGCCGGCATCGGCTTGGTGCAGGTGGCGATGGTGCTGGTGGGCTACAGCCTGCTGATTCTGGGCGCTTTGACTTATCTCAAGTACACCTTTTTCCTGGAAGTGCCAGCGACATTGAGCCAGCAGATCGGCATTCGGTTCGCGCTAACGGGCATCTTGTTTGCCGCCCTGGCCGGGCTGGCCGACATACTCGGCTTCGGCACGCATATTCGCGATGACACCGGCGACATCTTCTTTGGGCAGCTGCAGGTGGTGGGCATTCTGGCGAGCTTCGCGCTGTCATCGCTGGGTGTCCTGGTCTACGTCTTGGCGGGCGCGCACATCGCCCGACACGCGCCGGTGGAAGCGCTAAGCGAGAGCATCGCCGGCGTTGACGACACCAAAGAACTGATGCAGGTCGAGCTCGACGAGCCGCTCTAGCCGCGAGCTCTGCTTGACGCGCGGCCGAACCGCGGGTCGCTGTACAGCGAGGCGAGCGCAGGGGAATACGGTGCGGAACAAAGCCGCCAAACTGCTCTACGTGGTCAACATTCCCCGCTTCTTTGTGTCGCATCGCCTGCCCCTGGCCCTGGCGGCGCGCGCCGCAGGCTTCGATGTCCGGGTCGCGGCATCGGATTCGGACCCGGCGTCTGCCCAGCGCATCGTGGCGGCGGGCTTGCCCTTTTATCCCTTGCCCTTGAGCCAGCATGGCTTGAACCCTTTGCGCGAGCTGCGGACGATCATCGCCTTGGCGCGGCTTTACACCCGCCTCCAGCCAGACTTGCTGCACCACGTCAGCATTAAGCCCGTGATTTACGGCGGCATCGCGGCCAGACTGAGCCGACGGCGCGCGGTTGTCCAGGCGATGAGCGGCCTCGGATACCTTCACGTCAGCCAGGAGCGGCGCGCCAGGCTGCTGGACAAGCTCAGCCGGCCGGCGTTCAGGCTGGCGCTCGCCGGCGCCGGCACGCGCATGATTTTCCAGAATCCGGACGACCGGCGGATTTTCGTCGATCGCGGCTTGATTGCTGAAAGCAAGACCCTTGTCATTCGCGGCTCCGGCGTTGACGAAAGGGAATTCGCCGCGCGCCCGGAGGATAGCTCGCAGTTGCCGGTCGTGCTCTTCGCCGGGCGTCTGCTCTGGCAAAAGGGCGTGGGCGAGTTCGTCGAATTGGCGCGCAGGTTGCGGGGCCGGGCGCGCTTTCGCGTGGTCGGCTATGAAGAGCCGAGCAGCCCCTCCAACGTGCCCGCCGCGCAGCTGCAAGCCTGGCGAGACGCCGGCCTCATCGAATGGCGCGGGCGACGCGACGACATGGCGCAGGTCTTCGCCGAATGCAATATCGTCTGCCTGCCGTCGACTTACGGCGAAGGCGTGCCCAAGGTGCTGATTGAGGCTGCTGCCTGCGGGCGTGCTTGCGTGACGACCGACACGCCCGGCTGCCGGGAGATCGTGCGGCACGGGGAAAATGGCCTGCTCGCGCCGCCGACGGACCTGGATGCGCTGACGGACGCCGTAACCCGGCTGATCGACGACCCTGAACTGCGGCAGGCTTACGGCGTGAAGGGCCGTGAAATCGTGCTGCGGGAATTTACGCTAAGCCGCGTCGCCGACGAGACCATTGCGCTGTATCGCTCGCTCCTTGATGGCGCCGGCTGAGCGCAGACCGTCAGTAAGGGATCGGCAGACGGCGCCGCGAGAGTCGCCTGCGCGCAAATCGTCGGGCCGTCAATAAATCTGAGCGCCGCTGCCATTGTTCAAGGCGGACTGCGCGCTGAAATTATCACCGCCAGGAAAGCGCAGACGTCTCAGCTTGCGCCAGCCGTCGGATCAAATCGGCGCCGGCCAGTTCACATCACGGCAGTATCGCAGCGCTGACCCGCGATAAAAAACTCGGCCAATCTTGCGGTAGCGGCGGAGGTAAATTGGCGCGCGCTGCGCCCACACTAGCGCAGGCTTGCCGCCTTGTGAGCGGCGCGGATGGGCTCGGGCAAGCGGAATCGCGGCGAGCAGGCCAGGACTAATTCCACCGCGCTGTCGAGTCTTATCAGGTGCCCGGCCGATACATACACCGGCTTGACGCCCTTTCGCGTACGGAGCACGACCCCTGGCTGCTGCTCGCGATAGAACAATGGACTGCGGCTGCCTTTCTCCTGCGCCGGCTCATCGTACTCGCCAATATAATGCGACTTGCCGCAGCCTACCGTCGGGCGGCCCAGCCACAAGCCGAGGTGCGCGGCGATTCCCATGCGGCGCGGATGGATCTGCCCCATACCATCAAAGATCAGGACATCGGGCTCGTGGCGGAGTTTTGCCAAGGCCTCCAGGACTACGGGCCCTTCGCGAAAAGCCAGCAGCCCCGGGATATAGGGATAGTTAGTCGTCCGCTGCGCGACCGCCGTTTCGATGATCGACAGGTCGCCAAAGCTCATGACGACAACTGCCGCCCGCGATTGGCCGCCCCTTACGCTAACGTCGACGCCGGCAACGCGACCAACTCGCCTGAGGTCAAGCGGCCGGTCGCTTATCAGACGGCTGGCTAATTGGCGCTGCAAAGCGATGGCCGAAGGGGGCGCGAGCTCCCAATCGTGCAGCGGCTCAAAGCGCATGGTCCGCGCGCCGGGTTGAGATTTACATTTCCAGGTAATCGCGCAATTGGCGGGATCGCGTCGGGTGGCGCAATTTCCGCAGCGCTTTGGCTTCGATTTGACGGATGCGCTCACGCGTGACGCCGAAGAATGCGCCGACGTCTTCCAGCGTATTGTCCTGGCCGTCGATCAAACCAAAGCGCATTTCCAGCACTTGACGCTCGCGTTCGCTGAGGACGCCAAGAGCGGAGCGAATCTGCTCCTTGAGCAACTGCCGCCCGGCGGCGTCAACGGGGCCCAGCAGATTTTCATCGGGAATAAAATCGCCCAGCTGGCTGCTGTCTTCCTGGCCGACGGGCATATCCAGGCTCATCGGCTCCTGGCTGACGCGCATGATCCGGCGCACCTTCTGCGATGCGCGGCGCAACTTGCGGTTCAATTGCGGATCAAGCTCCTGGCCCTCGCGCCTCTGCTGCATGATCGCGCTGCGCTCGGAGTCGCTAAGGAAATCCATCTCAAGCGCAATTTCTTCGGTCTTCGGCTCGGCGCCAAGCGTTTGGATGAGATCGCGTTGCACACGCATCATGCGGTTGATCGTCTCGACCATGTGGACAGGGATGCGAATGGTCCGCGCCTGATCCGCGATGGCCCGGCTGATGGCCTGGCGGATCCACCAGGTGGCGTAGGTGCTGAACTTATAGCCCTTGGTGTGGTCGAATTTGTTCACCGCCCTCAAGAGACCGATATTGCCCTCTTGTATCAGGTCAAGAAAGCTGATCCCGCGGCCCAGGTAGCGTTTCGCAACGCTAACGACCAGGCGCAGGTTGGCCCGAGTCAAGTCTTCCGAGGCCATGGCGGCGTGTTGCTCCACCTGCTCCTGCTGCTGCTTCGCCAGGCTGATGGGGTCCACCGTGTCTTCGATCCAACTGTCAAATTCTTGCAATGGCGGCAGGCCGTGCTCGCGGCGGAAGTAGCGCTGCATTTGCTCCTGATGTTCATACGGAAACAAGTAAAGCGCGTGGATTACTTCAAACAATTGCTGCGCCAGCTTGGTCCAGTCCTCGTCTCTGCCCCAGCTGCGCTGCTTCAGATAGCCGCGGATATACGAGTCGGCCTCGCGATCCCAATTCAGAATGGTCTCTTGCACTTCGGCCAGAACCTGGAAGAAGTCCGGCGCCGCTACATCACGATCGCTGGCGGCCCTTTGCAGAACATCCCAGTCTTGTCGCAGGCGCCGGTAAGCGAAGCGTTCAACATCGAGAAAATTGGGATGGCCGTTGCCCGGCGATTGATTGTCAAGGCTCATCAATTCATCGCGAAGCTGTTCCAAGTGACGCTCGGCGGCGATCTGCGCGCTCAGCCACGTCTCGCGATTGCTGTCCAGCAGCGGCACTTGCCCGATTTCCTTCAGATACATGCGGACAGGGTCATCGGGCAGCGGCGCGTTCTCGCGCTCTGCGCTCTGCGTTTGGTCTTCATCAAGCTCGCCGGTTGCAAAGGCCGAGGTCGTCTGATGCGTCCGCCGGCGGTCGTCCGCTTCCGTCAATTCGTCGTCTTGCGATTCGCCGTCGTAATTGATGTATTCGCGGAGCTTGTCTTCCGTATTGTTCATCATGTTGCTGACTCCTCATCTGGAATTCGACGTTGGCGATAAAGGGAGCGCGTATTAACTGACTGCCAAATTGATCCGGGCTTTCGCGCGCATCGACAGCATGATTTTCGTCCTTATCTGATAATCGTATTCCTCATCGCGTTCCGGGCCGTTCCGGGCTTCTTCTTGCAGATATTGCATCTCGACGCGTTCGTTATCCAGGCGCTGCAGGCGCAGCTGAAGCGCGCGGACGACCAATTCGTCTCTCAAGCTGAAGCCGGGCCTGGCTTTCTGTGAGCCTCTCCTGAATATATCGTTTAAGTCGACCTGAAAGTTTCCATTTATGCGGTCGGACACCGCATCCGCGTCAGAAATTAGCAGCGCGCGCATGAGCGCACGCAAGTCATCCGCCAGCACCAACCCGAGGTATTCCACAGGCGCCATGTCGTCTTGCGCCATGGATTCCTCCAAAGACGCCATCAGCGCGCGGTTGTGGCTCTGCGAGAAGTCATTGGCGCTTAACTCGCCCAGCGGCCCGCGCAGCAAGTCTTCATCGTCCGCGGCCAGCTCGCGCAATTTGCGATTGACCTGGTACAAGAGGTCCGGATCTTTCAGCAGCACGCTGAGGCAGAATTCTTCAATGGCGCGTTTCAGCGGCTTGGCGGGCGGCGGCTCCGGCGTACTGTCGGTCGCTAGCGGGTCATCCGCGACCGGCAAATCATATTCGTTATCCCAGTATTCCGGCGGCATGTCCGGCGGCGGCGCGTCTTGCGTCTCGGGGGGCGCCGGCTGCCTGACCAGTGGCGCCTGCTCTTGCGCCCAAGCCAGCATGTCGCGCTCGCTGATGCGCAGACGCCGCGCCAGTTTCTGAATGTTGTCTTGCTTGTATACGTTGTTCTCCGACACCAGCAGCATAGGCAGCACTGCCTGCGCCACGGCCTGGCGCGCTTGCAGACTGGCGTCCGCCTTGAGCGAGGCCGCTTCCATGTCGATGACGAAATCGGCAACGCTTTGCGCGCCGTCAACCAGCGCCGGCCAGCTATCCGGCGACTCGCGCAAGAAGTCGTCCGGGTCTTTGCCGGCGGGGATGCGCAGTATTGCGAAATCGACGGACAGTTTGCCGGCGTAATCGCGCGACAGCGTTTGGCGGGCGACTTCCAGGCTGCGGCGGGCGGCATTCTGTCCCGCTTCGTCGGCGTCCAGCGCGAGCACGATTCGTTTGGCGTAACGCGGCGCCACCAGGCGCATCTGCGGCTCGGTCATGGCCGTGCCCATCTGCGCTACGACATTGGCGTAACCGGCCTGATGCGCCTGGATCACATCCATATAGCCTTCGACAATCACGGCCGTAGCGCTCTCGCGAATCGCCGATCGGCCAATGTCCAGACCGTATAAAAGACGGCTCTTGTCGAAGATGGCCGAAGCCGGCGAGTTGATGTATTTGGCGTTATCGTTCGCATCCATGGCGCGCCCGCCGAAGCCGACCACACGGCCGCGCTCATCGCGGATGGGGATGATCAAGCGCTTTCGGAAGCGGTCGTAGACGCGTCCCTGCTCGTTGCGGACAGCCAGGCCGACCTCGACGATGTCGTCATCGCTATGTCCCAGATCACGCAGCGCGCGCAGCATGAAATCCCAGCTATCGGGCGCGTATCCAAGCTGGAATGCCTGGATGGTTTCATCGCTCAAGCCTCGTTCATCGCGCAAATAAGACCGGATCCCGGCGGCTGATTCGCGGCGCAGATTCTGCTGAAAGAACTCGCTCGCGCTGGCGGCGATGCCGCGCAACTTCTCCAGATGATCGCTGCGGCTTTTCTGCGCGGGAGTTTGCCGTTTCAGCTCGACGCCGGCTTCAGTCGCCAATTCCCGCAGCGCTTCTTTGAAGTCCCAGCCGTGCAGCTTTTGGGCGAAGGTAAAGAGGTCGCCGCCTTCAGCGCAAGCGCCAAAGCAGTGCCAGGTCTGCCGCTCTGGATTCACGACAAAGGAGGGCGTCTTTTCACTGTGAAAGGGGCAGCAGGCTTTGTGGTTGCGCCCGGCTTTTTTCAGGCCGGGCACAAAGCGCTGCACGTAGCTCACGATGTCGATGCGAGCTTTGATGTCATCCGTTGTTGACACGGATTGTCGCTCCTCAAAGAGACTTGGACATGATTATAGTGTTGCGGCAAGACTTGGACAATAAATTGGCGCATGCGTTGGACGAATTGTACAAGGGCGAGCCGCCAGTCTCGGCGCCGCTTGAGGCTGATCAAGCATAGCGACGAATCCGGACGCTAGAAGTTATCCAGCTCGCTCAAGTCGGCTATGCCCGTTTGCATAGCGCTGATGCGCTGCAGCAAAGCGATTCGATTGCACCGCAAATCCGGATCTGGATCGTGCACCAGCACATGGTCGAAAAAGTCGGTCACTGCCGGAACCATTGTCTCGAAGGCCGCCAGAAAGCCGTCGACATTGGTCGACTCGCCCAGTATCCTGGAAGCGCGCGAATAGGTCTCGTGGAGATGCTTTTCTTCAGGCGCGCCCAGAAGATCAGACCGCAGATCGACGCCGGCTTCAGCTTTGGTAATCCTGACGCAGCGGGCGAAACTGTCGAGGATGGCTTCCCAATCGTCGCGGACAACCCAGCGCGCTAGCTCCTCAATGCCGCGGAGCGCGCGGTAGGGATTCTGCGCCTGCGCTTTCAGCACCGCCTTGATGACGTCGCTCGGCGCATCCAGGCGTTCGCCCAGCCAGTTGGCGAATCGACCCTCGATGAATCCCAGAGTCTGCTTCTTGACCGCCGCGTCGGCTGGAACCGGCTGGCTTTCAGCCACGCGAGCGACGAGCTTGCGCAGGTCAACCGAGATTTCCGACTCGGCCAAAATGCGTATCACGCCCAGGGCGGCGCGCCGCAAGCCAAAGGGATCGGATGTCGACTTGGGCGCCAAACCCACGGCGATCAACCCGACCAGGCTGTCGAGTTTGTCGGCCAGCGCCAGCAGTCGGCCGGCGTCGGAATCAGGCAAGCGGTCGCCGGCGCCGGTCGGCAGCCAGTGTTCGCGAATCGCATCCGCGACGGCCGGGTCAACGCCCTCGCGCCGGGCGTATTCGCGGCCCATGACGCCTTGCAGAGAAGTCATCTCGACCACCATGCTGGTCGCCAGATCGGCTTTGGCGATCTGCGCCGCCTTAAAAGCGATGTCGATAGTATCAGCGTCGAAACCGAGCAGCGCGCCCAGGTCGCAGACAGTCGCCGCGACGCGGTCGTTCTTGGCGCGCATGGAGCCCAGGTCGGCTTGAAATGTCAGCGTGTCCAGGCGCGCCATATAGTCCTTGAGCGGCCGCTTGATATCGGCCTGGTAAAAGAAACGGGCGTCGGAAAAACGGGCGCGCAGCACTTGCTCGTTGCCGTATATCACCTTGCCAAGATGGGCGCCGTCGCCGTTGCGCACGCCGATGAAGTAGTTCATAAGCCGGCCGTCGCCGTCCTCCAGCGCGAAATAGCGCTGATGCTTGCGCATGACCGTCACCAGTACATCGCGCGGCAGCTCAAGATAGGCGGCGTCGAATGTCCCCAGAAATGCGGTTGGCGCTTCCACCAGATTGGTCACCTCCGCCAGCAGCGATTCGTCATCCGCTAGGGTAGCGCCAACCTTCGCGGCCAGGGCGACTATCTGTTCACGTATGACAGCGCCGCGTTCCACCGAGTCCAGCAAAACGCCCTGCTTGCCACAATGCTGCAGATAGTCAGTAGCGTTGCCCAACTCGATTTCCGGCGAGCCCGCGGGGCGCAACCCGCGCGTGAGCTTGCCGCTGACAAGTCCGGCGAATTCAAAGGGTATGATCGCCTCGCCGAAGAGCGCCGCGATCCAGCGGATGGGACGCGAGAAAGCGGCGCCAGCGTCATTCCAGCGCATCGACTTTGAAAACTTGCAGCCGGCGATGAAGTCCGGCAGGGCGCTCGCCAAGACTTCTGTACCGGGCTTGCCGGCGTTCCGCACAGCAGCGGTGACGTAGCTGCCGCCATCCATCTCCTCAATCCGCAAGTCGGCGACATCAACGCCTTTGCCGCGCGCAAAGCCGATGGCGGCTTTGGTCGGCTCCCCGTCGGCGTCATAAGCGCGGTCGGCCGGCGGGCCCTTGGCCACGAATTCTTCGTCCGCCTGGCGTGGCGCGACCTTACGGGCAATGACGACGATCCGGCGCGGCGTGGCGTATACATCCAGCCCGGCGTGTTCCAGGCGCAGCTCGTCGAAGAGCGCCGGCGCCAAGCTCTTGGCCTGCGCCAGGGCGGCGTCCACGTCATCGGCCGGCATCTCCTCGACGCCGATTTCGATCAGGACATCGGCCGCTTCAATCGGCGCGGACGGCAACTCGGCCGGCGTCTGCCGGGGCGCGCCAGTCCAGTTGTCGGCCATTTTCATCAGCGGGAAGCCCAGGGCCTCGCGCTGCGCCACATATTGTTTGGCGATTGTCCGCGTCATGTCGCGCATGCGCCGGAAGTAAGTCGCGCGCTCGGTGACGCCGATAGCGCCGCGTGTATCCAGCACATTAAACAGGTGGCTGCATTTGAGCACGTAATCGTAGGCGGCGATCAGCGCGTCGCCTTCCAGCGCGCGGGCGTATTCCCGCTCATAAGTGTCGTAGGTTGATCGCAAGGCGGCGACATCGGCCACTTCAAAGTAGTAGCGGCAGTGCTCGACTTCATCGTTAAACATCACAT
>CAZWCV010000060.1:0-21111 GCA_964632725.1 uncultured Anaerolineaceae bacterium
TTCCACGGCATCATGCTCAAGTCCTGGCTGCTGCTGAAATGCAATGAAATCTTGTCGCAGAATCTGCTGGTGACCGGCTCCAAAGGTTTCCTCAAGGAATCCAATATCGGCGGCAACGCCATCGATTCCTTCGTCTTCCCGGTCTTTGACGGCCATTACACGCTGAATACGCTGCTGACCTACAAGCACATGCAGCGTTACCTGGGCGCGACCGCCCGCGGCGATATCGACGAGCGCATCGGCATCCTCCGCAGCAACGCCTATGTGCCACTGGAAGGCAAGCAGATCATCCAGAACAGCCGCGAGACGCGCCGCCCGCCCTTCTTCGATTACGCCGATTACATCGCGCGCTGCGGCCTGCCGATCGCGTTGGACGCCGGCCTGCTGGTCAAGTCGAGCGCGGGCATCATGGAGGCCATTCAAGCGCAAGACGACGCCAACGAACCGGAATACCGCTACAAAGTCGGCATGTTGGTGCACAATCTCGAGGCGCTGCTCTCGGCGGTCGAGCTGTGGAAAGTTACCGCCAACGACGACTATATCAACGCCATCATCATGCAGTACAACGAGGTCGGCAAGCTGATCAATCGCATCATCAGCGAAGGCGCGCTGCCGGTCGCTTTCATCCCGCCGCTGCGCCAGCTCCGCCTGCCGCAGCCCGATGACCCGCGCAAATTCCTGCTGGGCCTGCTGGATGTCAAAGGGCAGATTCGGGGCGCCTGAAGCGTTCGCCTAAAACGAAAACTCTGCGTCCTCGGTGGTGACAATAACTGTCACATGTGCTCCAATGAAAGGCCCTCCAATGACCGAACTCCAAACCCTGCTCACTGACCTGGTCGCCATCGACTCGGTCAACCCCGATCTCGTAACCGGCGGCGCCGGCGAAACCGGTCTGGCCGAGTACATCGCAGCCTGGGGCCGCGCCGAGGGCCTCGAGACCCACGTCCAGGCTGCCGCCCCCGGCCGCCCCAACGTCATCTTGATCGCGCGCGGGCGAGGCGGCGGACGCTCGCTGATGCTGAACGCCCACACCGATACGGTCGGCGTCGAAGGCATGGATGCGCCCTTCACCCCCATCATACGCGACGGATGTTTGTACGGCCGCGGCGCCTATGATATGAAGAGCGGGCTGGCCGCCTGTATGCTGGCGCTCAAAGCGGCGCGCGACATGCAGTTGGCCGGCGACGTCATGCTCGGCGCGGTGGTCGATGAGGAGTACGGCAGCATCGGCACGGAGGCTCTGCTGGCGGAATGGGAGCGCTGGCCAGCCGACGCCGTGCTAATCGCCGAGCCCACCGAGCTGGCGATCAGCATCGCCCATCGCGGCTTCGTCTGGCTGGAGATTGAGACCTGCGGCGTGGCGGCGCACGGCTCCCTACCGCATCTGGGCGTGGACGCCATCGCCAAGATGGGCAAAGTGCTGGCCGCCCTGGATGCGCATGATCGCGGAATGCGCGCGGCGCCGACGCATGATTTGCTGGGCAGCGGCTCTCTGCACGCCTCGATTATCAGCGGCGGCGAGGAAATCTCGATGTACCCGGCGCATTGCAAATTGCTGGTCGAGCGGCGCACGCTGCCCGGCGAGACCGCTGAGAGCGTCGAAGCCGAAGCGCAAATCATCCTGGACGAGATCGCGGCCGCCGACCCCGAATTCAAGGCGCAGGCGCGCGCCACTTTCGCACGGGGCGCCTACAGCATTGACGCGGCGCATCCGCTGGTGGGGCAGCTTCAGCGCGCCGCCGAGTCCCGGCTGGGCGCGGCCGCACCGCTGGTGGGCAGCAGTTGGTGGATGGACTCGGCCTTGTTCGGCGAAAAAGGCCTGCCGACGGCCGTACTGGGTCCGGCGGGCGCCGGCGCCCATGCCCGCGAGGAGTGGGTGAATCTGGCCTCGGTCGAGCAGTGCCGCGCAATCTATACCGACCTCATCTCCGCGTACTGCCGCTGAGCGCCTCAGACATTAAAGCGAAACAGAATCACATCGCCGTCCTGCACGATATAATCGCGACCTTCGACTTGCAGCAAGCCGGCCGCCTTGATGTCGTTTCGATCCTGATGCTGCTCGAAGACCGCGAAGGGGATGACCTCGGCGCGGATGAAACCCCGCTCCATGTCGGTATGCACCACGCCAGCCGCTTGCGGCGCCGTCCAGCCGCGGCGAATGGTCCAGGCACGCGCTTCTTTCTCGTTGAAAGTGAAATAGCTGATCAAACCAAGCAGGCGATAACATTCGCGGATCAGCAACTCCAGGCTGCTTTCGCGCAGACCGTAAACCCTGAGATACTCCTGGCGTTCCTCGTCGCTCAGGCCGGCCAACTCCTGCTCCAGCTCGGCGCATACGGCGATCAGCTGCGCGCCATCCTCCGCTGCCACAGCACGGGCGGATTCCAGGTAGGCATTGCCGCCGTTCAAGCCCGCTTCGTCGATATTGGCCACATAGATGATCGGCTTGGCGGTCAGGAAGCGCATCTCGAAATCGAGCGCGGCAAAGTCCGGATGTTCGCGCTCGGCGAACTTGCGCAGGGGCTCGCCGCGGCCGAGGAAGGCTTCGACCTGCCGCGCCATCTCCAGCTGCGCCCCCAATTTGCTATCGCCCTTGACCTCGCGCTCCAGCTTCTCCAGCCGGCGCTCCAGTTGCCCCAGATCGGCCAGCGCCAGCTCGGTATTGATCACAGCGATGTCGTCGGCCGGCTGCGGCCTGGCGTTGACATGCGCGACATTCTCGTCATCGAAGCAGCGCACGACATGGGCGATGGCGTCAACGTGGCGGATGCGGCCCAGGAATTGATTGCCCAGGCCCTCGCCTTTATGCGCCCCCTTGACCAGGCCGGCGACATCAACGAAATCGACCCGGGTCTGGATCGCCTCCGGCGCGCCGACCCAGCCCTGCAGGCGCGTCAGCCGCTCATCGGGCAAGGGCACAACCGCGTGGTTGGCCTCGATGGTGCTGAAGGGGTAATTGGCGGCGACGGCGTTCTGTTCGCGCGTCAGGGCGTTGAAAAGCGTGCTCTTGCCGACGTTGGGCAAACCGACGATGCCAATGCTCAAACTCATGGCGCTACCTCGCTGCGTGGCTCCTGGCTGAAGATTTCACTCCAGCGACCGATTGTACCCCATCAGTATCTACCGATATGCCAGCTTTTGGGAGAGCCGAAGCCCAGTCGCCGCCGACATCACGCCAGCAGGCGGGAGAGAGACGCCGCCGCGAATTTCGGCGCCGACACCAGGGCGCCGTCGCGTTCCCAGAATCGGAGATGGTTTTGGGGGCCGCGATTCCCCGCGCGAGCCAGGCGACCGCAAGTGGCAGCCAAAGCAAGCGCGCGCTGGTTGAGCTGCGGTCGGCAAGTTCGGCCAAGCAATATGGTCTTTTTCCGCGCGGGCAATGAGGCCTATTATTACAGTGACCGGCAGCATAGCCCGGCGGCCAGCATCGCCGAGTTGGAGCGAATATGCTAAACGCAAATGATTATCCCGTCAGTGTGCAGTTCGACTTCGCCAGCGGCACATTCGACCCGGTGAAGATACGCGACGATCGCAATCTGAGCGACCTGCAGATGATGTTTCACGACAGAGCTGCTGTGAAAGATATGCTCGCAAAGGCCAATCCGCTGGTTTACGAGATCTGGCTGCATCCCTTTGAAACCAGCAAGAGCGATATGGCGCTGGGCGTGACGCGCTTGCTGCCCGGCAAGGTCGGCGACGAGTACTACATGACCAAAGGGCATATTCACGAGCGCGATGACCAGCCGGAAATCTATTTCTGCGTGCGGGGCGAGGGCTATCTGCTGCTGCAAACTGTCGCCGGCGAGTTCCGCGCCGAGCGCTGGACAGCCGGCGCGATATCGCATATTCCGCCGATGTGGGCGCACCGCGTCGTCAACACCGGCGACGATATGCTGGTCTTCGTGGCGGCGTACCATTTGAGCGCCGGCCACGACTACGCTCCTATTGTCGACAAGGGATTCCGCCAGCTGCTGCTGGAGCGCGAGGGCCGGCCGACCCTTGTGGAAAATCCGCGCTGGACCGGGAGCCGGCGGCCGGGCCGCGATCAACAGTGGCGGAAATGATCCGCTGCTACGCCGCAATCATCGGTCGCGCTCCAATGCGGTTTAACTCGCATGGCGGTCCGGACGCGACAGGCCGGCGCTACAGCAAGCTCGAGAGCAATCCGCCATCGACGCGATAGTAGCCGCCGGTCATGAACGAGGCGTCGTCGCTGGCCAGAAATAGCACCAGCCTGGCCACTTCTTCCGGCTGGCCGACGCGCCCGATGGGATGCAATTCTCCCCAATCGTCGATCATGCCCGCCGGATCGTCGGGGCCGAAGAGGTCCGCGGCCATATCCAGCATGGGCGTATGAATCGAGCCGGGGGCGATGCAATTGCAGCGGATATTCTCGCCGGCGTGGTCAAGCGCGACTGTTGTGGTGAAGCTGGTGACCGCGCCCTTGGACGCCGCGTAAGCCGCGACCGTACGCTGCGAAGCCGTCGCTTGCACCGACGAGGTATTGACGATGGCGCCGCCGCCGCGCTTGCGCATCTCGGGGATGCTGTACTTGCAAGTGAGGAAAGTCGCCCGCAGGTTGATATTGATCTGGTAATCCCAATCTTCGACCGGCTGGTCCACCACCGTGCCATAACGCACGACGCCGGCGTTATTGTGCAGGATGTCGATGCCGCCAAATGCCGCGACCGTCTCCGCCACCACGCGCTTGACGTAAGCTTCGTCCGAGATGTCGCCCTCGACGAATATAGCGCGGCCCCCGGCATCTTCGATCAGTTGCCGAGTTTCCGCCCCCGCAGCCGCGTCTATATCGGCGATGGTCACCGCTGCGCCCTCGGCCGCGAAAGCCAAAGCGCAAGCGCGCCCGATGCCTTTGCCCGCTCCCGTTACGATGGCGACTTTGCCCTCAAATCGATTAGCCATATTCTCCACCTAATCTGTCTTACGACCTGTAATTGCGGCTGCCTGGCTCAATACCGGATAGCGCAAGCGAGCGCCGGCGACCGGCATTTCGATCATCGACAGATGCCAGCGCCCGAGGCTGCCGAAGACGGCCAGTTTCATGTCGGTTCCGCCGAAAGCGATATTGGTCGGCGCCGACAAGACGACGCTTTGCCAATCGGAGGCGGCCAGCTCCAGTTTGCCCGCCACGCTGTAACGATACACCCGGTTGGGCGCGTAACAAGCGATGTAGAGGTTGCCGTCCACGTCAAAGGCCAGGCCGTCCGGCACCGTACCCGGCAGCTCCACCACCAACTGCGGCTCGCCCAGCGCGCCGTCGTCTTGAATCGGCGCTTTTACGATGCCCGGCATGTTGGACAGGATGATGTACAGCTCCCGCCCATCAAGCGACAGCGCCATGCCGTTGGGAAAGTGATCGATGGCATCGCTGGCCACGATAGTTTCGCCATCAGGCCGAACCAGGAAGACGCAGCCGTTCTTCTCGTCAAAGCCACCCGAGCTGGAAACGTAGAGGTCGCCGCTGTCGGTGAAAACGGGATAATTCGGGGCGGAGAAGCCGCGATCGGCGCTGCCTTCGGAGTAGACCGACACATCGCCGCCGGCGCTGACCTTGAATACCTTGTTCTCGAACAGGTCGCAGGCATAGACATTGTGCTCCCCGTCCAGAGCCAGCCCCAGCACGAAGCCGCCGGTCGACGCGATTTGCGAGAATTCGCCGTCCTTGCTGATGCGGTAGATTTGCCCGGCTTCCCCGCCGGCGTACCAGTTGCCGTCCGCGCCCCAGGCCACGCCCTCCGGGTGATCCAGGCCATCAACCAGGGTCGTGAACTGATCCAAACTGAACAATGCATCCGTCATGTTATTTTTCCTCTGTCCGACTATTGGCTTGCGCGCGGCGCCGCCTCACTTCGTTTGCACAGCGCCATCCGCGTCTATTGTCCTTACGCCGCATTCCGATTCATAGAATACGGCTTTCATTTCGATCTCTTTTGACTCGCCCGGCCCCAAGGTCAAATGCGTGCCGGTCTTTTCCATTACAGCTGTCAAGCCTTGCCCGGGAATGGACGAGGCCGGCTCGATCGCCATGACGTAGGAACGCTGGTAGAAGGGGAAGCCCGGCGAGGCGTTCAGCTCCTGCCAGAACCAGGCGTAGGGGAAGACGCTTTCGTCCCAGGCCAACCCGATTCCCAATCCCATTTCTCGATTGGTGATGGCGTACCAGCCCGACTCGAAATCGTGGAAATAAGCCAGGATGTCGCGCGGCTCGTCCGGCCCGGGCACTACCGACATATCGACAGCGCCCGCCCGCGGCCACTGATAACTTTGGTCGAGGCTCAGCGGATTGGCGAAGCCGGTGTAACGGTCATCGGCGACGAAGCTGGAAGTTCCCACGTCAATGACGCAATGCTCGCTCAGGAAAGGCGCGCCATAAGCCGGATGATGGCTCCACATACAATCCATGGCTTCGCCGGCGTGGTTGGCGACGCGCTCGCGAATATGCAGAATCGGGCTGCCGGATTCGACGCGCAGCCAGCGTTCAATGGTAAAGGGGCTGCGCGACAGCCGCGCCCACATTTTCGCCTCCAGCGCGCCGTCACTCTGACTGATGATTTCGTAATCCCAAGCCGTCATTGAGGCTTCGCCGTGGAAACCGAGGACCGCGCCCTTGTACACATTCTCATCGCCGCCATTTGGAAAGAGTACCTGCCAACCTCCGGCGTATGCTTCCAGCCAGGCCGTGGCCGAATCAAAAGCGGAATCAAAACCGCGCGCCGGCTCCTTGATACCCCAGGGCGATTTCCACAAGACATCGACGCCCTTGCCTTTGTACTCCAGGCCGTAGATGTCCGCGCCTTTGTCCAGCAGCACGGTGGCGGCCAATACGTCATTTTCGATCTTCAGGGCGCGCAAGCTGCGGCCGAGTACGATTTCTGTCGCTTTGCAAGTCATGCGCTACTCTCTAACTCTTCCGGAGGACGGATATACGGTCGTGGAAGCTGTGCATAAAGACGGCCAGGATCATGATGCTGCCGGTCACCATCAGCTGCACATTGGTATTCACGCCCATCAGGCGCAAGCCTTTGGCGGTCATGCCCAGGATGAGGATGCCCAGCACCGTGCCGACCAGGCTGCCCTTGCCGCCGCTGAGGGCGATGCCGCCCAGCACCACGCCGGCGATGACGATCAATTCAAAACCGGACGAACCGGTATCGAAGTAGCCGGTGCCGGTCTGCGCCGTGATAATCATGCCGCTGATCGCCGCCGAGCTGGCGCAGATCACAAACAGGATGAATTTAACCAGGCCGACTTTGATGCCGGAAACGCGCGCCGCCGTCTCATTGCCGCCGATGGCGTAGACATTGCGGCCGAATTCAGTTTGCGTCAGCACCACCAGCGCCAGCACCACCAGAATGATCGCCAGCACGAAGGGCAGCGGCACGGGCCCCAGATTGTTGTAGTAGGCATCCTGGAAATCGTAGAAGCCGTTTTCGTCGATGACCGGCGTCTTGTTGGTGTAGACGTAGACCAGGCCCCGCAGCGCGAAAAGCGAACCCAGGGTCGTCACCAGAGAGTTCATGCCTTGCCGCGTCACCAAATAGCCGTGAATGCCGCCGACGATGGGACCGGTCGCCAGGCCGGCGACTATGCCCAGCCACATACTATCCGTCGCATTGAAAGCAACCACGGTGGTGATGCTCGTGACAGCCAGCATGGAGCCGATAGACAAGTCGAATTCGCCGGCCAGCAAGAGCATGGTAATGCCGATAGCGGCGATCAAATTGGGCGAGATTTCGCGCAGCAAATCCCAGTACACGCGCTGCTGCCGCGTGCTCGGTTCCAGGATCCAGAACAAGACCGCCACCGCCAGCAGCAGAATCACCAAACCCGCCTCGCGCGTCAAAAGCCAGCGCAAGACCCGGCTCGACGCATCGGTCGAATTATTGCGATATTTGCGTAGTACCGCCATGCTCCACCCGGCATCTCTCAACTGGCCGAATTCGAAGGCGCCAACTGCAAGGCGGCTGCCGTCATGAGGTCTTGCTCGTTGGCTTCCTCGCGCGAGATCCAGGGCCCGGCGCTCTTGCCTTGCCGAATGACGATGATGCGATCGGCGATGCCAATTACTTCGGGCAATTCCGTCGACAGCACCAGGATGCCCATGCCCCGATGCGCCATATCATCCATCAACCGGTAGATCTCAGCTTTAGAGCCGACATCAATGCCGCGCGTCGGCTCGGAAAACATCAGCACTTTCAAGTCTTCCAGCAGCCAGCGCCCGACCAGCGACTTCTGCTGGTTGCCGCCGCTCAGGAAGCGTATCTTCTGGGCGATGCCGGGCGTCTTGATCGACAGCTTGCCGATAATGTCGATCGCGGCTTTGCGCTCGGTCTGTCCGTTGATCACCATCATGTTGGCGTAGTTGTTCACAGAGACGAGGGTGATATTGTCTTTCACCGAGAGCGGCAGTAGCAGCCCGTCCATTTTGCGATTTTCGGTCAGGAAGCCGAGTCCCTTGCGAATGGCGTCCATGGGCGCGTTGGCGTGTATGTCCACACCTTGCATGCGTACGGCGCCGGCGCGGGGCATATCGCCGAAAATCAGGCGTCCCAAATTGTGGACGCCGGAGCCCATCAAGCCAAAGACCGCGACAATCTCTCCCGCATGAACGCTTAGGCTGAAGTCTTCGATATTCGCGCCGCTGACGCCGTCGACTTCCAGCAAGACCGCGCCGCGTTCAACCGGCGTGCGCGGATACAAGTCTTTGACCTCCCGCCCCACCATCCAGGTCACCAGGTCGCTGTGCGTGGTCTGGCTCACCGCTTCGGTGGCGATATGCTCGCCGTCGCGGAAGACAGTCACGCGGTCGGCGATGGCGTAGATTTCGTCCAGTTTATGCGAGACGTACATGATGCCCACGCCGCGCCCCTGCAAACGGCGTATCACCGCGAAGAGGCTTTCAATCTCGGTTTGACTCAGCGCCGAGGTCGGCTCGTCCATGATGATGATCCGCGCCTGACGCGACAAGGCGCGGGCGATCTCTACCAGTTGCTGCTGCGCCACGGTTAGCGCGCTGATGGGGGTTTCCGGGTCAATGTCCAAACCGAGGTCAAGCAGAAGATCGCCGGTGCGCGAATACATTTCGGGCCAATCCACCATGCCAAGCCGCTTCTTCGGCAAGTTGCCCAGGAAGACATTCTCGGCAATGCTGAGATCGGGCGCCAGGTCCAATTCCTGATAGACCACCTTGATGCGATGCTCCAGCGAATCGGCCGGCGAGTGGAAGTCAACCGGCTTGCCTTCCACTTCAATGCGACCTTCGTCCTGCTGATACAGCCCGGCGATAATCTTGATCAGGGTCGATTTGCCGGCGCCGTTTTCGCCGATCAGCGCATGCACTTCACCGGCGTACAAATTGAAGTCGACGCCCTTCAGCGCCTTTGTGCCCGGGAATTCCTTGGTAATCGCCGAGAGTTGCAGCAATAGCGGCTTGTCAGTCATGCCTTAGTCCTGGCCCAACCGGCGGCGGCGGCGCGCGTCCAGCAGCACGGCGATGATGATGATCAGTCCGGTGACGGCGACCTGCCAACTCGAATTGATGTCGAGCAGCACAATGCCGTTTTTCAAGGTACCCAACAAGAGCACCGCCAGGAAGGTGCCGATCATCGAGCCTTCGCCGCCGTACAAGCTGGTGCCGCCCAGCAGGACCGCGCCGATCGCCTCCAGTTCGAAACCGGCGCCGATGCCGTTCTGCCCGGAATTGAGGCGCGACAGCAGAATGATGGCGCTGAATGCAGCCAGCACAGCCGTAAGCACGAAGCCGGCCATCTTCACCAGGCGCACCGGGATGCCCGCGAGCGTGGCCGCTTCCGGGTTGGCGCCGACGGCATGTACATAGCGGCCGAATGTCGTGCGCGATAACACAAAATAAAAGATGAGGAAAATGGCGAGAAAGAAAATAATCGGCCAGGGCACGCCAAGCAAAAAGCCGTTGCCGATCTCAGTGAACGCGGGAAGTTTATGCGAATTCTGAATTGATGCTTCGGTGAAAGCGAAAGCAGCCCCGCGCACAATCGATAGCATGGCCAGCGTGGCGATCAGCGAGTTGATGCCCAGGCGCAGCGTAATCAGCGAGTTGATGAGGCCGACCGCCACGCCGATCAATAAGCCGACGGCGATGCCCAGCGCCAGATTGGAGGTGCTGTTGAGCACGCTCATGACGACCACACCCACGAAGGCCTGCATTGAGCCGACCGAGGCGTCAATCTCGCCGGAGATGAGCAGAATCGTCATGCCAACGGCGGTGATGGCCGTCATCGATACCTGGCTGAGCAAGACGCCTATATTACGGCCGGTGAAGAACACTGGCGACTGGATCGTCAGGAAGATCCAGATGGCGGATACGATGATAAACAGGATGCCTTCCTGCGTATGCAGCAGCCAATGCCCGGCCTGCGCCAGCCAGCGTTGGCCGCCGGATTGCGAGGTTTCCACACCGCGCTTTAGCATCTGCCATTCCCCTTGCGTGTGTTTGTGAGCACCGCCGGGAGCCGCTCCAATTCAGAGCAGCTCCCAACAGGCTTCACATGCCTGGTCAGGCGGAACTGCCGCGCTCAATGACAGTCCCGCCCGGTAACTCACTCGCAGCGCTTACTCGTCGTCCATCGGCGGTTCGACGATCTCGATCTCGATCTCGCTGATGACATCGAGCATAGCCGTGTAGGTACCGTCCTCTTCAGCCGTGTAATAGTCGAAGAGGATGTCCAGCGTCATCGGCAGCGACGGCGCGTAAATCTGCGGCGGCGGCTCCACACCGTTGAACACGGCGACCGCGGCGTTAATCAGCAGCAGGCCCTGATATTCGGGGAACATGGCTGCGGATACCTTGTAGGGGCCGCCTTCCTGCAGCGCGTCCTTGCAGGCGACGCCTTCGCAGCCGAAGCCCACCACCAGCAAGTTGTCGGTGTCCAGGCCGGCCGCGATATAGGACTGCAAACCGCCCAGCGCCGAATCATCATTGATGCCGAAGATGATGTTGACATCGGGGTTGGCCGTCAGCGCGTCAGCGGATACTTGCACGGCGACATCCTTGGAGCCGGCGCCGTCGACGCTTTGCACGATCTCGCCCTCGGGCAAGACCGAGTGCAAGCCGTCAGCGAAACCGTCAGAGCGCGCCACGGTCGAGGTCAAGGCGGGCAAGCCGATATCCAGGGCGCGCGCCACGCCGTCGAAGTTTTCCATGGCGTAATTGCCGGCCCATACGCCGACCTGGTAGCCGGCGGTGTAATCCGAAATCGCCACCAGGGTCGCGCAGCCTTCCACGCCCGTACCCTCGCAGATGACCGTACGATCGCGGGCTACGCGGCGAATCGACGGCGCCGAGGCCACCTCGTCCACCGGCGTGAATACCAGCGCGCCGACATCTTGCGCCACGTAATCATCGACGGCGGCCAGCGATGCCTGCAGGTCGAGATTGGCGTCGTTGATCGAGAACTCAATGCCGTATTTCTCGGCTGTGGCCGCTTCGGCTTTGGTCTCGTTCTGATACCACTCGTGCACCAGATAATTGGTCACGTGGCCGATGGAATGGGGCAGGGTCCAGCCCTCCGGCATCATGTCAGCGGAAAAGGCGCGGATCATGGCGTCCGCCTCCGCCATGGCGTCGTCTTGCGCCAGCGCCCCGAATGCGCCCATCAAGAGGGCGAGCATCGCGACAAATACCGTTAGCAACATTTTTCCTGACTTCATATGACATGCTCCTTTACTTGAAAACATCGCGTAATCTGAACAACCAAGCTCTGTAGCGCTCCCGCCTCCTTTCACCTGCCGCATAATACCGCATCTACCTGCTTTCGGGCAATTTCTCCGCGATCTGTTTCAATTAGTCTTTGAGAATGCATCGCCAGGCGGAGCCATCAAGTTCGTCGTACGGCGTTCAGCGAGGCGCTCATCCAACCGAGCGCGTGCGCCATGCCCGCGTGCCAGGGACCGTCGCAGGTCATCTGCGGCGTGTGATCGGGAATCAGTACGCCCTCGAATTCATTCCGATGCAAGATCTGCAAGACGCGATACATATCTATGTCGCCTTCGTCCACAAAGACTTCTTCATAATTGGGGACTTTGCCGCGCACGTTGCGAAAATGGATGTACGCTATATTCCCTTGCCTGCTGTAGCGATCCACGGCCTCGTAGAGATCGAAGTCGCCATCGGCCATTTCCGCGATCGTGCCCAGACAGAACTCCAGCGCGTTGTGGTGGCTGGGCGCGATATCGAGCAGGCGCTGATAGTGCTGCGGCTGGGTGACCAGTCGGGCCATGCCGCGCAGGGTCGGCAGCGGCGGATCGTCGGGATGAGCGGCCAGCCGCACGCCCGCTTCTTCAGCGACGGGAAGAATGCTCGTCAGGAAGTCTTCCAGCCGCCCCCAGATCTCCTCATGCGAGACATCGGGCAGGAAACCGGGCGGCGCCGATTCGTCGACCAGCATATTCCAGACGGCGCCATTGGGTATCGGCGTCTGCGGCGGCGTCTGCTTTTCCAGGAAACCGACGCCGGCGGCATTACCCCGGGCCGAGTTGATTTCCGTGCGCCCCCATACGCCGGCGATACTGAAGTAGTAGCCCAAACAGGGAATGCCGGCGCGCCCCATATTGCGGATGCTTAGCTTGATGTTCTCCAGCTGCTCTTGCTTCCTGGGGCCGTCCAGCAAGACATCATACCAGTGGCCGGCGTCGAAGTTTTCCAGGGCCGCCAGCTCCAGCCCCTCGTCATTGATCTCAGCCCGCAAGGCGCTTAGCTCGTCGTAAGTCCAGTGTGTACTGCCCGTGGCCCGGCCCAGGACATCGCCGCCGCTGGCGGTGGACTCGTCGCCGGCCCGAAAGTAGTCCGAGAGGTGCGCGACAATATGCGTGGCGCCCGCCTGCCTGGCGAAGCGGTAATGGTCGCGATTCAGCATGTGGCGGTAGAGACCCAGTCCCAATTTCATCTAGTCTTAGCCTGACCCGGATTCTAGTTTCAGCGAGCCATCCGCCCGCAACATCGTACAAATATGACAGGTTTCACGCGCATTGTCAAAAGCTCGCGCTAAATTATGGTTACGCCAGTCTGTTGAACGCCGCCGCCTTGTAGCGTATACTGGCTTTAGTTAGCCGGCTGCAACTGAATTAACAGTAGAGTTGATCGAAGGGTGAAAAATGTTAACGGCGCAACAGATTGATGACTTTAACGAGAACGGCTACCTGGCCATCGACGGACTGCTGGATTACGACCTGGATATCGCGCCGGTCATCGCCGAGTATCAGCAGCTGCTCGACAAGTTATGCGCGGGGTGGGTCGCCGAAGGGCGCCTGCCGGAAACGTACAGCGACCTGCCCTTCGAGCGGCGGCTGGTCGAAGTCTACAAGGCCGGCCTGGACTACACGCAGGCCATCGACATCGCCCTGCCGAACGCCAAGATCTACGCCGATACGCCGATTAATCTGGGCCCGGCGGTCTTTGACCTGCTGAGAAGCCCGCGCATGCTGTCAGCAGTCGAGTCGCTTATTGGCGGCGAGATCTATTCCAATCCCATTCAGCATGTTCGCATCAAGGCGCCAAAGCGATACGTCGACGAGCAAGACAAGTACAACCCGCTGATGGACAAGACGCTGTGGCACCAGGATGTCGGCGTGGGCCTGGAAGAAGCTGACGATACCCAGATGGTGACGGCCTGGGTGGCGGTGACCGAAGCAACGGTCGAAAACGGCTGCCTGCAAGTCGTCCCCAAGAGCCATCGCGAGGGGTTGGCTCTTCACTGCACTCCGGGGCAGCTGAGCATACCGGAGCAGCTGATCGAACTGGAAGAAGCCGTAGCGGCGCCATTGGGTCCCGGGGGCGTGCTTTTCTTCCATCCCTTGTGCAAACACGCCTCGCTGGAAAACCATAGCGACAGCTTCCGCTGGAGCTTTGACCTGCGCTACAACCCCATCGGCCAGCCGACCGGACGCCCGCACTTTCCCGGCTTCGTCGCGCAGAGCCGCCTGAATCCCGATTCGGTGCTGGATGATTGGCGCGAGTGGGCGCAGCTGTGGCTGGACGCCCGCGACCGATTGGCGGAACAAGACGCTGTCAAGGTTCATCGCTGGGAAGACGACGACCCCATGTGCGCCTAGCCCGCTTGAAAGGCGCCGTTTCGCGGTTGCGCGCGATTTTCTACGCCGCCCGCCGTATCCATGACGGGTATCCCGAACTGTCAGGGAAGGGGAGCGCATTCGCCGAACTCTAACTTTCCCTTCTTGGCGCCGTTGCGTATGGAGCGAATCACGCAGCGCGCGTATCGCGCAACCGTATCGGCAACCGGCACAGCTGACGAGGCTCGCTGGCATGTCAAGACATGAAGTAACAGGCAGCCCGCGCGTCGCCATCGGCGGTATTCTGCACGAAACGCACACCTTTATGGAGCGCGCGACCACCCGGGACGATTTCGCCGGGCAGTCGCTGCACGTCGGCGCGGACCTGATCGCGGCCATGCGTGGCTCGCGCAGCGGGATCGGCGGCATGATCGACCGCGCGGCTGAACAGGGCTGGCAACTGCTGCCGACGCTATACGCGGCGGCCATGCCCGGCGGCGCCGTCACGTCCGGGGCTTATGCTGAAGTGCTGGGCGAACTGCGCGCCCGGCTCGAGCAATCGCTGCCGGTCGATGGCGTGCTGCTGGCGCTGCATGGCGCGATGGTGGCCGAGGGCGAGCTGGACGCCGAGGGCGATATCGTAGCGCGTGCGCGCGCGCTCGTGGGGGACGCCGCGCCAATCGTCGTCTTGCTGGATATGCACGGCAATATTAGCCCGCGCCTGGTCGAATTGGCCGATGCGCTGCTGGCTTACGACACCAACCCGCATACTGACGCCTACGCGCGCGGCGTGGATGCGGCTGAGATAATGGCGCGCTTGCTGTGGCGGGAAGTCCGGCCGACGCCGGCTATCGCCCGCCCGCCATTGCTCTTGCCGGCGCAAAGCACGGGCACGGCTGTCCCGCCGCTGGCGCCGGTACATAAACGCGCCGCCGAAATCAAAGCGCGGGACGAGGTCGTCTGCATCGCGGTGATGGCCGGCTTCGCCTACGCCGACACACCCTTCACCGGACCCAGCATCATCGTCACCGCCGACGGGAATCAGGAGCTCGCCGCCGCCTGCGCTGAGGAATTGAGCGCCATACTTTACGAACATCGCAGCGAAGCCGCGCCCAAATCCCTCGAGCCGGGGGAGGCTGTCCAACTAGCCGCGAGCCACGAACAGGGCCCGGTCATCCTGGTAGACTCAGCCGACAATATCGGCGGCGGCACGCCGGGCGACGGCACAGACGCCCTGGCCGCCATGCTGGCTCACGACGTCAACGAAGGCGTCATCGTGCTGGCCGATGCGGAAGCGGTCAACATCTGCTGGCGCGCCGGGCAATCAGCCGAGCTCACGCTCGCTGTCGGCGGCAAAGCCGACGCCTGGCATGGGCAGCCGCTGACCGTGACCGGCAGAGTGCGCGCCTTGTCAGATGGGGTTTTCGAGTGTGAAGTTCCCGACAATCACTTCGCGTCGTTTTACGGGGGCGCCGTTCGCATGGGCCGCTGCGCCTGGCTGCGCGTCGGCGGCGTGAACATCCTGCTCACCGAGCGCGCGACGCCGCCGCTGGATCTGGCCCAGCTGCGTCACATCGGCATCCAACCGGAGTCGCAGCGCATGATCGTGGTGAAGTCCGCCGTGGCCTACCGCGCCGCCTACATGCCCATCGCCTCCGCAACGATCGAGATGGATACCGCCGGTCTCTGCAGCGCAAATCTCGCGCGCTTTCCCTATCGGCATCTCCCGCGCCCGGTCTATCCGCTGGATTGACCCGGGCCGCCGCCTCAGTCCAGCAACTCTTGAATCACGCGATTGGTGGTTGACAGCCGGTCCGACAGCGCGCAGGTGATGAACATATGCAAGGCCGAAGCCGTGTGCGGATCCGTGGCTTCCATCTTTTGCAGCGCGTCCAGGCTCAGGCGCTGCAAGACGCCGGGCTCGGTCACGACAATTGAGGCTGTGCGCGCTTGCTTGAGATAGAAACCCACCTCGCCGATGACGGCGCCCGCGGTCATACTGCGCAGGCGCAGGACTTCCGCCCCGTCGCCCTGCAGCAGGACATCGACGCGACCGGATTCGATGAAATACATCGCGTCCGATGCGTCGCCCTGGCGGACGACCACATCGCCGGCCTTGGTCTCGACGCGTTCGAGATACCTTTGCAGGGCGCTCACATCGCGATTATCGATAATCGCGTGCTGCGCCAACTGCTCTTCCACCGTTACCAGGGTCGCGGCCAATACCGTAGCGCCTTCCAGCAGGGCATTCTCACACCACTCCAGCGCATGATCGAGATCGTCGTAGAATAGCGGCCCGCCGGACTTCCGCTGCAGGATGTCGCCGCCGGCCAGCAGCGGCTGCAAGCGCGGCAACACATTTGAAAACAGCAGTTCGATTTCATAGCGGTCGGTCAGCTGTTTCAACTTGCGGAAATCATTGCTGGTCGACACGTCAAAGCCGCGAACAGACTTGAAATCGAGGACTATGTAGCGGATATGGACCTCTGCGTCAGCGGAAATGATCAGCTTGACCTGCTCGTAGAAACGGTAAGCGGTGCCGAAAAACAGATAACCTTGCAAGCGCATGATCAGGATCTGCTCGCCCTCGCGCTGAAGGTACTGGTTTTCCGCAAATGAGCGGTCGAGGTTGCTGCGATGCACGCCGCCGGACAACCTCTGCTTGATAACATCCATGCGGCTGTACTCCAGGACGAAGAAGGACATCGCCAGCGCCAGCCCGAGGCCGATGCCGGGCAAGAGGCCAAAGAGCGCGGTGGCCAGCGCGATGACGACGACAATAATGTAGTCTTGCTTGGGCAGCTTGAACCAGCTGTCCAGCAGCCAGTCTTTCATGAATTGCAAGCCAAAATACATCAGCAGTCCAGCCGGCAGGAAGCGCGGGATGAGCGAGAACAGCGCGCTGCCGAACATCAGCGTCAGCCAGAACATCAGCGCCAGGATGATGCCCACCAGGCGACCGTAAACGCCCATCATCTCGACCAGCGCGGTTGACGCCGGGCCGTGATAGCCCACGATGCCGCCGCCGGCCAGACCAGAGACCAGGTTGGCCGCGCCGTTTACCGCGCATTCGCGGTTGAAGTCCAGCTCGCGGCCGCTGACCAGCTCCTGCGCGCTGGCTCTGAAAAAGACGTTCAGCGTGCAAACAACAATCAGGGTCAAGATGCCGCCCGCGCTCGCGCCGATCATGTTTGCGTCCAGGCGAGCGATGGCGGCCAGATCAAGCGGCGGCCAGTCGATCGACTGCGGCACCCGGGGCAGAAACCAGCCGGCTGCGGCCAAGGCGTCCACATCGCCCGCCACCAGCTGCGCCCAGGCGTAAAACAGCGCCATAGCCGCAATTATGATGACCGGCATGATCATCGCGTATTTGATTCGAGCTTGCAGCACCAGCACGCAGACGGCGAAGAGCAGCGACGGCAGCCAGCGCATGACGACATCGTCCGCCAGCAGAATGGGCAGCGTCCCCGCCGCCACCCGGTGATCAACGACAACGGCGAAACCCGCGTTGAAGATCAGCCAGCCCAAGCCGGCCAGGAAACCGCCGACGATGGGATAGGGGATATATCGCACCACGCCGCTGGCGCGCGTCGCGCCCAGCAGCAAAACGAAGCCTCCGGTAAGCAGCGACGAAAACACGATTATCCAATACACCAAGGGAAACAGCGCCTCCGGCGACATATCGGCCGGCGCGGCGGCAACCACGCTGCTGGCGATCATGCCCTGGATGACCGCTGTCGGGCTCTGCGGTATCACCAGGGTCGCATGGTCGGAACAGAATAGCGAGGTGACCACCAGAATGACGACCTGGCTGAGCAGGGTGATGCCCAGGCCGGCGGCAAAGTATTCCGCCATCTTGCCGTGGAATATCAATTTGGCGTACGACGGCATGGCGCTGGCCATTAGCAGCCAGATGATGGCGCTCGCGAATACGCTCCGCATGAGCAGCGACGGCTTGAGCGCAATCCTGATGGCTTCGCCAAATCGCAAATCAGGCGAAGTGAAGGGCGAGTCGTTATGCATAAGCTGCCCCGATAATCTGACGGCACGCTGGTCAACTGTGTTGCGCGCGCCAGTGCCGGCGCCGCGCAGCCCTCAGTCTATAACCATATCAAATATTGACAGCCTGTGCATGATTTGCCCTAAATTGGGCGGAAGCGCTGATGATATAATCGCTCTCAATGAATGACTTAATCGATTCGAGCCAAGCCATGACTGAAATTCCAAGCTTTGAACGCCTTGAACAAAGGCTGATTGACCGCCTGCGCGAAATCGGCGCCGCCACCATCGCCGGCGAGCTGGCCAAGAAAGGCATCAAAAACCCGCACATGGTCGGTTTGACGACCCACAACCCGGGGGCAGCCGTCGCCGGCCAGGCGGTCACGCTGCAATTCATGCCCAAGCGCGAAGACGTACACTGGGGTGATGAATACGCCGCCTCGCCCGAGCGGGAGTTGCATCGCAAGGCCATCATCGCCTGCGAGCCCGGCGATATCGTGGTCGTCGACGCGCGCGGCAGCTTGTCCAGCGGAGTCTTCGGCGAGATGATGCTGACCTCGTTCAAGGCGCGCGGCGGCCAGGGCGTGGTCATCGACGGCTGCATACGCGATTTTCCCGAAGTGAGGCAAATCGGCCTCGGCTTGTGGCTGCGCGGCGTGACGCCTAATTTTCATACGCAGACGGACATTTTCCCGCACGCGGTCAATATTCCCATCGCCTGCGCCGGCGTCTTCGTGGCGCCCGGCGATGTCATCGTGGCCGATGATGACGGCGCGGTCGTCGTGCCGGTCGCGCTCGCGAACGAGGTCGCCAATCTCAGCACCGAGAAAGCCGCCTGGGAAGTCTTCTCGCGCATGAAACTGGAAGAAGGCGAGCCGCTGGAGAAATATTATCCGCTGAACGCCGAGGCGCAGGTGGAATACGAGGCCTGGCTGCGGGATGGGGCTGCCCCCTCCCCCATGAAGAGCGAGGGAGTTTAAGTCGTCGCTTTTCTATGTCTCCCCTTCCCTCCTTGTGGGGGAAGGGGCCGGGGGATGGGGGGTATTGCATGTCCGAAGCCGCGCTGGCGCTGAGCCTGTTCTTGCATATCGGGGCGACTGTCGTCTGGATCGGCGGCATCCTGCTCGTGAGCTTCCTGGTCGTTCCCGAGTTGAACCGCGCCCTTGCGGACCAGCCGGCCCTGTATCAATTGCTGCGCCGCCTGCGCCAACGCTTGACGCCCCTGGGCAATCTGGCGCTGGCCACGCTTATCGTCACCGGCCTGCTGCAGATGTCGACCGACCCCAACTACGAGGGCTTGCTCGGCTTCAACAACCGCTGGAGCCAGGTGCTGCTGATCAAGCATGGGCTGCTTATCGTCATGGCGGCGGCGGGCCTCGTCCTGCAGCTGGCGGTGGCGCCGGCGCTGGAGCGGACCAGCTTGCTGCGGGAGCGGGGCCGGGGCGATGCCGACGAGTGGAAACGGCTGCAAGGGCGGGAACGGCGCTTGACCTGGTTCATAGCCGCGCTGGCCGTCCTGATCCTGGCCGCAAGCGCGTGGCTGACTGCGATTTGAAGTCGCATAACAGCCACAAGTCGTAGGGGCGACCTATCAGCTCGCCCGCATATCAACGGGAGGTGGGGTTGGCCTTGCGCTCCCCCTCCCTGACCCGTCGGGGAGGGGGCCGGGGGGTGGGGTAGTAAGCGCCGCACCTAGCCGCAGTCGCCCTCCGGCGTGACATAGTGCGCGCTGACCCAGCCTTCATTGTCAAGATAGCGGACCTTGTACCAGTTTTCGGTGCGTCCGAGGGCCACGCTCCGGCCCAGATACCAGCTGATAATCGGGCCGGCCGGTCGCTCGCGGAAGTTGAGTATCCAGACGCTGTTGACCATGCAGTCCTCCAGCGCGACCATCGTATCGGGGTCGTCGGCGATGAGGAAGGGATCGCGCGTGGCGCGGGGCGCGGCTGTCGGCGTTGCCGTCATGATAGTGAAGCTCGGCGCGCCGGGCAGCAGCACCACCGTGCCGGCGCGGTCGAGGCGGGCGCAGACCTTGCCATCGCCGCGCAAATACGACCGCAGCGCAACCAGTCGGCGCGGGCTGTAGGCGGCGTCCAGCAAGCTCAGCGAGCCGTAGCCGGCAAAGCAGACTTCGGCATCCACGCCCAAAGGACCCCAGACATCAATCGCTTGCATGGCGGCGTCGCGCACGGCGGGGTCGCTGATGGCCGCGCCTGAGACTTCTCGGAAGGCGATCCAGGGCGTGTCGCTCTCGACAGTCGCGCCATCGGGCAACTGCGAATGGTCTTGGGTCGGGTAGAGGTAGGCCGGACTGGCTGTGGGGGTGGCGATCGCTCGCTTCCCTGAACTGCCCTTGTCACGTGATCGGTTTGCCGCGGCGGCTGTCGCGGTTAGATTGACGAAATACTGCGTCTCGGTGGCTGACGGGCAGGGCTTGCGGATGGTGCCTGGCAGGGTATATTCCTCATCGCCTAATGTGAGGACCGCCTTCACGCCATAATTCCCGCAAGGGGCGGGAGCGGCAAAACTTACAAAGGTACCCACGGGACAGTTGACGCTGTATTGCGAACTGACGTACTCCCCCGGACTCGAGATGGAACATACACCGCTAAAATTGTCTCTGTTGATCTCGACCAGGAAGTTAAACTTATCATTGTGACTGGTGTATACTGGCATTTGAACGCCAAAGGCAGTGCCCCAACCGTAGCTTAGCGGTTCCGGCGTCGGAGTGAGAGAGCTGGCGCCGGAGTAGGTGAAGCTCGTCCAGCCTGACCAGCCTGATTTTGTATTATCGTTGTGCGTTGTCCTGCCTCTGACGCGATAGGTATCGACGTTGACGCAGCAGTTGGATGCGTCATTGAGATCTATTTTGAAGGTGTTTGGAACTGGGCTGCGCGTCAATGTAACGGTGGACTCTTCATCCATGTCAATCTGCACTTCAAATTCCACGCCGTTAATGTCTCCGCCTGAAATGCCAAAAGTGGCCTCGCCGTTGCAAGCTGTAGTCGATGGTAACACTGTACGTATGTATCATCAAAAGAATGA
>CAZWCV010000061.1:0-15629 GCA_964632725.1 uncultured Anaerolineaceae bacterium
GACTGGGTGGCTGACATTTTGAGCTTGCCCTTTGTCACTGAGCCGGGCGCGCGCTTCCACTACAGCACGGGCGTGTCCCACCTCATGTCGGCGGTATTGACAGAAGCCACCGGCATGACTACTTGCGAATTCGCGCATCGTTATCTGTTTGAGCCGCTGGGCATGGAAGCGGAATTCTGGGGCGTCGACCCACAAGGCTACTTCACCGGCGGCCACAGCGTCAGCATGACGGCGCGCGAACTGGCGCGCTTTGGTCAGCTGTTCTTGCAGGAGGGGCGTTGGCAGGGCAAGCAGGTCGTACCCGGCTGGTGGGCGGTCGCGTCAACCTCGCCGCAGGTCGACATCGGCAATGATTACGCCGGCTACGGCTATTATTGGTGGCTGAATCATATCGCCACCTACGACGTGTACTCCGCGCTGGGCGCGGCCGGCCAGATTCTGCATGTGATTCCCGAACTCGAACTGGTGATGGTCACCACGCACAGTTTTGCCGGCAATCCGCGCGATTACGCCGAAGAAGCCGAGACCTATCAATTCTTGTGGAATGACTTGATCCCGGCGCTTGACGGGCCCTAGTCGATCAGCGCCTGATAGGTCAGCGCGCGGAAATCGGCCTGGAATGGCAGCGTATTGTCCATCAGCTGCGTCATGATGATGCCGACCATCTGCTCCTGCGGGTCCACCCAGAAGTTGGTGGCCGCCGCGCCGCTCCAGCCGTAGTTGCCGTCCGAGTTGATCACGCCTGTCTGAGCCGCGTCCATGACTACATCAAAACCCGGGCCGAAGCCGCGCCCGGGAATCTTGGCCAGGCCGATAGCCATGGGCAGCAAGTCGCTCTTGAGGTGGTTTCGCGTCATGAACTCCAGCGTTTTGCGCCCGATGATGCGAACGTCGAACAGCTCGCCTTCATTTAGCAGCATGTTGGCGAATTGCCAGTAATCCGCCATCGTCGAGACCAGACCGCCGCCGCCCGATGGCGCGCAGGCCGGCTTGGTATAGTCGTGCCAGGGGATATGCGGCGCGCCCGCGTATTCGCTGAAGCCGCCGGTCTGGACATCGTGGCGATAGAGCTTGGCGAAGCGATCCAGCTTGTCCGCCGAGACGTGAAAGGCGGTATCGACCATGCCCAGCGGCGCAAAGACGCGCTCGGCCAGGAAGTCCTCGAAGGGCATATCGGCCAGAACTTGCACCAGATAACCGCAGACATCGGTGGCCACGCTGTAATTCCAGGCGCTGCCCGGCTGGAATCGCAGCGGCAATTCGGCAATGCCCAGCATCTTCTCTTCCAGCGTCGCCGTCTCGCTGCGAAAGATCGAGTTGCGGTACATATCGTCGATGGGCGTGTCGAAGAAGAAGCCATAACTCAGGCCGGCAGTGTGCGTTAGCAAGTGGTGGATGGTCATCGGCGGATTCTGCGGCGCCAGCTGGGGACCCATGTAGCCCTGGCCGGTCATGACTTTCGTATTGCCAAAGGCGGGAATGTAGCGGCTGACGGGCTCGAATAGCTGGAATTTGCCCTGCTCGTAGAGCATCATCAGAGCGATGGACGTGATCGGCTTGGTCATGCTGTAGATGCGGAAAATCGTGTCAAGCTCCATGGGCAGTTGCCCCTCGGCATCGCGGTAGCCGCAGGCTTCGATATGTACAACCTCCGAATCCCGCGCGACCAGTGTGACGAAACCCGCCACTTGTTCCGCGTCGACATACTGCTGCAGCTTGACCTTGATATTCGACAGGCGCTCGGCCGACATGCCGACCAATTCCGGCGCGATCACTTGCATAGCCTTTTCCTCACTCTCGGGACAGATTTAGCTCTTGTAACAGACGCGTCATTTCCAGCGCCTTGGGATGCTGCGGATTGATAGTCAGCGCCAGCGCTACGACCTCCATTGCGCTGTCGGCATCACCGCTGTCTCGCAAGTGCTGCGCCAAAATGAGATAGCGGCTGACGGCTTTCTTCCTGTTCTCTTGCGCCAGATGCCATTCGGCGATTTCGCGCTGGACGTCGACCAGGCCCGGGCGTATCGCCACGGCTTTGGCTTTCTCCGCAATCGCCAGCTTGCCTTCGTCCCGGCATTGGTATAGCTGCGCCAGCTTGAGATGGTTAGCGACTGCTTCGTCGATTTGGCCCAGCTTTTTCTGCAGCGCGATGAGCTTGGTAAGCGGCTTGGGATCGCTTGGCGCCAACTCGTGCGCTCGCTCAAAGAGCGCCAGCTGCTCGCGGAGGTCGGGCTTGCTTTCTCGCCCTTTGGACCTGGCCGAGTCGCCGTTGTACAGCGTCATCGCTCGCTCGAGACCGTCGCTCAGCCAGACTTCAATGGCGTCCGCCGCTCTTGCCGTCAGTTCATGCGCTCGAATGGCGTCATCGCCCCGCCAAGGTTGCAGGACGAAATCGACCGGATTCATCCGTCCCGGCGGGCGACCGATGCCGAAGCGCAAGCGGGCGAAGTCGGTGCTGCCCAGATGCCGGACGATGCTGCGCAGTCCGTTCTGGCCGCCGTGCCCGCCATTCCAGCGCAATCGCAGCGACGCGAAGGGCGTGTCCAGATCGTCGTGGATGACCAGCAGGCGTTCAAGCGAAATGTCAAAGTAATCGACCAGCTGCCGTACAGACTCGCCGCTGCGGTTCATGTAGGTCAAGGGTTTGGCCAGCTTGACGCGCTTGGCGCCGATGCTGCCGTCCCAGGCTAGCGCTTGCTTCTGCGAGCGGCCCGCGCCCAGGCCATGTCGCCGCGCCAACTCGTCGATGACGGCGAAGCCCACATTGTGGCGGGTCGATTCGTATTTGGCGCCTGGATTCCCCAGGCCGACAATCAAGTATTTGTCGGACATCAATTGGGCCGATTCATCGCCTTGCGCACGGCGGTATGGTAACAGAGGGACGCCGGGATTGAATAGCGAAATCGCGGCTCAAAGCGGGCTGTCGTCGACATAGCGCGGGTAGGTTGACTTGGCCCCTTCCGCCGCGGCCAGGTCAATCTCGAGCGTGACGAAGGGTTCCGCCTCGCTGGTTGTGGCCAGCACCGCGCCATCGGGATCGCAGAGCCAGCCCATGCCCCCCAGATCGACGCCGCCCGCCTGGCCCGCGTGATTGGACGAGAGACAGTAAGCGCCGCCGACGACCGCGGCCGTCTGCCCGCCAGCCAGCCACTTGGCGTTGGTGGGCCGCGGCGTGCTGCGGGGATTCAGCAGCAGGTGGACGCCGCTTCTGCTAAATTCGCGGGCGTGCTGCAGGAACCAGATCTCAGTGCAGATCATGACGCCAATCTTCAGGTCGCCAAGGCGCGTCGGCTGAAAATCAATCGGCGCCCGGTCATACCAATTGGCTTCCCAGTAGCCCTCGTCATTGGGCAGGTAGGTCTTGCAGTGAACCCACCGCAAGCCGCGGCGCGTTGTCCACAAGTAAGCGACATTGTAGCGCTTCCTGCCGATAATGCGCGGGGCCGTGCCGATGACGACCTGGGCGCCCAGTTCGGGCAAGCGCTCCAGCCACTCTTCGTGCGCGCTTACGGCCCGCCGCCAGGTCGCCTCGTCTCGCTGTGGCGCGGCGCAGAACCAGGGCGCGAAGCACATCTCGGGCAGCAGCGCCAGCTCGGAAGCCTCGTCGGCGATATGCCGATTGAGCCGCTCCCAATCACGCTCCAGTTGATTGGCGTCCAGTTGCGTGATGGTGACTTTCACGGTAATCGCTCGACTCAGGCTAATTCGCGCTGCTGGCTGAATTGGGTTTCGTATAGAGTGGCGTACAAACCAGCGCGCTCCAGCAACTCGGCGTGCGTTCCGCGCTCGACTATGCGGCCGCGGTCGAGCACCAGAATCAAATCGGCAGCCAGAATCGTGCTGAGCCGATGAGCAATGACGATGCTGGTGCGGTCGCGCAAGATTTGGCTGAGCGCGTCTTGTATCAGCGCTTCGGATTGGCTGTCGAGATGGCTGGTGGCCTCGTCCAGCACCAGGATGCGCGGGTCCTTCAAGACCACGCGCGCGATCGCCAGGCGCTGCTTTTCGCCCCCGCTGAGGCGATAGCCGCGCTCACCCACGATCGAGTCGTAGCCGTCGCTCAAGCCCATGATGAAGTCATGAATATGGGCGACTTTAGCCGCGGCTTCCAGCTCGGCCTGCGAGGCGTCCGGCTTGGCGTAGAGCAGATTGGTGCGAATGGTATCGTGAAAGAGGTAGGTCTCTTGCGTCACCATGCCGATATTCTCGGCCATTGTGCGCAGGCTAAGGTCGCGCAGATCGCGCCCGTCCAGACTGATGCTCCCGGCGGTCGGATCGTACAAGCGCGGAATCAGATAGGTCAGCGTGGTTTTGCCGGCGCCGCTGGGGCCTACCAGCGCCACCAGCTGCCCCGGCTCCATGCGGAAAGACAGCCGCTCCAGGGCCAGGTCGCGCGCTTGATGTTTCGCGCCGCCGCTCGTTGTAGCGCCGTTCTCCCGCCGCGCCGGACCGCCCGAGCGGGTAGCGGCCACGCTGTCGATGCGCCCGATCCGCTCCACATCAGACAGCAGGTGTCGCCGGTCAATTTGATAGCGAAAGCTGACATCTTCGAAAGCCAGGGCGCCCGCTACGGCGCTCAAGTGGACGGCGTCGGGCTTCTCTTCGATTTCCAGCGGCAGGTCGATGATCTCGAATACGCGCTCGAAGCTGACGATGGACTGGGCGAAATCGACCGGCGCGTTGGTCAAGGCTTGCAGCGGCGTATACAGTTGCGCCAGGAACGCAGCGAAGGCGACAATATCGCCGATGGTGAACTCGCCGCGGATGACCAGCATGCCGCCGACCCAGTAGACCAGCGCTGTCCCGACTACGCTGACCAGGCCGATCAGCACGAAGAATTGGCTGCCCAGCACCGCGCGCTTGATGCCGGCATCGCGCACGTCGGCGGCGCGCTTGTCAAAATGCTCGACCTCGGCGTCGATGCGCCCGAAGAGCTTGACCAGCAGCGCGCCGCTGATGTTGAGCGTCTCGTTCATCATGGCGTTCATCTGCGCGTTGTAGCCCATTTGCTCGCGCGCGATCCGCTGCAGGCGCGTACCCAGCCGCCGCGCCACCAGGATGAACAGCGGCAGCACCATCACGCCCAGTATGGTCAGCTGCCACTTCATGCCCAGCATGACTGCCAGGGTAGCGACCACCGTAATCACATTGGTGATGATGGAGACGATGGTGTTGCTGATGGCGTTCTGCGCGCCGACGACATCGTTGTTGAGCCGGCTCATCAGCTCGCCCGTTTTGGTGTTGGTAAAAAAGCGCAGCGACATCTGCTGCAAGTGGTGATACAGCGATACGCGCAAGTCGTAGATCACGCCTTCGCCGATCGCCACATTCAGCTTGCGCTGCCAGATGCGGATGACGCCGCTGATTATGGGGATGACCACGAGGCCCAGCGCCAGCAGATTCAGCTGGGCGAAGTCCTTTTGCGGCAGCGCCTGATCGATGATCTCGCGGAATATCAGCGGGCTGAGCAGGCCCAGGCCGGTCGTCAACAGTATGGTCGCCAGCATCCCGGCTATTTGCGGCCGGTAAGGTTTTGCGTATGCCAGCACCCGCAGCAGCAGACGCCGCGTAACATTCGGTTTGGCTTTGCTGTCGCGCCCGTGCATGTAGCGGAACCAGCCGCCGCCGCGCATCATCATAAGCGTCAATGCCTCCTGACCAGACTATAGCATAGCGGCGCCCGCTATTTTCAGACTACTGCACGAATGGCTAGGGCAGGGGGATCACTTCGAATCGGTTTTGACCACAAAGACACAGAGACACAAAGGACACAAAGGACACAAAGAATATGTTTGAAATGACCCTTCGCATCTGCAGGCAGCAGAATAGCAGACAGTGGCCTGCTGACGAATATCGTTAAGGAACAATGAACTGGGTAGATGTCTGAATTCCGGAGAGCTATTAATCCGCGCCCTCTGTGTCCTCGTTTGTATGCAACCCGGCCAGATCCCTCTTGCATTCACGTCTAAAACTGTAGGGGGGAGCCTTGGCTCGCCCGCGCCGTCACAGCTTGGGGAGTCATATGTTATGTGAGCCAAGTCGTGACTTGCACAGGCGCGATAGTCACACCTCATTTGACTCTTTCGAACTCGGTGTACTCGGTGGCAAGTGTCTAAAGCTTGGGCAAAGTCAATAATTGCGGGCAGCTGCGGTTAAATCTTAGTCAGACTTACCCGCGATCCAGCGCCAGGCCGCGGATGATGGCGCGGGCATCGGCCAGGGTGGACGCGAACAGCACCTCGCGCCCTTCCATGTCGCTGTTAAAGGTCTTCTGTATCGTCTGGTAAATGGTGCGGAGCGCGCCGTTTGCCCCCACCACGACCCGCGCGCCTTCGTTCGGCCGCGCCTCGCCCGACGCCAGCAGCTTCCTGGCGCCGGTCATGATGTCGCGCGGGATGGCGGCGCCTTCCAGATCGATGATCAAGTCCACAAAGTGCTCGACGCTGCCGATCAGCTCATCGGCCTTGTGGATGGCGACTTCCAGATCCGGCCAGCTCCACTCCGACTCAAACTCGAGCAGGACCACCGTCTTCTTCTTGTTATCCCAGCGCGTCACGATCGCCATTGATTTGAACTCACTAATCGCCCGAAACTACTACGCCTATACGCATCATTATGCCAATAGTTGTCCGCTAATCCAGTCCGAGATCCCGGCCGGTCCCGGCGCTGGTCATGCCCTTGTTCGAGACCTGCGGACTTAATTGGCTAGAACCTGGAACGCTACCGGCGAGCCAACCGGGACATCGTCCACGCGGAGTTCTACGCTCCAGGCGCCGGCAACAAAAGCCGTATCGGTTTGGTCAATGAAGAACCAGACGCAGTTGCCGTCTATGCTGTTTTCCACGTCGAAACTGAAATAAGCCACTTCAATGCCTCGGCGGTGCCAGCGCGACGAAATCTTGGCGCCGGCCGCAACATTGTAGGCCTCGGCGACGACATAAATCTCAGTGGATGCCGGCGTAAACACGGGATTGACATCAGCGGCGCAGTCATTCCGATTGACGCCGGATGCCATGACGATATTCTCGAGGCGCGGGCCAGGCGCCGTTGCTAGCGGCGGGCCGGCGGCTGCAGGAATTGTCGCGCTGGCCGTCGGCGCAAGCGTCGCCTGCGAAACCGATGTCACGCCGCGGACGCTCGCCTGGCGCGTCGCTGTCGGCGACGATAACGCGATTCGTGTTGGCGCGGTTGCAATCCGACTGACATCAGTCGCGATGAATCCCGTATCCGTGCCCAGACTGATTAAACTGAATTGCAGAAACTCGCCCGCGTCCTCGGCTTGCGCCACGCGCGCGGCGGCATATTCCAGCGTGGTTTCCATACGCGCTCGCACGACCGTCGCCGTCGATCGCAGGCTCTCCGCCTCGGCCTTCGCTCGCTCATAGACTGCGGTAGCGGTCGATTGTGGCGAGCCGGAGGCGCAGGCGCTTAGGGCAATGGACAGAAACAGCAACACAAAGGCGCTGGTCATGCGGTTCTTCGGAATGCAGCTGACCGTCATAATGCTGCGGATTATAGCGCAAAAGCAAAGCCGCCTCGCTATTGGCAAGGCGGCCGCTGGTAGTGGAAGCGCCGGGGACCTGCCCCCCGGGTCCGCTGGTATCGACACTCGCAGATCTACAAGCTTAGCCGTCTGGAAAGTTTCGCCACATGCAGGCCCAGGCGGCGCGCTTTGCATGAGGCTAGCCGAAGAGTCTTGGCGTCGTCTTATCGGCGTGGACGACGGGCGCCCTAACTTTTTATGACACTCGTTACAGCTCGCAAAGGGAGACGAGACTGCAGGAGTGGTAGAGGACTGTTTGCCTCTACACCCACATCCGGGTCGCCTAAGCTACCATTGGAAGGGGTTGGAAATTGGGTTTTGCACCTATGTGCGTTGCCAGTTTAACGTGTTGTGGCGCCACGGCTTGCCCTGCGGTTTCAGCCACCAACGTCGAATCTAATTCGCCCCCGTGATGGCTGGCGACTTTCGCTGACCCAATTCAGCGACGCCGCCACGCAAGCACAGTATAACATGGCGCGCGAGAATTTGTAAAGCGGCAACTCTGTCGTGGCGCCGGGCAGCAGCTGGTTCTTCATTATGCGCGTGATTGCGGTATGATTTGCTCAAGAAGCGACAGTTCAGCGAGAGACGCCGCTATGGACGCATTGATTGTTGGCGCGGGAATTTCCGGCTTGATGGCGGCGCAGACGCTGCGCGATCGCGGCTGCTCCCTTCGATTGATCGAACGCGGACGCAGCGTCGGCGGACGACTGGCCACGCGGCGCGTCGGCGGCGGACTGGCGGATCACGGCGCGCAATTCTTCACTGTGCGCAGCGATACGCTGCAAGGCTACGTGGATCGCTGGCTGGCGCAGGACCTGGTCTATATTTGGGGCATGGGCTGGTCGGACGGCAGCGTCAAGCGCACCGCCGGCGACGGCCACGCGCGCTATGCCTGTCGCGGCGGCATGAACGCGCTGGCCAAGCATCTCGCGAGCGGGCTTGATATTCGCATCAACCGCCTGGTATCCGGGATTCGGCACGACGACTCGGGCTGGACGCTGGAAGACAGCGCCGGCGATAGCTACCGCGCCCGGGGACTCATCATGACGCCGCCCGCGCCCGAGGCGCTGGCATTGCTGACGAAGAACGGCGTCCATCTGCAGGGAGACGACCAGACAGCCTTGCAGCGCATACGATTCGGGCCTTGCCTCTGCGGCATCCACGAAATAGAAGGCGAGGCGGATTTACCGCAGCCCGGCGCGGTGCAGAACTTCCAGGCCAATGTGTACTGGGTGGCCGACAACCGGGCGAAAGGCATCTCGCAAACCGCCATCGTCACCAGCCACGCCAACGCCAAATTCAGCCGACAGAATTGGGACGCGCCCGAAGCCGACATCATCCGTGAGCTGGAGTCGGCGGTGCAGCCCTACCTCAAACGAGGCGCCCGCATTGTTCGCACACAGCTGAAGAAATGGCGCTACTCGGTCCCGCTGACCACACACGCCGACGAATGCCTGCTGGCCCGCAGTCTGCCGCCGCTGGTCTTCGCCGGCGACGCCTTTGGCGGCCGCGGCCGCGTCGAAGGCGCCTTCCTGTCCGGCATCGCCGCGGGCAATGCGCTGGCGGACGCGCTGGCGTAATGCGCTTGCGCCCTGGCCGTCGGCTTCTACGATTTGCCGCCATCGCGCTGCTGATGGCTGCCCTGGCGACAGTCGCCGCGCTCTTTTGGCTGAGCAGGCCGGCAGGCGAGTTAATGGCCGCGGCTGAGACGGCCTTGATCAGCGACTCGGCTGTAATAGTGAAGCGTGAAGCGTGGCTAAGTTTTGAGCCGGCAGCGCGCGCTGAGAATAGCGGCTTCATCTTTTATCCCGGCGGACGAATAGCGCCTGAAGCCTACGCTCCGCTGGCCCGCGCGCTGGCGGAAAATGGCGTTCTGGCGGTTATCGTCCCCATGCCTTTGAATTTGGCCATACTCGATCCGAACGCGGCATCAGCCGTGATCGCGGCTTATCCGCGAGTGGGGACCTGGTTTATCGGCGGTCACTCGCTGGGCGGCGTGATGGCGGCCCGCTTCGCCTATCACAACCCGGATCTTGTGGCTGGCCTGCTCTTGCTGGCCGCGTATCCCGAGGCGCAGATAGACTTGAGTGAACGTCATTTGGCAGTCGCCACAATCTACGGCGACCGCGACGGGTTGGCAACCGCGAGCGAGGTTGAATCGTCTTTCAGCCGACTGCCGGAGCAGGCGCGGAAGATTATCATTGCCGGTGGAAATCACGCGCAGTTCGGTTGGTACGGCCCGCAGTCCGGAGACCTCAGCGCGGGCTTAAGCCGCAGCGAACAGCAGGACCTCGTGCTTCAAACCTTAACGAGCCTCATGAGCGAGGCTGGAAAATAAACCTAATCCCTGTTAGATTATTTGCGAGCACAATTGACGAAGGGACAGTGCGCCGATGTCGGGTCCGCAATTTCAACTGAACGAAGAGCAGGAAATGCTGCTGCGCATGACGCGCGACTTTGTGGCGGACAATATCATTCCCGTGGCCGCCGAATACGATGAGAAATCCATTTTCCCCGAAGACATCTTCCACAAGGCGCGCGAACTTGGCATCGTTAACATGCTAATCCCCGAAGAGTATGGCGGCGTGGGCGCCTCGGCCTTTGAGGAAGTGTTGGTCTCGGAGGAGTTGGGCTACGGCTGTACCGGAATAAGCACCAGCCTGGGCGTCAATTCGCTGGCGATGCTGCCGATTCTTATCGCCGGCAACGAGCGGCAGAAAGCCTACTGGCTGGGCGAGCGGGCGGGCGAGCAGGGGCAGTTCTGTTCCTACGCTGTCACCGAAGCCAACGCCGGCTCGAATGTCGCGGGCATCCAGACCCGGGCCGACAAGCGCGGCGCCGCCTGGATCATCAACGGCAGCAAGACCTTTATCACCAACGCCAGCCACGCCCACTTCTACACGATATTCGCCAAAACCGATCCTTCCGCCGGCCACCGCGGCCTGACCTGCTTTATTGTCGACCGCGAAGCGCCCGGCCTCAGCGTGGGCAAGAAATTCGATAAGTTGGGCCAGCGCGCCTCGGATACGGCCGAGATCGTCTTTGAGAATGTGGAAGTACCGGAAAAGAATATCGTCGGCGAAGTCGGCCAGGGCTTCTATATCGCCATGAAGGTATTCGACTACAGTCGCCCGGGCGTGGCGGCGGCCGCCTGCGGATTGCAGCGGCGCGCGCTGGAAGAGAGCGTCAAGTACGCCGGCGAGCGCGAAGCCTTCGGCGTGCCGATCTACCAGCATCAAGCCATTGGCCACAAGCTGGCGGATATGGCCATCAATTATGAAGCCTCGCGCTTGCTGGCCTGGCAGTCAGCCTGGCAAGTCGACGCCGGCATCATCAATCCGCGCATTCCCGCTTACGCCAAAGCCTTCGCGGCGGACATGGCCACCAAAGCCGCGGTAGACGCCGTCCAGATCTTCGGCGGCTACGGTTACATGAAAGAATACCCGGTCGAAAAGCTGCTCCGGGATGTCAAGATATTCCAGATTTATGAGGGCACCAGCGAAATCCAGCGCAACGTCATCGTGCGGGAGCTATATCGCGGCCAATAGATTTGCGGCGGATTTAGGAAATGGCTTGCAATCGTGATAGTTTCGCCTTGACAGTCATTCCGGCGCTTGATAATATGCGCGCTTGCCCACGCAACCGGTACCCTCCGCGAACGAGGCGCTGCTGGTTGAATTGAGCGGATATGGCGAAAGTGCCGCGCCGAGGCGGGGCGTCTCGCCATCTAGCAAGAATCAATAGGCGTATATTTACGCCTGTTTGTATGTCTAAGACAGGGCATGCAAGAACCAAGTAAAACGGAGTCACCTATGCCAACGATCAATCAGTTGGTGCGCAAAGGGCGCAAAAGCAAGGGCAAGAAGAACAAGGCGCCGGCGCTCCAATACACCTTCAACGCCTTGAAGAATCGGCGCGCGCGACAACTGAAAGGCGCGCCGCACAAGCGTGGCGTCTGTACGCAAGTCCGAACGATGACGCCCAAGAAGCCCAATTCGGCGCTGCGAAAGGTTGCCCGCGTGCGGCTGACCAATGGCATTGAAGTATCGGCGTATATCGGCGGCGAGGGGCACAATCTGCAGGAGCATAGCGTCGTCCTGGTGCGCGGCGGCCGCGTCCGGGATCTGCCCGGTGTTCGCTACCACATTGTTCGCGGCACCCTTGATACCAGCGGCGTTGACGGCCGCGAACAGGGCCGCAGCAAGTACGGAACCAAGCGCAGCAAGTAAGTCCAGCGCCAATCGCGAAGCCGGTCCTGCAAGTTGCGAAGGCAGCGCACGGGGCCCAGAGGCGCGTCTTAAGAAGGAGCTACAGGATGCCCAGAAGAAATCGCCCGCCCAAGCGCATTCCGCCGCCCGATGTCAAATACGGCAATCTGCACGTGGCGATGTTTATCAACCGGATGATGCGCGGCGGCAAGAAGAGCCTGGCCACGCGCATCATGTACGATGCGCTCGACGCCATGGGCGAACGCACAAAGAAGGACCCGGTCGAGGTATTCGAAATTGCGATCCGCAATGTGACCCCGGCCGTCGAAGTCAAACCCAAGCGAGTGGGCGGCTCGACCTATCAGGTCCCCATTGATGTGTCGCAAGAGCGTGGCATTACGCTGGCCATGCGCTGGCTGATTCAGTTCGCGCGCGATCGCAATGGGCGCAGCATGGCGGAGAAGCTGACGAATGAGCTGCTTGATGCCTACAACAGCCAGGGCAGCGCCATACGCCGCAAGGACGAGACGCACCGGATGGCCGAAGCGAATCGCGCCTTCGCGCATTTCCGCTAAGACCGCAATGAATTGATCCCGATTTGTAAACTCGGGAAGTGAATGGACAATGGCAAGTACCGATCTGAATTTCGACCTGAACCGCGTGCGCAATATCGGCATCATCGCGCACATCGACGCCGGCAAGACGACCGTCACCGAGCGCGTCCTCTATTACACCGGTATGGTGCACAAGATCGGCGAGACTCACGAGGGCTCCGCGACTACCGATTATATGGCGCAGGAGCGGGAGCGCGGCATTACGATTACGTCGGCCGCGGTCACCGCCAGTTGGGACGACTGCCAGATCAACATTATCGACACGCCGGGCCATGTGGATTTCACCGCCGAAGTGCAGCGCAGCCTGCGCGTTCTTGATGGCGGCATCACGGTATTCGACAGCGTGGCGGGGGTAGAGCCGCAGTCGGAAACGGTCTGGCGCCAAGCCTCCGAATACAATGTGCCGCGCATGTGCTTTGTCAACAAGATGGACCGCGTCGGCGCCGATTTTGACCGCTGCGTCAACATGATGATCGACCGGCTGAAAGCCAATCCGGTGGTGATACAGGTTCCCTACGGCAGCGGCGAATCCTTTGAAGGCATCATTGATTTGCTCAAGATGGAGTTGATCACCTACGGCAACGACGAAGGCACCGACATCAATTATCACGCCATTCCCGAGAGTCACCGGGAGATGGCCGAGACTCGCCGCGAGGACATGATCGAAAAGATCGTCGAGCACGACGAGTATCTGATGATGAAGTTCCTCGAAGAGGAAGAAATCTCGCAGGAAGAAATCCTGGCCGGGCTGCGCGCCGGCACGATATCCGGCCAGCTGCACCCGGTGATGTGCGGCTCAGCCTTGAAGAACAAGGGTGTGCAGGCGCTGCTGAACATGGTCGTGGCGCTCTTGCCGTCGCCCCTGGATATTCCGCCGGTCACAGGCGAGCATCCCAAAGACGGGGGCGAGCTGCAGCGCTGCGCCGATGATGAGGAGCCGCTGGCGGCGCTGGTCTTCAAGATCGTATCCGATCAGTATGGCCGGCTGGCCTTCACCCGCGTTTACTCCGGCGTGCTCAAAGCCGGCTCTATGGTCGTCAACACGGCCAATGGGCAGCGCGAGCGCATCGGCCGCATCGTGCGCATGTTCGCCGACCGCCGCGAGGACGTCAAAGAAGTGCGCGCCGGCGATATCGCGGCCGTTATCGGCATGAAGGAGACCTTCACCGGCGATACGCTCAGCGCGCCGAACAGCCCGATTCTCCTGGAAAATATCAGCTTCCCCGACCCGGTTGTGGAAGTCGCCATCGAACCCAACACCAAAGCCGACCAGGACAAGATGGGCATCGGCCTGCGCAAACTGGCGGAAGAAGACCCCACTTTTCAGATTGAAGTCGATGACCAGCTCGGCCAGACCAAGATCAAGGGTATGGGCGAATTGCATCTCGAGGTGCTGGTCGACCGCCTGATGCGCGAGTACGGCGTGGAAGCGCGCGTCGGCCGGCCGCGCGTCGCCTATCGCGAGACGATCACGCGCATGGTCGAAATCGACACCACTTTCCGGCGGCAGACCGGCGGCGCCGGGCAATACGCCCGCTGCACCGTCCGCTTTGAGCCGATTCCGGCCGAGGAGAAACCCGAGGCGGTCGGCGAGTTGCTATTCGTTGACGGTATTCGCGGCGGCGCCATCCCGAAGGAGTTCATTCCGGCCGTCAGAAAGGGTATCACGCAAGCGATGCAGGGCGGCGTCATCGCCGGTTATCCGGTGGTGAACATCAAGGCGACGCTGATCGACGGCGCTTATCACGAGGTGGATTCCAGCGAAATCGCCTTTACGATAGCCGGTTCAATGTGCCTCAAAGAAGGCATACAGAAGGGCGCTCCGGTCATCCTGGAGCCGTCCATGAGCGTAGAAGTGGTCGTGCCCGACAATTATACCGGCGCGGTCGTGGGAGATATCTCGTCGCGGCGCGGCATCGTCCAGGGCATGGAGCCGCACAGCGAAGGCATCTCGGTGATTCAGGCGCAGGTGCCCCTGGGCGAGATGTTCGGTTACGCCAACGACCTGCGCAATAACACGCAGGGACGCGGCAATTTCAGCATGGAATTTGATGCGTATACGGTCGCGCCGGAAGACATTGCCGAGGCAGTGAAATCCGGCTCGCGATAAGTAGAGGGCCCGGCTCGCCTGGCCCGCAATTTTCGTCCGGTAGTTCATATTCAAATCGCCAGGTTCACAAGAAGGATTGTCAGATGTCTAAAGGGAAATTCGAGCGTAGCAAACCTCATGTAAATATCGGGACGATTGGTCACGTCGACCACGGCAAGACCACCCTGACCGCCGCCATTACCAAGGTGCTGGCGCTTAGAGGGCAAGCGCAGGAACAAGAATATGGCGATATCGACAACGCGCCGGAAGAGCGCGCGCGCGGCATCACCATCAATATCCGCCACGTCGAATACGAAACCGACAATCGCCATTACGCGCATGTCGACTGCCCGGGCCACCGCGACTACATCAAGAATATGATCACCGGCGCGGCGCAGATGGACGGCGCCATCCTGGTCGTCAGCGCGCCCGACGGCCCCATGCCGCAAACGCGCGAGCACGTCTTGCTGGCCAAGCAGGTGGAAGTGCCGGCTATGGTCGTCTACCTCAACAAGACCGATCAGATGGATGACGAAGAATTGATCGAACTCGTCGAGATGGAACTCGCCGAGCTGCTGGAAGGCTACGACTTCGATCCGGATACGCCCATCATAAAGGGTTCGGCGCTTGCGGCGCAAGAGAGCGAAAGCAGCGACCCCGGCGCGCCGGAATACGAGTCGATCATTGAGCTGATGGACGCGGTCGATGAGTGGATTCCGACGCCGACTCGCGATGTTGACAAACCCTTCATGATGGCGATTGAGGACGTATTCTCGATCAAGGGCCGCGGAACGGTCGTCACCGGCAGCGTGGCGCGCGGCACGCTGCTCAAGGGCACGGAGATCGACATCGTTGGCTTGCGCGACGAGATCGCCAAGACGGTCGTCACCGGCATTGAGATGTTCAACAAGGAACTGGACCAGGCCCAGGCCGGCGACAATGCCGGTATCTTGCTGCGCGGCGTCGGCCGCGACGAAGTACAGCGCGGCATGGTCATCGCCGCCGTTGGTTCAATCACCCCGCACAAGAAATTCAAGTGCGAAGTTTATGTCCTGCGCCGTGACGAAGGCGGGCGCCACAAAGCCTTCTTCACCGGCTACCGTCCGCAATTCTACATTCGCACCATGGATGTGACGGGCACCATCACCCTGCCTGACGGCGTGGAAATGGTC
>CAZWCV010000061.1:15639-19092 GCA_964632725.1 uncultured Anaerolineaceae bacterium
CATGCCCGGCGACAACGTCAATCTGGATGTGGAATTGATCACGCCGGTGGCTTTGGAGCGCGGTTCTTCCTTCGCCATTCGCGAGGGCGGCCTGACGGTTGGCGCCGGCCGCATCACTGAAATCCTTGAGTAAATCGGTCCGGAGACGACATGAGCTGAGCCGGGCGGCGCGCCTGGCTCAAGCCGCGAAGTCGGCGTCCTGATTGAGCAGATAAAGGTTGCGGAATGGCAAAAAACAAAATACGTATCCGGTTGAAGGCTTATGACCACCGGGTATTGGATCAGTCAGCGCAGAGGATTGTGGACACCGCGGAACGCACCGGCTCGCGCGTGGTGGGGCCAGTGCCCTTGCCGACGCGTATCGAGCGCTTCACGGTTCGGCGTTCGCCCTTCATCGACAAAGACTCGCAAGAGCATTTCGAAGTGCGGACGCATAAGCGGCTGATTGATGTGCTTGATCCGGACAGCAAAACGATCGACACGCTGATGCGGCTAAACCTGCCCGCCGGCGTTGATATTGAGATCAAGATTTAACCAGCCGGGCCCGGCGCGGCATTCAAGTTGACCCGTCCGACAGGGCGGTTGAGAAAGGTCCGGATCGGACGCCAAGACGAAAGCGCGGCGACCGTCCGAGTGGAGGCGACGCTCATGAAGGGCATGATTGGCAAAAAAGTGGGGATGACCCAAGTCTTCGACGAGCAAGGCGCGGTGGTTCCGGTCACGGTCATTCAGGCGGGACCCTGCTACGTCACCCAGATCCGCAACCGTGAGCGTGACGGCTATATCTCGGTTCAGCTGGGTTTCGGGGAATCCAAACCCACGGGCTTGACCAAGGGGCAGCTTGGCCATCTGCAAAAGTCGGATTTGCCGGCGCTGCGCCATCTGCGCGAATTCCGCATGGCGCAGAATGCCGACCTGGCCGTCGAAGAAGGCCAGGAAATCAAAGTCGACATTTTTGAGCAAGGCGAGCTGGTGGATGTCATCGGCACAAGCAAAGGGCGCGGCCATGCCGGCACGATCAAGCGCCATGGTTTCGCCCGCGGCCCCAAGACGCACGGTCAGTCCGACCGCATGCGCTCGCCCGGGTCGATCGGCATGTGCGCCACGCCTGGCCGTACGCTGAAGGGAAAGAAGATGGCGGGGCGCATGGGCAACGATCGCGTAACGGTGCAGAATCTGCCGCTGGTCGTAATCGATGCCGACAAGAACCTGCTGGCGGTCAAGGGCTCGGTGCCGGGCGCCAAGGGCAGCATCGTCATGATCCGCCCGGCGATCAAGCGCGCGTAGCCGGCTGCGCAAAGGACAGGAGATTTCGCCATGCAATTACCAGTAATGGACAGCGCCGGCCGCGAAGTATCGCAAGTGGATTTGCCGCCCGATATCTTTGCAGCCAAGATTAACGTGGGCTTGATGCACCAGGCGTTTGTGCGGCAGATGGCAAACGCGCGCCAGGGATCGCATAATACGCGCTCCCGCAGCGAAATCCGCGCGACCGGCGCCAAGTGGTATCGTCAGAAGGGCACGGGACGGGCGCGTCATGGGGCGCAGAGCGCGCCAATCTTCGTCGGCGGCGGTCTGGCGCACGGACCCAAGCCGCGCGATTATTCCAAAAAAATGCCCAAGAAGATGCGCCGCGGCGCCATCCGCTCGACTCTGAGCGCCCTGGTGCGCGATGAACAATTGGTCCTGGTCGACAGGCTGAACATCGACTCGCCCAGCACCAAGGCCATGCGCGGCATGCTCAAGACCCTGATCGGCGATCAATCGGCGCTGATTGTACTGACGGCCGAGCAAAGCGCTGTACGCAAGAGCGTCAGCAACCTGCCCGACGCGCATTCGCTGGTGGCCAATTATCTTAACGTGCGCGACTTGCTGAAATACGACAAGGTGATTATGACTGTGGAGGCGCTGGCAGTCGTCACAAGCATCTGGAGGGTGGGAGCATAGCATGGCAGAGCTGCATTTATATGATGTCATCCGCCGTCCGCTAATCACCGAAAAGACGGCTGAAATGGTAGAGACGGAGAATAAATACGTCTTCGAAGTGGCCAGGAACGCCAACAAGATCCAGGTTAAGGAAGCGGTTGAAGAGATATTCGACCTGGAAGGCAAAGTGGTCAAAGTCAATATGATGCTGATGCCCGCCAAGCGCGGCCGCCGCGGCCGCAACTGGTACATCCGGTCCCGCGCCTGGAAAAAGGCAATCGTCACGCTGGAAGAAGGCGTGTCGATCCAGCTCTTTGACGTATAGGGGGTGCATGAAGAATGCCCATCAAGGTCTACAATCCGACTTCGCCCGGTCGCCGCGATATGACCGGATACACATTCGAAGAGATCACCAAGAAGAAGCCCGAGCGCTCGCTGACCCGCGCCTTGCGCAAAAAGGGCGGCCGCAACAATACCGGCCGCATCACCGTGCGCCATCGCGGCGGCGGCCACAAGCGCCGTTATCGCCTTGTCGACTTCAAGCGCAACAAGGAAGATTGCCGCGCTGAAGTAATCGCCATCGAGTACGATCCCAACCGCTCGGCGCGCATCGCTCTGCTGCAGTATGAGGATGGCGTGAAGAGCTACATCATCGCGCCGATGGGCGTACAAGTCGGCGACACGATCGGCAACGGCGCCATGAGCGCGCTGCGCCCGGGCAACAGCCGCGCCCTGAAGGACATCCCGCTGGGCACGGTGGTGCATAACATCGAGTTGCGCCCGGGCAAGGGCGGGCAGCTGGCGCGTTCCGCCGGCACATCGGCGCAGATTTTGGCGTCGGAAGGCAAGTATGTCACGCTGCGTTTGCCCAGCGGCGAGATGCGCATGGTGCTGGCGACCTGCCGCGCCACTATCGGCCAGGTGGGCAACGCCGAGCATTCAAATGTCAAGCTGGGCAAAGCCGGCCGGCGCCGCTGGCTGGGCTGGCGCCCGACCGTTCGCGGCACGGCGATGGACCCGGCCAGCCATCCGCACGGCGGCGGCGAGGGTAAAACCGGCATCGGCATGGCCGCGCCCAAGACACCCTGGGGCAAGAAAGCTCTGGGCGTGCGAACCCGGCGCAACAAACGCACCAGCCAGTTTATCGTCCGGCGCCGCGGCAAACGTCGTTAATTGGGGGAGTTTTAGGCATGTCACGTTCTTTGAAAAAGGGCTACTACATCAGCCCCAAGCTGCTGGAAAAGGTCGAGCGGCTTAACCGGCAGAACAAAAAAGTTGTGATCCGCACCTGGAGCCGGGCCAGCACTATCTTCCCGCAAATGGTCGGACACACGATTGCGGTGCACGATGGTCGCCGACATGTGCCGATTTACATCACCGAGAATATGGTGGGGCACAAGCTGGGTGAATTCGCGCCGACGCGTACCTTCCGCGGTCACATCCTGGATAGCAGACGATAGGGGCAAGCAAAAATGGAAGTTCGCGCTATATCCCGTTATCTGCCGATTTCGCCGCAAAAGCTGCGTC
>CAZWCV010000061.1:19120-21023 GCA_964632725.1 uncultured Anaerolineaceae bacterium
GCAGAAGGGGTCGACCTTTGTGAGCAAGACCTTGTCGTCGGCGATGGCCAACGCGGTAAACAACTTCGACCTGAACCAGGAAGAATTGTACGTCTCCCAAATTTACGCCGGCGACGGCCCCACCTTGAAACGCTTCAAGGCCGGCGCGCGCGGGCGATTCAAGCCGCGGTTGAAGCGCACGTCTCACCTGTGGGTGATTCTGGCAGAGCGAGAGGAAGAAGATAATGGGTCGTAAGGTTCATCCCAAGGGATTCCGCCTGAAGGTGATTCGCGAATGGGACGCCCGCTGGTACGCCGAAGGCGAGCGCTACGTAAACCTGTTGATGGAAGATCGCAAGATCCGCAAATACCTCAAGGCCAGGACGACTCGCGCCGGCGTGTCGCGCATAGAAATCGAGCGTCATCCGAATCTGGTGATTATTACGATTAACACTGTGCGGCCCGGCCTGATCATCGGCCGCAAAGGCGAGGCGGTCAAGGAATTGCGCCAGAACCTGCAAGACATGACCGGCAAGAAAGTGAAAGTCGAAGTCAGCGAGATCGAGAAGCCTGATTTGGACGCGACCCTGGTCGCCGAGAATGTCGCCTCGCAGCTTGTACGGCGCATCGGCCACAGCCGCGCCATGAAGCGCGCCATCATGCAGGCCATGCGGCAAGGCGCCGGCGGCATCCGCATCGAAGTCAGCGGTCGCCTCGGCGGCTCGGATATGGCGCGGCGCGAGTGGATGTTTGATGGCCGCGTGCCGCGCAATACGCTGCGGGCGGATATTGACTACGGCTTCGCGGAAGGCCTGACCACATTTGGACAGATCGGCGTCAAGGTCTGGATCTACAAGGGCGATATCTTGCCGGGCGAGGACCCGTTCAGCACCGGCGCGCAGCGTACGACCGGCAACGAAGGTCGCCGCGGTCGGCGCAATTAGCTCGCTGAAGCTGGAGGAGCAATCCGCATGTTGATGCCGAAACGAAGGAAGTACAACAAGCAGATGCGCGGCCGTATGCGCGGCAAAGCCCGGCGCGGCGCGGTCGTGCAATTTGGCGACTACGGCCTGCAGGCGCTGGAGCCCAGCTGGGTCACCAGCAGGCAGATTGAAGCTTGCCGGCGGGCGATGGTCCGTTATATCCGCCGCCGCGGCAAAGTCTGGATACGCATTTTCCCGGACAAGCCGGTGACGCAGAAGGCGGCCGAGACGCGCATGGGCAAGGGCAAGGGCTCGGTTGAGAAATGGGTCTGCGTCGTCAAGCCCGGGCGCATTCTCTTCGAGATGAGCGGCGTGCCGGAAAATGACGCGCGCGAGGCGCTGCGCCTGGCTTCGCACAAGCTGCCCATCAAGACGAAATTCGTCAAACGCTTCGATCCCATTTCCGGGCGGGAGGTCAGCTGATGTATATGGACGAAATCCGTTCCATGTCGACCGACGAGGTGCTGGACAAGATCGAGGACCTCAAGGTGGAGATGTACACCTATCGCTTGCAGAAAGATACCGGCGAGCTCAAAGATACGACTCTTTTCCGCAAGACGCGGCGCGATCTGGCGCGGCTGAAAACAGCCCTGCGCGAACGCGAACTGGCGGCGGAGATGATTTCACAAGGGGGGCAGGATGCCTAACAACCGCAAACGGCTGGTGGGAACGGTCGTCAGCGACAAGATGCAAAAGACCGTCGTGGTCGCCATCGAGAATCGCAAGATGCACCCGGTATATCACAAAGTGGTTACGTCCACGCGCAAAGTGATGGCGCATGATGAAACCGGCGCCGGCGTTGGCGCCCTGGTGCGGATCGTGCAGAGCCGCCCGCTTAGCAAACACAAGCGCTGGGTGGTCGAGACTGTTCTTGAAGCGGCGCAAGACCTGGTGGATTAGGGCCCGGGCACGGGCTTTACGCGCTTTAACGGAGATTGCTT
>CAZWCV010000062.1:0-7873 GCA_964632725.1 uncultured Anaerolineaceae bacterium
TGATCAGCGTGCGCTCGAACTGGCCCATGTTCTCCGTGTTGATGCGGAAGTAGGCTTGCAGGGGCATTTCCACGTGAACGCCGGGCGGCACGTAGATGAAGCTGCCGCCGGACCAGACGGCGGTATTGAGCGCGGCAAATTTGTTGTCGTTGGACGGGATGACCGTGCCGAAGTGCTTTTGCACGATTTCAGGGTACTCGCTCAAGGCGGAGTCCATATCCAGGAAGATAACGCCCTGCTCTTCCAGGTTATCCTGAATCTTGTGATAGACGGATTCGCTGTCGTACTGAGCGGAGACGCCGTGCAGGAATTTCTGCTCGGCTTCGGGAATGCCCAGTTTGTCAAAGGTGTCCTTGATTTCCTGCGGCACCTCGTCCCAATCGTCTTCGGATTTATCCGTGGCGCGCACGTAGTAGTAGATGTCGTCGTAGTCGATGCGGTTGAGGTCGCCGCCCCATTGCGGCGTGGGCTTGTCCATGAAGATATGGTAAGCCTCGACGCGCCGATCGGTCATCCATTGCGGCTCCGCTTTCAAACCGCTGATCTGACGGACGATGTCCTCGTTGATGCCCTTCTGGCTCTTGAAGGTGTATTCGACATCGGCGTCGTGAAAGCCGTATTTTTCGGCGTAACTCAAGCCGACTTCCTTCAAGGCTTCTTCTTCGTGCGTGAGCTGCTTTTCGCTCTGAATCGCGTCAACCATGATTCGTTCCTTTTCCGCTTAGACTTCGGCCAGGGCCAGGTGTTTTTCGCGAATCCACTCGTAGCCCTTCGCTTCCAGCTCGAGCGCGAGTTCGGGTCCGCCGCTCTCGACGATTACGCCATCATAGAGCACATGCACGTAATCCGGCTTGATGTAATTCAGCATGCGCTGATAGTGGGTGATGACCAGGGCGCCCATATCGGGTCCGGTCAGCGCGTTGACCCCATCGGCTACGATGCGCAGCGCGTCGATGTCCAGGCCGGAGTCGGTTTCGTCGAGCACGGCGATGCGCGGCTCCAAAACCGCCATCTGCAGCACTTCGGCGCGCTTCTTCTCGCCGCCGCTAAAACCTTCGTTGAGATAGCGCCCGGCGAATGAATGATCGATATGCAGGGTATTCATCTTTTCGCGCATCATGCGAGCAAATTTGGGGATGGGTATGCCCTTGCTCTCCGGGTCGTCGGCTTTCAGGCGCGCGTTGATGGCGTGGCGCAAGAAGTTGGCCAGCGTGACGCCGGGAATCGCCACCGGATACTGAAAGGCCAGGAACAGACCGGCGCGGCTGCGCTCATCAGGCTCCATGTCAAGGACGCTTTCGCCATCCAGAAGTACGGCGCCCGCATGAACTTCATAGGCTGGATTGCCCATCAGGACGTTGGCCAAGGTGCTCTTGCCCGAGCCATTGGGCCCCATCAAGGCGTGAATCTCGCCCTGTTTCACGGTCAAATCCACACCGCGCAGGATAAGCTCGTCGTCGCCTTCTACGCTGACGCGCAGGTCTCTAATCTGTAATGTCGCGGTCATTCGGGACGGCGCTCCCTTCCGGTTGATTTAATGTCGGTTAAATCTACTCTATAACCGAATCGAACTTGCTTGCAGTCTAACAGCGCGACCCCGGCCTGTCAACAGCGTAACGCGAAGAATCAGGCGCGCGGGCGTAACTCTACAGGCTGCCGCTTGACTGTAGCAGGGCAAGCATAGAAACATGTTAGAAGCCAGCGCGATTCGTCAAATTGACAGCGAATCAAGGCTGTACTATGCTAAGCGGACTGCCGCCCGCAGGCATCGGGCAATAACTAGCGTACAGGCAGCGTTGAGCGAATCGGCGCTAGCCCGGGGGACAGGGCCATGAGCGAAAAAGAAGCCGGACTTTACGAGGCGCTGCGCAGCGTGATAGACCCGGAAATAGGCATGAATGTCGTAGAGTTGGGATTGGTGCGCGGCGTCGACATCGGGGACGACAGCGCGCACGTGAATATGATTATGACTACGCCATTTTGCCCCTACGCGCCGCAACTGCTGGAACAAACCCGGCGCACGACGCAGGATTTCCTCGGCGTGCCGACAACTATCGAGATGGGCATGGAAATGTGGGACCCCAGCATGATGGAGGAAGGCGCCGCCAGCGACTGGGGGCTGTTTTAGCTCGCTTCCAGGCTTCACAGGGGACGATGCCGGCGGATCCAATCCAGCGGATCAATATAGTTGGCGATCAGCAGATTGTAGTTTTGCTTGGGCCAATTGCTGGGTCGGGTCGCCAGCAGAGTCGTCGGGCTCAGGTCAAAGTGCAAATGCGGCACGAAACGGCCAAAGGCGTCGCCGACCTCGCAGATGCGCTGGCCGCGGGCGACGCGTTCGCCCACTTCCACTCGCGGATTCTGCACATGCGCATAGCGGCTGTAGATGACTTGCCCCGAAGGCTCGTACAGAGGATCGTGGCGGATGATCAGCAGATTGCCCCAGACGCCCATACGCGCGGACAGGGTCACCACGCCGCTGGCGCAGGCATAACAAGCCATGCCCTTGTCCGCGTAGGGCGCGCCGAAGTTCAGATCGGCGCCGGTGTGGTAGGCTTCGCTGGGCGTGCCGATGAAATAGAGCTTGCCGAAGGGCGAGGCGTCGCGCCAGCCCGGGGGCCATAGCTGGACGCCGCTGCGCTGCTCGGTGGTGCCAACAGGCGAGTCGTAGCCATCGGCGACATGGACGCCATTCACAATTGGGGAGCGCGACGGCTCGGGCGCGGGTTTATAGCCGGGCGGCGTCGACACAATGCGGCGAAAGCGAACGGCGTCAAAGGCGATTTCTTTGTCCGGCTCGCCAGTTACATCGTTGAGGAAAACGCGCCCGGCGTTTTCCATATTCCGGTCCAGATCAAAGACGCCCAGGGCTACCCACTGATTGCGGCGCTTGTGCTGGTTGATATCGACTACGACTTCGGTTGTGGTGCCGACGATGCCATGCACTTTGTAGCGCGCGCGGGCGGTCGTGGCTTTGCGATTGGGGATGAAGACCGAAATCTCGTAGAGGCCGTTGCGCGGCAAATCATCGCGCCATTCGGCCCATACCTTGCTGGTGCGCTCTTCGGTGCTGACGTAGAGATAATCCCAGCCCCAGGTGTTTTGGCGCGCGGAGAATTCGGGTTGGCCAGTGTAGGTGCCGCTGCGAAAGCCTTTTTTGGTCGGCAGAATGGTCACTTCATCGGTGAAGTTCTCGACGATATCCGAGTCTGGATCAGCCGGCGAATTGGGCAATTCAATCGGCTTGTTGACGCCGGCCCATTGCGAGATCGTGCCGTAGCGCCACCAGCTGAGCCCCTTGGCGCCATGGACCTGCGTCGCCAGCGTATGCGCGGTGTTCTGCTCGCTGGTCACCGCGTTGCCCTCCAGCACGGGGATGATGGGCTTGTCGAAGCCGCCCCAGACGGTCCAGACCTCCGACAAAGCGTCTTCGGCGGTTCTGCGAAAGATATTCCAATAGGTCTGCGGATGCACGCTGTCGACAAAGGGACTCCACTCGCCCGGGAAGATCGTGTGATAGTGCTGCCGGCGCGGGTCGACGCTCAAGCCGATATGGAAGCGGTTGCCCAATCCGCGGCGCAGCGCCAGCATAAAGGGACGTATTTTTGTCGCCCCGCCCTTCCAGTAGCCTTCATCGGCATAAGGCTCGACATCAAGGATAAGTGATTCGACGCCGGCGCGCGTACAAGCCTCGATCAAGATCGCCGCTTCCGCCTCGACATCCAGGCCTTGCGGCACGCACCAGGCATGGAACTCGAAGCCGGTCGCCTGGCAGGCCGTCACCCATTGGTCGATGCTTTCCGGTCCGTTGATGGCCATGGCGCTGGAATCGAAGCGTCCCATCCAATCGACGCCGTTGGTGATCTTGACCCAGATTTGGTTGACATTGGGGGCGCGCAATTTGATGTTGTTCAACACTTCGGTCGCGGTATCCTCGCTGACGGCGCTGCCTTTCCAGTGCCAAACGGCGACTTTGCCATCGTAGGGCGTTGCTTTGTGGCGCGAGGGCGACGCGCCAATCGCCTGGATAAATTCGATATAACCGGCGTAGACCCAGCCCTTTAGCCCGCCCTTCTCTATCCAGACCCAATTGCTGCCGGTGCGGGTATCGGGATAGTAGACGACCAGCGTGTTGTCGAGGAGGTCGCCGATGTCTTCGTAGTTGACGCCGGGCCCGCGGCGAATATTGCTAAGCGCCGAGCGGGTATTGGCTACCGCGACTATCCCGCCCCCGGCGTCATCGGGTTTGGGTACGAATCTGGAACTGCTCATGTCGTGAACCTCACGGGAATGCTAATAAAGGCATGGTAGTACAAGCGCGGAAATCGGGCAAAGTCGGCGGCGCGTTTTCCCAGCTTTACTGAAAAGAGCCGCGCATGGGCGACTCTTTTTTCGCGTTTGTTCACTTGCCGGCGAGATCGAGCCAGCCGGAGCCGTGACAGCGAGCGGCGCTAAACGACAAAGGCGCCGTCTTTGTAAAACAGCTCGCCATCGACCCGGATCTCGCTGTCCTGGCGCATATCGCAGATCATGTCCCAGTGGACAGCGCTTTTGTTCAAGCTGCCGGTTTCGGGATAGCCCATGCCCACCGCCATGTGCACCGTGCCGCCGATTTTCTCATCGTAGAGGATCATGCCGGTAAAGCGGTCGATGCCGAAGTTCGTGCCGATGGCGAATTCGCCCAGATAGCGCGCGCCGGCGTCGGTGTCCAGCTGGGCGAGCAGCAGGTCTTCGTGCGCTTCCGCAGAGGCTTTGGTCACCTTGCCGCCTTCAAAGCGGAGTTCAATGCCGCTGACCGCGCGGCCGCCGACGATGGCCGGATAGCTGAAGCGCACCCAGCCATTTACGCTGTCCTCGACCGGCCCGGTGAAAATCTCGCCGCTGGGCATATTGCGCCGGCCGTCGCTGTTGATGAAGGTCCGTCCTTCTATGCTCAGCGCCATGTCGATGTTGGGCCCGCGAAGCGTGACCTGGTTCTTGCCGGCCAGGTAGTCCACTTTATGCTGCTGCATTTCGCTGAGCTTGCGCCACTCGGCGGCAGGGTCGTCAGCATCGCAGAAGCAGGCGCCGTAGTCAAAGACCTCGTATTCTTCGAGGCTCATATTGGCTTCCTGCGCGCTGGCTTGCGTGGGATAAAGCGCCCCGACCCAGCGGAACTCGCCGCGCGCGGCGCGCTCCAGGCGGGTTTGCAAGATGGCGCTTTGGGCCGTGCGCTGCTGGCGGATGCGTTGGGCGTCGATATTGCTCATGGCGCGGGTATTGTCGGGCGCGCCGACGCGTATGTAAACATCGGCCTGCTCGGTATAGCGCTGCAACGCCGGGTCGATCCAGTTCATCTGCTCGTCGCTGGCGTGGCGCAGGAAGTAGCGCTGCATGTGGCTGTCGTCGATGAGCAAGCCGGGATGCCCGCCGGCGTCGACGACGGCTTTGTAGACTTCGCGCAGAACAGGCAGCGACGTGAAATCGCCCAGGATGCCGACCCAGTCGCCGGGCTGGACAGCCGTCGAATAGTTGACCAGCAGGTCCGCCAGCTTGCGCCGCCTCAAATCACTCATATTCGTCTGCCTCCCTGAGATTGCGAGTTACGCCAACTCCCGCGCCTTGGCCAGGGCGGCGTCAAAGTCAACTTCGTCGCCGATGACCGGGACGTATTCGGCGTGCTGGACAACGTTGTCGCGGTCAAGCACAAATACCGCGCGCTGGCAGATGCGCCAGTCGGTATCGTGTACGCCGTAGTCATCAGCGAACTGCATATCGCGATGGGTGCTGAGCGTCTCGCTATTGTCGATGCCTTCGCTGCCGCAGAATCGACCTTGCGCGAAGGGCAAATCCACGCTGACGGTCAGGACGACTGTATCGCTGAGGCCGGCCGCTTCCCGGTTGAAACGCCGCGTCTGATCGGAACAGACGCCGGTGTCCACGGACGGGACGACGCTGATGACCTTGACCTTGCCGGCGTAATCGGCCAGCGACCGGCTGCTGAGATCATTGGCGATCAGCGCGAAATCCGGCGCCGGCGCGCCAACCTGCAGCATATCGTTTTGAATCCTGTGTTCACTGTCTCCAACCATCATGCCTGCGCGTGTCATTTGAATTTCTCCTGGCTAATCCTAATAGGTTGCTTATAACAAATCGGATATTATGAGAATTAGAAGGGCATATCAAGATGGCAATTTGTTCCAGGCCGAGATAGTCACAGGGGGAAACAGATATGCAACGCAGGATTCTGCTAATCATCGTCGTGGTTGCTGCGGCGGTTGTGGTGCTGGCCGCCACGCAACCCTGGCTTTACTTCGTGAATCGCGAGGTCAACGAAGCCTTCCCGGGCATGACCGCCGAGCAGCGTCAAGCCATCAGCGACATGCCGGAAGCAGAAAAGCAGGCCTTGATCGCCATGGCCAAAGACAACCAGGAGATGGCGGAACAGACTGCCATGGCGCAGATCGGCGACGATACGGTTGTGCCGCAAGCGGAGCAAGCCATGCCGCCCGAGATGCCGGCCGAGCCGGTCGTCGTCGCGCAGGGATCGTTCATCGACATTGATCCCATCCACGGCGCCGTCGGCAGCGCGACTATTTATGAGTTGCCGGACGACAGCCGCGTGCTGCGCTTTGAAGACTTCCGCTCCAAGAATGGGCCCGACTTGCACGTCTATTTGTCGACCGAAGCGCCGACGACTACTTTCGCCGGGCTGGGCGATAATGAAGTGCATTTGGGCGCGCTAAAGGGCAACGTTGGCAATCAGAATTACGAGATTCCCGCTGATGTAGACTTGAGCCAGTATCGCAGTGTGGTGATTTACTGCGTGCCTTTCCGCGTCGTCTTCAGCACGGCTGAATTCAGCGCCTAGACGGCGCAACTAATCGAAATCGCGGTAGCGCCAGACGCCGTCAACCATCGTAGCGAGCACCGATAGCTCTGGAATCTCGTCCGGCTCGACCTGGCAAATATCGCGGTCTAGCACGATAAGGTCGGCCAGGTAGCCTTCGCGCAGCATACCCAGGCGATCTTCCATTTCCGCGGCGTAGGCCGGTCCATGCGTGAAGCCGAGCAGCGTCTCGTGCAGGCTAAGCTTGGCGTCCGGATACCAGCCGCCGGCGGGCTGACCGTTGCGCTCGCGCGTGATGGCGGCGTGAATGCCCAGGAAGGGGTCAAAGGGCTCAACCGGCGCGTCTGAACCAAAGGCGATGCGCGCGCCCCGATCCAGCTGCAAGCGCGGGTTATAGGCGTACCGGTTGCGCTCGCCCCAATAGCGGTCGGCTGTCGCCATGTCAGAAGTGGCGTGGATGGGCTGCATGGACGCGATGACGTCCAGTTCGGCCAGGCGCCCGGCGTCCAGCGGGTGAATGATCTGCACGTGCTCGATGCGGTGGCGGCGGCCGCTGACCGGCTCGCCGCGCGCCGCTTCTTCCTGGCGGACGCGCTCGAAGACATCCAGCACATCGTGGACGGCCTTGTCGCCGATGGCGTGTACGCTCGATGGCAAGCCGAAGGCGCTGGCGCGGCTGACGTATTCGATCATCTCTTCCTTGTCGACGAGGGCCATGCCGAAGTTGTCCGGCTCGCCCTCGTAGGGCTCGAACATCAGCGCCGTTTTCGGCCCCAGCGCGCCATCGGCGAAAAGTTTCAGCGCGCCGATGCGCAGCCAGTCATCGCCGAAGTTGCGCCGAATGCCGGACTCCAGCGCCGCGTCCAGCCAGGCTTGATTGACCTGCTTGACCACGCGCAGGCCCAGCTGCCCGCGTTCTCGCAGAATCTGCAGCGCGACCAGGCAGGAGGGGTCGTCAAAGTCGTGGATCATGGTGAGGCCGGCGCGGTGGGCAAGGGATGAAGATGCCGTATTCAAGAAACGACTCTATACTCGGCTATAGAG
>CAZWCV010000062.1:7883-20205 GCA_964632725.1 uncultured Anaerolineaceae bacterium
GTGGGCAAGGGCTTGCGCATCCCGCATCATGTCAGCCAGCTGTTCGCCGGTCGGGCGCGGTATGCAATCCCGAACCAGGTCCATAGCCGTCTCGAGCAGAAGGCCGGTGGCAGCGCCCGCGGCGTCGCGCCCGATCTGTCCGCCATCGGGGTCGGGCGTGGAGTCCGTGATGCCGGCGGCCGTCAGCGCAGCCGAGTTGACCCAGGCGGCATGACCGCTTTTGGCTGACAAGAAAACAGGATTACCCGGCGCCACTGCATCCAAATCGGACTTGTCGGGAAAGGCGCGATCGGGCCACAAGTCCTGCGCCCAGCCCTGCCCGGTGATCCACTCGCCTGCGGCGGCCCGAGCGACGCGCTCTTGCACCCGCTCCAGCGCCTGCGCTTTGCTCGGCAGTTCAAAGACATCGACTGAGCGCAGCGCGCGCGCCTGGTCTTCCCAGTGGAGATGGGCATCGGTCAGGCCGGGCAGCACGGTCTTGCCGTCGAGATTAACGACAGTAGTATCCGCCCCGGCCAGGCGGCGCATCTCGCTGTCAGCGCCCAGCGCGACTACGCGTCCGTAGCTGATCGCCAGCGCATTGACGCGCGGCCGGCGCTCGTCCAGGGTGATGATGTTGCCGTTTACAAGAATCGTCTGGATCATGGGCATTACTCACGTTACTTTTCCGATTTCGCGTTCTATCTCATCGGCGGTCGGCGCGCTGGCGAGGCCCGCTCGCGTCACCGAACAGGCGGCCAGTTTGCCGGCGACGCGCGCGGCTTTGGCTACATCGCCGGCCAGCAGGGGTAGCGCGCCGAGCAGGGAGGCGGCGAAGACATCGCCGGCGCCGGTCAGATCCAGCGGCGTCACCGCCAGGCTGTCATAGTGCATTGCGCCGCCTTCATGATAATATGTCCCGCCGCAGCGGCCGTTCGTCACCACCAGATGTTTGCAGACACGGCGGGCGTCGTGGGTGAATTGCGGGAACTGGCTGACGTCTTCTTCGCTGTATACAACAATGTCGATTTTCTCCAGCGCGTCTTCTTCAAACCAGCGACGGAAGCGCACCTGGCCGTCGCCGCTCCAGTCGCGCATCATGCCTTGCAGCGTCAGCATGATGGTCGCGTCCGGGAACTTCTCGGCCAATTCGCGCGGGTCCAGCTCGGCGGCGAGCGGCCCCAGGTGAACGTAAGGCGCGTCCGTCCAGCCGACCGGTATATCGCCATATCGCAGGAAGTTCGCGGTGGCGCGGATGAATTGCGTTCTGCCCTCGGGGCTATAGACATTCTCGTAGGTCAGGGAGTCTTCAGCCGGACGCAACGACAATTCGGCATAGGGCAGCAACTGCCCGAGCAGCGGCTCGTCACAGGCGGCGCTGGTCACGATGCCGACATTGTGGCCGAACGCGGCGTAAGTGGGCGCGGCGTATGAGATGGTGCCGCCGAGCATGCGCCCGCCCGGAACCAGGTCAACCGTCAAGTGTCCAATGAGGAGTATGTCAATCGCGCCAGCCATGTTCGCCTGTCGCCGGCAAGCGGAATGCGTGATCCGGCCTGTGCCCGGTCAGTCGTCATTAAGGTGAATGCGCTTAGCGCGGAACGATGGTGACTTTTCGGCCTCGGCCTTCGCCGACGCTCTGCGTCATGACGTCGTTGCGGCCGCGGAGCGTCATATGGATGATGCGGCGTTCGTTGGGGTGCATGGGCTCGAGCGTGATCGTTCGGCCCTGCTGCACGGCCTGCTTCGCCATGCGATTCGCCAAGCCGCGCAAACGCTTGGAGCGGCCCGATTTGTAGCCGCCGGCATCCACGATGATATTGGCGCGGCGTTCCAGGCGCCGGCTGCAAATCAGGCGGACAATGTGCTGCAGGGACGACAGCGTTTCGCCGCGCCGGCCGATCAGACGGTTGACGCGGTCGCCGGAGATATTCAGTATCCAGTGTGGGTCTTCGCCCTCATCGTCGTCTTCGGCGCGCTGTACGGCGATGCGGGCTTCGACGCCCATGCGTTCCAGCAAGTCTTGCAGCACTTGCCGGCCAGCCAGCGCGTCTTCGTCCAATTCATCGTCGGCGAGTCCGATGATTGGCGCCTGTGAGCGCGGCGCATCCACATCTTGATTGTCGTATTTGGGCGCTTCGGGTTCTTCTCGCGAGCGGTTGCCGATGAGCACCAGACGCACACGCGCTTCCTTCGCGCCAAAGCCAAACAGACCGGTATTGGGCTCTTCAAGCACTTCAACGACGACCTCGCCCGGCCGCGCGTTGAGTTCCGCCAAGCCTTTGTCGATCGCCGCCTCAACCGAATTGGCGGTTACTTCAATCATCTGCATAGTTTTATCCCTTGTCAGTCAGGTAGCTGCGTAACGCGGTCACTTCTTGCGAGGCTTCTTTTTTTTGCGCTTTTTTCGAATCTTCGCAGGAGGCTCGTCATCTTCAAAGATGACTTCAACCGGCGGCGCGTCAGCCGATTTGCGGCGGAAGACCCTTTCCATTGCGCGTTTGCCCTGTGGGCTGTATTGCACCACCCCGATCAGATTCGAGGTCACGAAGTAGATTGACAAGCCGACCGAGAAGGACAGCGAGAAGAAACCGAACATGATGGGCATAATGGTGGTCATGCTCTTGGTCATGGCTGCCGCCTGGCCGCCGGCCGGGGCGCCATTGTCGTCGTCATCGTCGTCTTTGTTCGACTTGTTCTGTCCAGTAGCGCCCATGGTCAGCTTCTGCTGCCCCCAGGTCGTAATCAGGACCAGCAGCGGCAAGATCAAGGCATAGTGGGGGTTTTCGGTCGGCGCCAAAGTCAGGTCCAGCTCCGGCAGCAGAGACGCAAGTTGCGGGATAGGCGTCCACATGCGTTGCAGCGGAATCAGGGAATCCAGGCCGGGGATCAGCAGCCTCTCTGACAGGTCGACCAACTGAAAGGGCGTGGCCGCCAGCGCGAAGAATATGGCCTGGTAGAGACCGATGAGTATGGGAAACTGGATCAACATCGGGAAGCAGCCGCCGACCGGGTTGACTTTGTTTTCCTTGTACAGTTTCATCTGCGCTTGCGAGAGTTTTTCCTTGTCGTTCTTGTATTTCTCTTGCAGTTTCTTCAACTGCGGCTGAATCTGCTGCATCTTCTTTGAAGACTCTTGCTGCTTGGCGAATAGCGGAAAAGTCAGGATGCGGATTATCACGGTCAAGACAACGATCGCCAGCACAATGTCCTGGTTAAGCGCGGCGTAAAGCCACGCCAGAATCGTCACAAAGGGGTTAAGAATCAGGTCCCACATTCAGCCTTGCTCCAGTCGCTGGTCTAGCGCGGATATACCCAGGTTTGGCGCCCGTCGACGCCAAAGGCGATCAGTAATCTGGCGTCATGGACGCTGGTCACCAGCAGCAGCGGTTCATCGATTTTCAGCGTCTCGCTGGGCTCCAAGAGCATCATATCACCCAAAAGCTCGGGGCGTTCTTCGATTTCGCGCGCGTTAATGAGCTCGCCGTCGTAGCGATCCAGCCAATAGACTTTGCCATCGCGCGAGGCGACGATGACGCGCTCGCCATAGACCAAGGGGCCGGCGCGAATGCCGCGCTCGGCAATCTGCACGGACCAGCGCTGGCGCAAACCGCCGCTGGTGTCCAGGGCGTGCACGTACCCGCTCAAATCCGCGACATAGACGATGCCGTTTTCATCGATAGCCGGCGTGCCCCAGACCCAGTTCTGCGTGGCGTATTCGCCGAGAATCACGCCGTCGAGAGATATTTCAAAGAAGCTCTTGTTGAAGCTGCCGACGTAGAGGCGATCATTAGCCAAAAGCGGCGTGGACGCCACGGCGCCGCCCAGATCAAGCGACCAAATCCGCTGGCCTGTAGAACGATCGATGGCGTAGAGGGAGTGATCGATCGATGACAATATGAGCATGTCATTGACCAGCAGCGGCTGCGCCCAAATGCCCGCTTCGGTGGGGAAGCGCCAAAGCTCGCGATAATCATCCAGCGAGATTGCGCTGAGGCCGCTATTTTGGAAGGGCACGTAAATCACGCCGTCAGAAGCCAGCGGATTCGCCACCACTTTGTCGGCAAGCGGGAAGGCGCGCTGCACCTCTACAATGACTGAGTCCACGCGCAGTAGCCGGCGATTGTGGTCGGCGACGACTACCGTCTCGTCGTCGATGCGGACCGGCGCGGTATGAAACTGGGCGCCGCCGTTATCCGACCCGCGCAGCACCCAGGTGCGGGGATTATTGCTGCTGTCGAGCAGCGGCTTGCCATCCAGCGGATTCAACAGACGCGCCGGCGCGCCGTTATTGGGCGTGAGCAAGGTAACATCGTTATTGTAGGCCAGCGCTATATGCGTCTCGCCGTTGAGGTCAATCAGCCCGACGGCCGGCCAGCTGACGCCAATACGCCCCCCAACGCATGCGGGAAGCGTTAGCAGCATCAAGGCCAGCAGTAGAATTAATCCTGGTCGACTGCGCATGTAGCCGTACAAACATCACTCCTTGGGTGGGACCGGGTCAAGTCCGCCGGGGTGCAGAGGATGGCAGCGCATGATGCGGCGTAAGCCCATCCAGGTCCCGCGAATTGGTCCGTATGTTTCGATTGCCTGATAGGCGTAAACCGAGCAAGTCGGCGTGAATCGGCAGGCCGAGGGCAGTAGCGGCGACAAAAAACGCTTGTAAATCCTGATCCACGATAACAGCGCCCACTTCAGCATATCAGCACAATTCTATCAGCTTTGCTCGCGCGAAGAGTTCCTGCATTATACGCTGCAACTCACTGAAAGGTTGCTCGATCGCGCTCCGGCGCGCGATCACGACGATGTCGTAGCCCTGTCGCAAGGCCGGATGCAAGACGCCAAGCGCGGCGACCAGGCGTCGCTTGCAGCGATTGCGGACGACCGCGACGCCGATGCGCTTGCCGGTAACAATCCCGTAACGATTATGCGCGAGTTCGTTCGCGCGGACGCCGATGGCCATTGCCGGATGGCGATGCAAGCTGCCGCTGCGCCGCACGCGGGCAAAATCTGCGGACCGGCGCAATCTAAGGGCGGACTTCATGAACTAGCTAGCGTTCCAATTCACCTTTTTCACGTGGTTGGGGGTCACAGCCAGTTTGTGACGACCCCGCAGGCGCCGCGCCTTGATTACGTTGCGGCCGCTGCGCGTGCTCATGCGTTTGCGGAAGCCGTGCACGCGTTTGCGCCGGCGAACCTTGGGCTGCCAGGTGCGCTTGGTAGACATTTGCAGAGCCTCAATTCTATTTGATACCGGGTCACAAGGGCGCAGTATAGCCGAGCAAGCCGCGCCGGTCAACCGCGTCTTGGCCGTGATGACCTCGGCTCCGCCCGGCATGGCCGGCGTCATAATGTTGCGCGCCAGCCCAAGTCTAAAGCCGCGCCAGGCGCCAAATTGCCTTGATTCACCGCAAGTTGCGCTTGACGAGCTCACCTGCACTACTGTAGGATTGCAGCGGCGTATCGCCTTCCGTCTCACAATCTAATCTTGAGCGCCTCTCATTACGAAGTACGCCAAGTAATTCTCGGGGGAAGTTTTACCTTGCTGCCAGCACAACATTGGGCTTACAGCTTTTCAATTGGCGCTGAAGATATCGAAAGCATCACCAACCTGCTACTTGAAAAAGAAACTCCCTTGTCCTCAATTGAACTCGCCGCCGAAATCATCAAATCCCGCGAAGACCAACGACGACAGAAGCAAGCCAGAAAGTTTGTGGGCGCCAAAATCTACCGGCCGTCGGAACGGTACGCGCCGGGCGACCGCCTCACCTTCTCGCAGTTAAACTACGCCACCGCCAAAGTTGTCAAATTGCGCGACGGCAAAAGCACCGATCTGCGCCCGCTCACAGTCGCCGCGGTTGAGTTTGAAGACGCCGCGGAGCAGCCGGAGAAGCGCCTGCGCGAATTCGTCGTTGATTATGACGGGGAACACCCGCTGAATGACGCCGACTCAAATCGGCATCCCAGTCAATTGACCGGCGATTACTCGGTTGAGGACATCCTGAATGATCACGACACAAATATCGTCGAACAAGTAGACGGCGCCCTGGAAGGCAACGCCGATCTGGTGCGCCTGGCCGGCACCTGGTTCGTGCGAGAGTTGATGCTCGAGGTCGATATCGGGCACTTGCACCTGGCCGAAGCCGTGCTCGACATGCACGAAGGCGGGCCCTTGCGCCCGGAGGTGATCCTGGAGCAAATCGGCGGCGTTGGCGATGCGCCTTTGCCGCTGCAAGTTTTCTCGCTGAATTTCCATATGAATCAGGATGAGCGTTTTGACGAGGTGGGCCCGGCCGGCCGAGTGCTCTGGCATTTGACGCGCCAACTGCCGCGTCTGGTGCGGGAAGTGCCGGCGATCCTGGACTATGACGCGATTCCTTTTGATCGCTCCCTGCTATCGCGCGAAATGAGGCAACTGGAATTCGACCTTGACGACGAACATTCGCCGGTCAAATCGCCGCGGCCCGAAGAAGAAGTCAGCCTTACGCTGATATATCCGCACCGCCGCGTTGGCACGCTGCCGATCAATTCAGAGACGAAGTATGTCTTTCCCGCGGCCAAGACCCCGCGCATCGCCATCACCATCATTGATGCCCTGGACAAGAAGGAGTACCCATGTTGGGTCGTGCATGAGTTCAAATACGTGGTGGGCCTGGCGCCGATATTCCAGAAGCATCATCTTCCCGTCGGCGCTTATGTGTATTTGACGCCCACAGGCGACCGCAGCCGGATCGAAATCGAGTTCGACACCTATCGGCCGCGCACCGAATGGATACCGGTCGTCGAGCGGTCCGAGCGAGACCTGTTGCGCTGCAAGACCGCCAAACGCGCCATCGGCGCCGACTATGACGAGATGATCATCGTGGGCGTTAACAACCTGCCGGAGATTGATCAACTGGGCAAAGATCTGCATGCCGGAGGCGCTTCCCTGGCGCAGCTGCTCGTTCGCCTGGTGCGCGAGCTCAGCAAAGAAAACCCGCAGGGCACCGTTCACGCCAAGAACCTGTACAGCACGCTGAATATACTGCGGCGCTGCCCGCCCGGGCCGATGTTCGCCACCTTGGTTAACGCTCCCGAATTCGTGGACGTGGGCGACAATTACTGGAAACTCAACGAATAAAGCAGGTGCATTCGCATGGCCCTGAACTTCTTAATCAAGCCAAGTCTCGAGACGAAATTCTATATTGACTACGACTGGTGGGAGAGCAGCCGCGACGACCTGCAGATCTATCTGCTGACGCACTTGTCCGAAGAGCAGCAGCAGGCGCTGTCGCAGCGAGATATGCAAGAAATGTATGATTACGTTCACCCGGAGACTGGCGAGGTATTCGCGCTTGACGCCTTGGGCATGGCCATTAGGGAGTCGGCGCGGAGCAAAGACTTCATCAGCGATCACATCGGGCTGATTGACAGCGTGTTTCGCGCCTTTCTGGTCAATGGCAACCAGCCCCTGAACGCGCTGGAATTGGGCGAAGCCACCGGCCGCAACGCCGCGACAATCTTGAAGACCATCGGCGGCGTTCACGTTTATCGCGGCATCCGGCCACACATCGCGAGCCAGAGTTCGGAAGCCTAGCCGATGGCGCGCGTAATCAATACCAATAGTCCGGGCAAACGCCGCAGCGCCCACCTGCGCACAATCGCTGAAATTCTCCGCCGTCTCAGCCAGGAGCGGGAAATCAGCCAGGAAAGCAAAGACATGGTCGCCATGCTGGTATATTGCCTGCGCGGGATTGAAAGCACGGTTGAAGAGTCGATGGTGGCCTGGGAAAAACGCGGCTATTGGAAGAAGTCGGACGAGTTTCAGCAGAAGTGGTGGTGGGCGTCCTTGCAGGCCAAATCCATTGAAGATCTGCTGCGGAATGAAGACTGGGAAAAACTGCCCGAGACGATGATGCGGCTTTACGCTCATGTATCCGACCTGAAAGTCAACCGCCTCACACGCGATCCCGGCGCCTGGCGGGGCGCGCACCAGAAGCTGCTCAACGAAAAGCGCGCCTGAGTTTGTAGTCAGATTCCCCAAAGGGCTCTGGGCAAATTGCATAAGCCCCTGTATACTCTGTCCAAGGCAGCATCGGTCAGGCTTATAAGGCTTGTCCGAAATTGCCGACTCGTCGGGATGACAGGGAGCGCCGCTTGAGCGCCACTCGCGCGCAGGACCTCACGGTAGAGGAGATCCGCAAATTGGCGCTGCCATTGAGCGCGCATGTGTTGTCAGGCGAGGGACTGCTCGATCGCAAGATCAGCTGGACGACGGTCATCCACCCCGAAGACGATATCGACTCGAAGTCGGTTCAGCGCGGAGAGTTGATTCTGATCGCGTCGCTTACAAATCCGCGCAAGGCGCACAGCGACACCGAGCTAATCCACTGGTCCGAGAAGGTTGGCGCGTCGGCTGTTGTGTTTTGCGGTTTGGTCAGCACCTCGGCGTTGGCGGAAGCCAGGTCTTGCAGTTTGCCGGTGTTGTCGCTGCCGGAAGCGACGCGCATTCGCGATGTCGAAAAGACGATCGTCGGCTTGCTGGTCAACCGCAAGGGCAGTATCGAACGGCGCGGGACGCAAATCTACCGACAGCTCACGCAGATTTCGTCGCGCAATGAAGGCATGGACGAGCTGATCGGCGCGATGGCCCGCCTGACCAAGAAAACAGTGATCCTGCAGGACAAGCGCCTGCGCCCCATCTCTCACAAGCTGCAGCCGAGCATCATCGGCCGCTGGGACGATGTCGAGTTCTTCCTCAAGAAACAGGACAACTTGCCGGTGGAGCTGCATGACCGCCACCGCGTTGTCGAAGTCGACCCGCCGGTGCTGATGCAGGCGCTGCCGGTATCAGGCGTCGCGCGGCTGGTGGCGCCTGTTATCACCAAGAATATCGGGCGCGGCTGCCTCTCGATCATCGGCCTGGAGAGCGACCTGGACGAAGTCGACCAACTGGTATGCGAGCACGGCGCGGCGGCTTGCGCGCTGGAAATGGCAAAACAGAAAGCCGTCAACGAAACCGAGAAACGCCTGCGCGGCACCTTCCTGGACCGGCTCCTGCTGGGGGACGTCAGCCTGCAAGAGGCGGTGCGACAAGGCGAGCGCTTCAATCATGACATGGCGCGGACGCATGTCGCTTTCGTGCTCAGCTGGCGCGGCGGCGACAAGCCATCGCTGCGGCGGCTGGAGACCACGGTAAACGCGATCATTTCGGCGCGGGAGTCTTCGGCCCTGGTCTGGACGCGCGAGAAAGAAGGCGAAGTCGTCGTTTTTCACGCGACCGATTTTGACGATCCCATTGACCACAGCCTCGCGCTTTCAAACGCCTTTAGCGAGGAGATTTGCCAGCAGTTTCCGGGGAACCGGGTCGCTATCGGCCTGGGGCAAGTGGCGCGGGATATCAACGCCTGGCGCGCAAGCTACCGCGACGCTGTGCAAGCGATGGAATTGGCCGAACGACTGCAAACCGACATTCCGCTCTTCATTGGCGACCTGGGGGTGTACCAGCTGATATTGAGCTTGTCGGATCGCGGTCGGCTCAGCGATTTCTGCGAGCAGACCCTGGGTACGCTGACCGAATATGATATGCGGCAGAACGCCGACCTCATCAAGACTTTGGAAGCCTACTTCACCTGCCACGGCAACTTGTCGCAGACGGCCGAGTCCCTAATCGTCCATCGGAATACGCTGCTCTATCGAATGAATCGCATCAATGAAATCGCCGGCATCGATCTGAGCCGCCCGGAAACGCGGCTGGCGCTGCATTTGGCGCTGACGATCCGCCGACTGCTGACCCTCGCTTGACCTGCGTCTCCGGATGAAGCGCTATAGTCAGTGTGGCGGCGACTCGCTTTCTGTCAAGTTCTGCCCAAAAACCGCGCGAAAGACCGTCTACCTTGTACAAATTGCCCAAGCGAATGGCGCCTATGTCCATAAGTTCCATCAATGGCGGGTCTTGCAGCGTCTGGTAGAATTTATGGTTGAACTAATGTATCATCTAACGATATATGAACCTGGCGCCTCGCCGACGCGAAACCGGGGTTGCCGCAACTGGATTTATTACCGGGACCGTTACCTAAATCGTTAGGATGAGACATGAGTGGACCAAGCAATCATTCCCACGACGATCCCTTCGCCGATCTTCATCCGATAGATCGCGATCATCGCGACGCCTGCGCCTTGATTTGCTCCGTGCGCAAAGGCGGGCAGGCGACGCACGGCAACGTAAAGCGAACCATTGAAGCCTTGACGCGCATGGGCCATCGCACCGGCTACGTCAACGGCGAGGGCGATGGCGTCGGCGTCTTGACTGATATCCCGCGCCAGCTGTGGACGAAGTGGCTGGCGGAAGCGGGCTTGCGTTCATCGCTGGCGACTGACCGCAATTTCTGGGTCGCCCATGTGATGATCCCGGCGCACGATCGCAATCGCGCGCAATACATCGTTGACCAGATCTGCCGCCAAATCAGCGAAGAAGGCCTGCATATCCTCATTGACCGCGCCGGGCGAACGAACCCGCAGGTCCTGGGACCCAACGCGGAAAAGAAAGAGCCGGTATTTTGGCAGATCGCGGGCATCAACGGTCAAGTCCCTTCCGATATGCTGGATCGCACGCTCTTCGAGTTGCAAGTTCAGCTGGAGCGCGAGCTGGAAGTCCACTTCCCGTCATTCTCCGCGCACAGCGTGGTTTACAAAGTGCAAGGCACCATCGAGATTCTGCGCCGCTATTATCCTGAATTGCGCGACCCCGATTACGCGTCGGCGATTACGATGGGCCACGCCCGCTACAGCACCAATACCAACCCCATCTTTGAGCGCGCCCAGCCTTTCAACTTGATCGGTCACAACGGCGAATTCAACACCATTTCGCGCTTCCGCCTGGAATCGGAAATGCTGGATATTCCCATGGTGGACGCCGGCTCCGACTCGCAGGATGTGGACCGCAGCATATACGCCTTGTGCATGCGTTACGGCATGGATCTCATCGAGGCGATGGAGCATATCTTCCCGCCCTTCGAGCACGACCTGATCCAGACCGCGCCCGACATCCACGCTATGTATACCGAGTTGCGCCAGTCATTTGGCCCCTTCGCGCAGGGTCCGGCGGCAGTGGTGGCGCGTCTGGGCAATCAAGCGGTCTTCAGCGTTGATGCCCTTGGTTTGCGCCCGCTCTGGTTTGGCGAGACCGAGAAGGAATACTTCATCACATCGGAGCGCGGTGTGTACGCGCTCGATTCGATGTCCGTCAGTCCCAAGCCGATGGCGCCCGGCGAGAAGATCGCCATGACTGTGAATACGGGCCAGCCTATTGAGGTGCTGGAATACCCGGCGATTCAGCAGTATGTCTATAACAAGTATCGCGATCGCAAACCGGCCCTTTCCGTTAATGGCGGGATTTGGCATGCCGAAAGCGCGAATGGCGGGGCGCCCGCTGCGCCGGCCTATCCGATGCCCCCGAGTGGAAACGGCGGCCAGGCCTTGCAGGCGCAAGCCGCGCCTGTGGCCGTGATGGAGCGCAGCATCAAGCGGCGGAAGACCACGACGAAGCTGCCCTGGACGGACGCTCCCATCAAGGTGAACGCCGCGGTCATGTCGGGCTTCGGCTGGGAGCGCTATCACGTCGAGATCGTTTCGGCGTTGGCGCAGAACGGCAAGGAGCAGATTGGATCGCTGGGCTGGGATGGCCCGCTGGCGGCGCTGAGCAATACGCGCGCCAACCTGGCCGACTTCTTCAAAGAGACGATTGCGGTGGTGACCAACCCGTCGATCGACCGCGAACGCGAGCAAGCGCAATTTTCGTCTCAAGTCTTGATCGGTCGCCGCCCGGATGTCGCATCGGGGCGGGACGAAGAGGCGACGCTGATTCGGCTGCAGATTCCCCTGCTGCTGGAGGAGATCCAGGAGTTTGACGACGCCGATGCCATTCGCGAGATAGCGACCCAACACGGAACGCTGATGATCGGCGACCTGGCCGACGTCTTTCACGACAGAATCGCCTTCATGTCCATGGGCTGCCCGATGGATACGACCGTCGACCTGGCTGTTGAAGCCCTGCAGGAGCGGGCAGTTGAAACTGTCGCCAGTGGAACAGAGTGCATCATTCTGGACGACAGCGCTATCGCCAGCGGAGATGAGCTTTATATCGACCCGCTGCTGGTGGTCGCCGCGATTGACAAGGCCCTGCGTCAAGCCGATGTGAGGCCCAATCTGCGCCGGCGAGTGGGTATCGTGGTGCGGTCGGGCGCGCTGCGGGATTTGCACGATCTGGCCGTCTGTTTGAGCTTGGGCGCCAATGCGGTGCTGGCCTACGCCATGTATGCGGTGAGTTTGGGCACGGCGCCGCGCGGCAGCCGCAAACCGCTGG
>CAZWCV010000062.1:20215-20754 GCA_964632725.1 uncultured Anaerolineaceae bacterium
GACCTCGCTCAGCAATGCCTTGAGCGCTATCCACGCCGGCCTGCAGAAGATTACGTCCACAGTCGGCTGCCACGAGTTGCGCGGTTACGGCCACAGCTTCAGTTCCATCGGTTTGTCGAAGAATATCGCGAGCCTGCTGGGCACGCCGAATTACTTTGGCTCGACCGGCCGCGGCCTCACCTGGACTTCGGTCTACGAAGACGCGCAGGAACGCGCGCAAGAGTTTCGTGGCGAAACGCGGGCGCGGCTCAAGAACCCCGAGCGCTTTTATCCCAAGATGTGGAAAAAAGCCGAGGCGGTGGCGCATGGCGAATTGCAATTCGAGGCATATACCGAAACCCTGCTGGGCCTGGAAGACAAGATGCCGGTGTCGCTGCGGCATATCCTGGGCCTGAAAGAGTGCCAAACGCCGATTGACGCTGACGAAGTCGATATCAGCATCAAAGGCTATGACATGCCGGTGCTGATCAGCGCCATGTCCTTCGGCTCTCAGGGCGAGTTGGCCTACCGCTCATACGCGGAAGCGGCGCATCTGCTCA
>CAZWCV010000063.1:0-10563 GCA_964632725.1 uncultured Anaerolineaceae bacterium
ACACCATCCGCGAGGCCGTCGGCGGCTATCTGATCTTCAAAGGCAAAATTGGTGATGTCGAGCGCCGCACCGAAGCCGGATTCGCCAAGGGCGACGCTGCAATCGATGGCATTGACGAGTACGCCGGGCAGCGCCTGCTCTTGAGCTTTCAGAACGAACATTTGGCCGCGCGCATCGACGGCGAGTTCAAGGTGACCGTTCCCGATTTGCTGGCGGTGCTGGATGTCGATACCGGCGAGCCTATCACGACCGAGGGGCTGCGCTACGGTTTCCGCGTGGCGGTAATCGCCATCCCCTGCGCCGACCAGTGGCGCACGCCCAAGGGCCTGGAACTGGTCGGCCCCGCCTATTTCGGCTACGACACCGAGTACGTCCCGGTTGAAGAAAGATTTGGCGCTTGAGTTTACATGCGGTGGGCGAGCCAAGGCTCGCCCCTACAGTTCAAACATTCTATGAAACCTGTAGGGGTCAGCCTTGGCTGACCCAATGCTGCAATATCCGCGGAAATTGACTCTGAATCCCCTCCCTCCTTGTGGGGGAGGGGCTAGGGGTGGGGGGCAAAAATGCGTCTGCTACACGAAGACAATATCGAAGACATTGCGCTGGGCGCGGCGGTGCTGGGCACGGGCGGCGGCGGCGACCCCTACGTGGGCAAGCTGATGGCGCGCGAAGCCATAAGGCAGTACGGCCCGGTCGAGCTGTATACGCTGGACGAACTGGATGACGACGACCTGATCGTGCCGGCGGCCGGCATGGGCGCGCCCATCGTCATCGTCGAGAAGCTGCCCGCGGGCGACGACATGATACGCGCCTTCAAAGCGCTCGGCCGCTACTCGGGTCGAGAGCCGCGTGGCACCATGAGCATTGAGGCCGGCGGACTCAATTCGGTCATGCCCATTTACGTCGCCGCTCGGCTGCAAATCCCGATGGTGGATTGCGATGGCATGGGCCGCGCCTTCCCCGAAATCCAGATGACGATTTTCACCGCGCACGGCATCACGGCCAGCCCCTTCGCCATGTCGGACGAACGCGGCAACGTGCTGCTGATGGACACCGTCAGCAATAAGTGGGTCGAGACTTTTGCCCGCTCCTGCGTGGTGCACATGGGCGCCGAGGGCATGATCGCCCTCTACTCGGCGACGGTGGCGCAGCTAAAAGAAGCGTCGATTCATGGCACGATCACGCTTGCGGAAGACATCGGCAAGACCGTCCGCAACGCCCGCCGGCAAGAAGCCAATCCGGTCGACGCCGTGCGCCAGGCGGTCGGCGGCTTTCTCGTCTTCCGCGGCAAGATCACCGATGTCGACCGGCGCATAGAAGGCGGCTGGAATCGCGGCGACGCCAAGATGGCCGGCACGGGCGACTTCGCTGGCAGCGACCTGCTGCTGGAATTCCAGAACGAGCATCTGGTCGTGCGCGTCGACGGCGAATTCGCCGCCACCACGCCCGACTTGATCGCCGTGCTCGACAGCGAAACCGGCGAGCCGATTACCACCGAGGCCCTGCGTTACGGCATGCGCGTGGCTGTCATCGCCTTTCCCTGCGCGCCGCAATGGCGGCAGCCGGCCGCGCTCGAGCTCGCTCACCCGCGTTACTTCGGCTACGATGTCGATTATTTGCCGGTCGAGGAGCGCTTCGGCGCTTGAGCATAAATGCGTTGGGCGAGCCAAGGCTCGCCCCTACAGACCAGACAAAATATGAACCCGGTAGGGGTCAGCCTTGGCTGACCCAATGCTGCAATATCCGCCGAAATTGAAGCTGATTCCACTCCCACCTTGTTGGGATGCGCCAGGACTGGGGGCATAAATGCGGCTGCTGGACGAAGCCAATATCGCAGACATTGCCTTGGGCGCGGCGGTGCTGGGCTCGGGTGGCGGCAGCAATCCCTATATCGGCATGTTGATGGCGCGCGAAGCCATCCGGCAGTACGGCCCGGTCGAACTCCTGACGCTGGACGAGCTGGACGACGAGGACCTTGTCGTGCCCGCGGCCGGCATGGGCGCGCCGGTGGTCGGCGTGGAGAAGCTCCCGGCCGGGCATGACTTAGTGCGCGCCTTTGAAGCGCTGGGCAAATTCAGCGGACGTACTCCGCGCGCCACCATGAGCATCGAAGCCGGTGGCATGAACTCGATACGCCCGATCTACCTGGCCGCCCGTCTGGGCATCCCGGTGGTCGATTGCGACGGCATGGGCCGCGCCTTCCCCGAAATCCAGCAGACCGTGCTGACCGCCGCCGGCATCAGCGCCAGCCCTTTTGCCATGGCCGACGAACGCGGCAACGTCTTGCTGATAGATGCGGTCAGCAATCACTGGGTGGAGACTTTCGCGCGCTCCTGCGTGATCCACATGGGCGCGGTTGGCGCCATCGCGCTTTATTCGGCCACCGTAGGGCAGCTCAAGGCGGCCGCCATTCAGGGCACGACCACGCTGGCCGAATCCATCGGCCGGACCCTGCGTACTGCCCGCTTATGCGAACGCAACCCGGTGGATGCGCTCTGCCGTTTCGTCGGCGGTTTTCTGGTTTTCCGCGGCAAGATCAGCGATGTCGATCGCCGCGTGCGCGACGGCTTCGCCAAGGGCTCGTCGCGCATGGAAGGCGCGGGCGAGTACGCGGGCCAGAAGCTGCTGCTTGAATTCCAGAACGAGCATCTGATGGTGCGCGTGGATGGCGAGTTCGCCGCTACCACGCCCGACTTGATCGCCGTGCTGGATAGCGAAACCGCCCAGCCCATAACCACCGAGGCGCTGCGTTATGGCATGCGCGTGGCCCTCATCGCTATCCCCTGCGCGCCGCAATGGCGTCAGCCGGCAGCCCTGGCGCTCGTGCATCCGCGCTATTTCGGCTACGATGTCGACTATGTACCGGTAGAGGAGCGCTTGGGATGAATTGCCGCTGACGCGCGGACGGATTTCTAAGTAAGTCGCGAAATGATTTGCCACAGAGGACACAGAGGAAAACTGAGGACACAGAGTACCGCCATTAGAAGTAATTGCCTCTGTGCCCTCAAGGTAACTCTGTGTCCTCTGTGGCAAAAGAAGTGGTAATCCGCTCGCGCTGGAGAATACTATGAACGAAGTCACCCGCAACGACACGCAAGCCATCGCCATTGGCGCCGGCATCCTCGGCACGGGCGGGGGCGGCAGCACCTACCTCAACCGCCTGCGCCTGGACAACGAGATTCGCCGGCAGGGCCGCGCTGTCGAGGTCGTGCAGGCGGACGACCTGCCCGATGACGCGCTGGTCTGCGCGGTAGGCGGGATGGGCGCGCCCACTGTCAGCAACGAAAAGCTGCAAGCCGGTAACGAGATCGCCGTTGCCGTGCGCGCGCTGGAAGACCACCTGCGGCGGAAGATCAGCGCCATTGTCATCGGCGAGATCGGCGGCGGCAATGCGCTTGGGCCGATGGTGGCCGCGCTGCAGCTGGGCTTGCCGGTGGTCGATGGCGATGGCATGGGGCGGGCTTTCCCCGAGTTGGATATGGACACCTTCATGATCTACGGCGCCGCGCCGGCGCCATTCGTGCTGGCGGATTCGCACGGCAATGTGTCGATCTTCACGCGGATTCGCTCGGCCAGGCAAGCCGAAGAATTCGCCCGCCGCCTGACGATCGAGATGGGTGGTTCGGCGGCGCTGGTGATGCCGGTGATGACCGGCGCCGAATTGAAAGCGACTATCATTCGCGATACGGTCAGCCTGGCCAAGCGCATCGGCGAGACCGTGCTGGATTGCCGCGCCCGCAGCATCGAGCCGGCGCAGACCGTGGCCGAGCTCTGCCATGGGCGTGTATTGTTCAGTGGCAAGATCATCGATGTCGAGCGCCGCACGGTGCAGGGATTCGCCCGCGGCAAGCTGATCATCAGCGCCTTTAGCCAACAGCCTCCCTCCATTGCAATGGGGGGACCGAGGGGGGTAGCGCAGCTGCGGATCGACTTTCAGAATGAGAATCTGATCGCGCGGGTCAACGGGCGGGTACTTTGTACCGTGCCCGATCTGATCACGCTGGTCAGCCTGGACGATGGCGAAGCGATTGGCACGGAGTCGCTGCGCTATGGTCTGCGGGTGGCCGTGCTGGCCCTGCCGGCGCCGAAGGAGCTCAAGACGCCGGAAGCGCTGGCTGTGGTGGGTCCGCGCGCCTTCGGCTACGAATTGGATTTCCAGCCGCTGGCGGGGGATTTGCTCTAAACAAATGGCTACGGACTTGTCAAAGCTTGGTTGGCAAATCAGACCGAGATATAATTGGAGCGCAATGGTTCCTGGTGGGGCGAGTTATCGGCAGTGATGGATGGCGCAATGGAAGGGGCAAAGCACATGGCGGAATTAGTGAAGGGCGCTGCATCCGGAAAAGTTTCAACCGGCTCCGAGAGCGCGCTATTGGAAGTTGTGCAGGCGATGCATAAGCTGACCCTGGCGGAAAAGGCGCAACTCTTGGAGTACCTGAGCAGAGAGCTGCAATACGAGATCAGGCGGGAAGCTTTCAAAGAAGTTTCTTGGGAGGATTTTATCGACATGACCTACGGAAGCCTCGCTGATGATCCCATTGAACTGCCCGAAAGATTCAAAACGGGTGTCCAGGACGGGTCAGAATGAGGTATCTGCTTGATACCGATATATGCATTTACTACATCAATGGTTTTGAACCCAAGGTACGCGAAAACCTTCATCTGCATAGAGCATCAGATATTGTTGTCAGCGCAATCACAAAATGTGAAATGTACGCAGGCTCCAGCGGCAGCCGTTATCCTGCGAGATCCCGAGCCGAGCAAGATTTCTTTTTGAATCGGTTTGTCAGCTTGACCTTTGATGACCGCGCAGCAGACAGATATGGTGAAATATATGCGGCATTGAAACGTGATGGGAAGCTGATTGAGGAGATAGACATCCAAATCGCCGCCATAGCCCTTGTCCACAATTTGACGCTCGTCACGCACAATACACGCCACTTCAGTCGTGTTCCACAACTTTCAATTGAAGATTGGGCAATCGAGTAAAGGACGTATTGGAACTCGCCATGCCGAAACAACCCCACATCATCATCTTTAATCCCGACCAGTGGCGCGGCGATGTCATGCGCCACCTGGGCAATCCGGCCGCGGTCACGCCCAACCTCGACGCTATCGTCGAGTCGGACGCTGTCTCTTTCCGCCACGCCTTCTGCCAAAATCCCGTCTGCACGCCCAGCCGCTGCTCCTTCATGACCGGCTGGTATCCGCATGTGCGCGGGCACCGCACCATGTTCCACATGCTGCAGCCGGATGAACCGGTGCTGCTGAAAAAACTCAAGGATGCCGGCTACTTCGTTTTTTGGGGTGGCAAGAATGACCTGGTTCCGCGCCAGAACGGCTTCGCCGATTACTGCGATGTCAAATACGAGGCCACGCGCGAACTGCGCCCCAACCTCCACAGCGCGGACGAATGGCGCGGCGATCCCGAGGGCGACAACTACTATTCGTTTTTCGCCGGCAAACTGGACTCAACCCCCATCGAGCGCCCCCCTCGGTCCCCCCGCCTCACGGGGGGCAGACTCCCCGACGAGTCAGGGGGAAGCTTAACGGATGATGTCTATTACGACAACGACTGGGCTATGGTCGAGGGCGCAATCGAGCAGATCCGCAACGCGCCCGACGATCAGCCGCTTTGCATCTACTTGCCGCTCGGCTATCCGCACCCGCCTTACGGCGTGGAAGACCCCTGGTTCAGCCAGATCGACCGCGACCTTATTCCAGCGCGCTATCCCACGCCGGATTGGTCGCTCAAACCTGGCCTCAGCGCCGGCATTTACCAGCGGCAAGGCATGAAGGGCTGGAGCGACGAACGCTACAATGAATTGCGCGCCGTCTACTATGGCATGTGCGCCCGCGTTGACGCGCAATTCGGCCTGGTCGTCGAGGCGCTCAAAGACAGCGGCCTGTACGACGACAGCGCTATCTTCTTTTTCTCCGACCACGGCGACTACACCGGCGATTACGGCCTGGTCGAAAAGACGCAGAACACCTTCGAAGACTGCCTGACGCGTGTCCCGCTAATCGTCAAGCCGCCGGCCGGCGTCGCTATCCAGCCCGGCATCCGCGACCAGTTGGTCGAGCTGATTGACTTCACCGCCACGGCTTACGAATGGTCGGGCGTCGAGCCGGGCTACGATCATTTCGGGCGCTCGCTGTCGCCGTTGATCGCCGGCGCCGCGGACGAGCATCGCGACGCCGTTTTCTGCGAGGGCGGGCGTTTGATCGGCGAAGTGCAGGCCATGGAAAAGGACAGCCCGTCATTCACCGATCCCGGCGGGCTCTACTGGCCGCGGGTGCAGCTGCAGGGCAGCGAAGCCGGCGAGCACAGCAAAGCGACCATGTGCCGGACGCGCGACTACAAATACGTGCGCCGTTTATATGAATCGGATGAACTCTACGACCTGCGCGCGGACCCGGGCGAGCTGATTAACCTGATTGACGATCCCGCGTACGCCGGCATCCTGGCAGACCTGCGCGAGCGCATGCTGACCTGGTATCAGAGCACCTGCGATGTTGTGCCTTACCAGACCGACGTGCGCTGATGCCCTTCTCTGTGCGGTCTATGCCTCTTTTTAGGAAACCCCCACCCCAAACCCCTCCCCCATAAAGAGGGAGGGGCTTTTTACTTGCGGAATTCGGGAACTGTTAGCTCCCCTTCCCTCATTTTTGGGGATGCCCGCCATAGAGATGGCGGGAGAGGGGCCGGGGGATGGGGGCTGAGAATAGTTCCATATTTTGTGTGAGCCAAGCTGTGACTTGCGAGCGGCTGTGGTGAAAAAATCAACCGCAGCCTGCCGTCACGCCATACACAACGCGCAGGCGCTGATTGGCCGGCACAGCTTCCAGGCTGCATTCGACGCCGTTGGTCCAGACGATGCGCAAGTCGGCCGCGGTCGCGTCGCCCAAGCCGAAATGCAGCGCCAGCTGATTGTTCCCTCCCAGCCCGGCGCCGATACCGACCGTCTGCAGTTGCGTCAAGCCGTCGCTGGTCGTGAGCCATACCTGGGTCCCGACTGCATCGCGATTCACGGTGGGGTCATCCCCGCGCAGATCGAGTGAGAGCCAGCGCCCGTCGCCGCCCTGATTCTGGTAGAGCCGGTAGCCGCTGTTCCAATTGCCCGTCACCAGGTCCAGGTCGCCGTCCTGGTCATAATCGGCGTAGGCCAAGCCCAGGGTGGCCAGGTCGGCGTCGATGCCGCTGGCGGCGCTGACATCGTGGAAGCCGCGATGGCGGTCATTGCGGAAGAGGGCGTCCCCGCGCGGGTTCATGAAGCTGACCTCAAGCTCGGGAAAGGTCTGGTGATAATTGGTGGCCGCGACATACAGGTCCTGCCAGCCGTCGTTGTCATAATCAAAGAAGACCGCGCCCCAGCCGACGCCGTTGTCGGGGCCCATATTGATGGCGCTGCCGGTTGAGCGGGCGCGGTTGCGGAAACCGCCGGCGCCGTCGTTCATCAGCAGGTGCATCTGGTAGACCATGTCGGTGATGTACAGGTCCAGGTCGCCGTCGTTGTCATAGTCGCTTGCGTCCACGCCCATGCCGTTGATCAGCAGATCAGCGCCGCTTTCGGCTGAGACATTCGTCCAGCACCAGTGGCCGCAGCCGGCGCCATCGTTGCGCCAGAGCACATTGCCGATGTCGTTCTGCAATTTGTCGTTGACGACGTAGATATCGCCGTCGCCGTCGCCGTCATAGTCGAAAAAGGCCGGCGCGAAACCGGCGCCCAGGGTCAGCGCGTAATCCAGGCTGCCGGTGACATCCGTGAAGCTGCCGTCGCCGTTGTTGTGATAGAGGCGATCTTGCTGCGCCGTGAAATCGACCGGGTCGCATTCGGGGAAGCAGGACCAGTTGGTCACATTCAGGTCAAGCCAGCCATCGCGGTCATAATCGCCCCAGGCCGCCGATGTGCCTTTGCCGGTATCGCCTACGCCGGCCTGCAGCGTGACATCTTCGAAGCCGATGCCGCCTTCGTTGCGGAAGAGGCGGTTGGCGCCATAGTTCACAATGTAGAGGTCAAGCCAGCCGTCGTTGTCATAGTCGGCCCAGGTGGCGCCGCCGCTCGGGATATCGGGCAGGCTGACTTGCTGCGAATGCTCGGAGACGCTAAATGCGCCATCACCCCGGTTGCGATAGAGCACGTTGGGGTCGAGGTTGCCGGTGACGAAGAGGTCGACCCAGCCATCGCGGTCGTAATCGCCCCAGGCTTGGCCGATGGCCAGGTAACCTTGCATGGCCTCTTTGTCGTCCCAGACGCCTTGGTGCGTCGCCGTGATGCCGGCTGCCGCGCTGACATCCTTGAAGATGGGACCGTCTTCCGCTTGCGCGAATTGCAGCAGCGGCAGCGACAGAGCAAGCGACAGCAATCCATGTCGAAATGTCTTTAGCATTTATCCTCCCGAGGCTTGGGCATGCGTCCAGCACTTCGTTCGCCTCTCGGAATCTTTAGCGGCCTGCGCCTGATTCAGATCACTATAGTAACGCGTCCGCGCGGCCAGGCAAAGCGTCTCACGTTCAACCACTGGACTTCAATTGAGCAAGATAACTTACTGATTACAACCATATGGCCTCAATAATTGGCGCATGTTCTGTCATAATATTGCCAGCTTTTTTGTAACTTCGGATGGTGGGCAGACTATGAAACGATTCACTCTCATTATGCTTTTGCTGAGCGCGCTGGTTCTGCCGGCATCTGCCGCCGACTGCGCCGATCCTCTCGGCTGCGTCGAGGTAGGGCCGGATGATCCAATTGTGCTCGGCGCGATGCTGGTGTTTTCCGGCGCCAATTCCTTCTTTGGCGAGGATGGGCTAGGCGGTATCGAATTGGCGATCTTGAATCGCGGCGGCCAGGCGCTTGGGCGCGACATCGAAGTGACTCTTGAGGACGACCAGTGCACATCGGAAGGCGGGCAGGCAGCCGGGCAGCGGATGGCGGCCGACCGGACGATTGTGGGCATCGTGGGTCCCGGCTGCACCAGCGCTGCGCAAGGCGCCCTGCCCATCATCAGCGAGGCCGGTATGCTGACAATCTCGCCGATCAATACCGCGCCGGAATTGACCAGCTCCGATACGGACTCCGGCGGTGTCTGGCGCCCCGGCTACTACCGCATCACGGCAAACGATCGCTTCCAGGGTTTGCTCAATGGACAATTCGCCTACCGCGTCTTGGGCCGTCGCAGGCTGGCGACCATCCACGATGGCGGCACTTACACCGAGAGTCTTGCTGGCATCATGCGGGACACTTTCCTGGAATTAGGCGGTGAAGTTGTTTTCCAGGGGAGCGTGAATGTCGGCGATGTCGATATGACCGCTGTCTTGACGGAAGTGGCGGCTAGCGGGCCTGATATCTTATTCGCGCCCTTTTTCCCGCCCGAATCGGAATTTATCACCGCGCAGATGGCCAATATGCCCGGGCTGGAAGATACAGTGATGATGTTGGCCGATGCTACCCTGGTGAATTCGTTTCCACCGAATACCGGAGAAGCGTCGCTGGGCGCGTTCGTGTCGGGTCCCAATGTCACAGGCGAGAAATATAAAGCGCTGCTTGAGGCTTGGGAAGCAGAATTCGGCGGGGCGCCGCCCAGCAGCTTTCACGGTCATGCCTACGATGCGGCCAATCTGATCTTGGACGCGGTCGAAAAAGTAGCGATTGAGGCTGATGACGGCGCCCTCTTCATTGGTCGTCAGGCGATGCGCGAAGCTATCAGCGCGGTTGAGAATTATGACGGGGTGACGGGCGTCTTGACCTGCCTTGACGAATCACCCTTTGCGGGTGACTGCGGCAACCCCGGGGCATTGGCTGTCTTCGAAATCACCGAAGCGGTGCTCTATGACGGCATGTGGCCGCCGCCCGCTGTCTGGGACTTGACAATGATGCCGGAGGATGGGCGCTAGCGCACCGTCCGCCGCGCGTATAGCGGCCACTCCAGCGGCACGCCCAGCCGCTCTCTCAGCAGACGCTGGAAGTCACGCAGGTGGCTCTCGGTATTGCGCACCTGCCGCGGCGCGAGCCCCTTGTCCAGGCAGTAAGCCGCCAGCGCGCCCGCCGCCTCGCCGATATTCCACTCGACCGGATGCAAGCGATAGCAGCCGTTGGTGATATGGGTCACGCCCAGGTTCTTGCAAGCCGGCAGCAAATTCTCCACGCGCTTGGGAATCAGCGCGCCCAGTGGAATCTGGAAGGGATAGCTGCTGATGTCGATATAAGTGCGCAGGCCGGTGCTGGGGTGCAGGTCGATGCGGTAGCTGCCGATGCCGACGCTGTCGTCGAATGGCTCGGCGGCGTCGAAGCCCTCGCGCTGCTGCACGCCGACATGCTGCTCGAGCACGGTAAATTCGGCTTCAATGCGCCGCGCCTCGCGCACATAGACGTACTTGGCCATGCCGTCGGTCGTGCCCACGACATCATGCCGCAAGCGCAAGCCCGGATAACCATAGCCCTTGCCGTCATGGCGCGGCGCTTCGGTCTGCATCCAGTAGAGCAGGGCGTAACTCAGCTGCTTGCATTCGCGCAGCGCCGCCTGCTTGATGTCTTCGCTGACGCCCAGCAGCGGCTTTAGCCA
>CAZWCV010000063.1:10591-19705 GCA_964632725.1 uncultured Anaerolineaceae bacterium
GTTCACCAGCGTGATGTCGCTGGCGAAGGCGCCCTCGCGGTGGTGCTGCTTGTAGAGGATGCGCCGGAAATGCCACAGGTCGCCGGGGAATTCGACGTAGCTACTGTTGGGATCGGCTTGGAAGATTGGCCGGTGCACCGTATCCAGCGTGATCGGACTGGGGTAGAGCCAGCTCAGCTGTTTGCCGGGCCAGAAGTCGGCTTGATAATCGCGCCAGAAGTCGTAATCTTCCGGCTTGTCGATGGTATGGTCTTCGCCTTCCAGATGGTCGATGGCGAAGCACCAGGATATCGACTGCTGATCCAGCGGCTGTGGCTCGCCTGCGACGGCGTGCATTTCGCCGGTCTGCGTCTGGCTCTCCGCGCCGATGATCGACTCGACCCCCGCCAGCTCGAGCAGATCGCCCAGCTCGGTCGCGTCCAGGATATAGGGCGCGGAAACAACGACTTGCTCGCCGGATTGCGTATCCTCCAGCGTCACCGCCAGGACGCGGTCGCCATCGGTCTCGGCCGCGACCGGAATGTGATAGAGCAGGACATCCAGCTGCAGGCTGGAGCGGTAGGGCGCCAGCATCCCCTCGATGACAGCCAGGCCGACCCGCGGCTCATGGCAGAGGCGGCTGACATTGCCCTGGCCGGGATTCAAATTCATGGTATGGCGCGCTTTGTCCGTCAGCGGGTAGTTGCGGCGGTAATAGTCGCGCACGCCGTCGGAAAAGCGCATATAGGTCGCGGTCGCGCCGCATTGGTCGACCCAGGGATTTTCGTCCGGCGGGACCGCCTGCTGGGTCAGCTGCCCGCCGATCCAGTCGGTCTCTTCGCTCATGATGACGGTCTTGCCCAGGCGCAGCGCCGATAATGCCGCGCCGATTGCGCCCGTGCCGCCGCCGACGATTAGGATGTCGCAATTGCGTTCTTGCATGTGTCTTTTTCCTGTGCTGAGTTCGGCATTTGACTTAATTGTCCAGAGTCTAATATAATCATCGCAAGAAGGGCAAGTTTCGCTGGAGAAAGCCAAGTTCGTGGATCAAGCGCAAATTCCCACTCTGTTTGGGCTGGTATTGAATACGGTTGTTGTGCTCTTTGTCATGCTCAGTTACTTCCGGCGCCTGGCTACGAAGGACGACGTCAAAGAACTGAGTGACAGGCCGGGCAATGTCGAAGCCAGACAAGGCGCGCTCGAAACCAGGCAGGGTACGCTCGAAACCAGGCAGGGAACGCTCGAAACCAGGATGGACGCTCTTGAAAGCAGATTCGACATTCAGGACAACAACTGGCGCGAAATCGGCGAAAAGGTCGATACGTCGCTGGATCTGCATCATAAGGTCCGCGGCGATTTGAAAGTCTTGCAAGCGACGGTGAATCGCCTCGAAAGTTATTTCGAAACGCCCAAGCTCAAATCTTCCTAATTCTCATACGGCCTGCCTGTTACGAATCACGCGCCGGTCAAATAATCCACTTCGACTCGCGCCGAGTAGCTCGCTTTCCGTCTATCTATAGTTACATGCCTGGCTTGCTGGGTTCGCCAGCAGCGAGGACGTGGTCTTTGCTCTGCTGCGGCCGGTATTGATAGCCGTTCTCCACACACCAGTCGTCGATCGGGTTGGGGCCGCCGGTGAAATCAAAATTGGGATTGTCATCGACCGGCTCGCCGACCAGGTAGCGCTCCATCGGCGACAGCTTTTCGACCATGTCGGGCGCCTGCTGCCGATAGTCTGTGGGCGTGATCCAGTCGTAGCAATAACCGATCATGACGGCTTTGCGGATGCGATCGCTCAGGTTGGCGGCGCCGGCATGCCAGGTGCGATTCTCGAAGAAGACGGCGTCGCCCGGGTTCAGCAGCGGCTCGACCATGGTCGCGGGATCGACCTGGCCATCGGGAATGTCGATAGGCTGCTTGAGCTGGTTGCTGCCGGCCGCCATCATGGTCACGCCGGAGTTCGGCTCGCTCAGGTCGGTCAGGTAATAGGCGACCTTGAGCGAATGACGCGGGATATGCTGGTCGCCCAGGTCGCGCATGGACATATAGTGGTCGCGGTGCCAGCCGGGGATGCGCGCGTCGCCGGAGGCGCCGGGCGGGTCGGGAGCGCGATAAATCAGGTGGCTGGTCAGCAGCGACAGATAGGGGCTGAGCAGCTGCGCCACGATTGAGAAGACCTTGGGGTTGGTGATCAGCGGCAGGAAGGCGTCGTCCATCGACACGCAGTTGCGGAAGCCGTCGTACAAGCCGCCGGGTCGGCGCTGTCGATTGAGTTCGCGGTCGGAGGCGATCAGCCGGTCGCCGGCTTCTATCAGCGCGGAGACCGTGTCGCTGTCAATAGCCTCGCGCATGATCAGGAATCCCTCGTCATCGAATTGCTGTTTCTGTTCTGGAGTAATCTTTACAAATTCCATCTTTCCCCCATCCCTCGGCCCCTTGCCCCCATAAAGGGGGAAGGGGAGCGAGTAACTTTGATCAGTCTTTCACTGAAGCGTGCAGATTGGCTTGCTCCGCATCCGGTCGTAAACGCACATCAGTATAGATTTTATCCAGGAGTTGGCCGCGCGTACCGCTGAAGCGCGCCAAACCCGGTGTATCTGCCCATTCTGTCCAGTTGGCGCGGTCCTCGTCTGAGACGGGCGCGTCGAGCTCTGCCCGGTAACTGTCGCCCAGGAAGCCGCGCAGGGCGAAGAATTGCAGCGCCTCGTAGTGCGCGTCGCCGGGCGCGGCGTCTTCGTAGTAGCTCAGCACAGCGCCCGCCGCCAGCAAGCGCCGCTGTATCTCGACCACGTTGGCGGCGCGCAGGGACGTCCCACCGTCCAGGCTCACGTTGATGGCGACGCCGGCCGCTTCGCCCAGCGCCATCCAGCAGGGCTCCATGCGCAAGGTGCTGAAGCCGATATGTGTGCCCGATGCCGGCACGGGTATCAGCAGATTCTCGACTTCCAGCGGCACGATGACACCGTAGGGCACGCAGTATGGCTTGGTTCTATAAGAGAAGATGCCTTCGGTATGCGGGCGTCCGGGTTCGCGCTTGTGGCAGGCGTGCGAGTCCAGCGCGTAGTGGCTGGCGGTGATGCTGGTCGAATGCTCGCGCGAGCCGCGTTTGGACAGCGCGTCATGCGCCGTGAAGAGATACTCGCCGCGGATGCGCCGGCCCTCGCGCACGTAGATCTGACGCGGGAAGTTGCCGTTCTCAGGGAATTCGTCGCTGGCCAGCCCCCAGCGACTGCAACGCTCGCGGAAGTCCGCCGGCAGCTCGGGGTCGTTTTGCGCGAAGTAGAACAAGCCCAGAATGTAGTCGCGCAAGCGCCCCGCGAAGCGGTCGCGCCAATCCCAGCTGGCGGCGGGGTAGGGCCAGTTCTCTTCCGGCAGGTCAGTCGAGATGAAGGCGGCGTGCTGATTGTTGCCGTCGACTTTGCCGTTGGGCACGACCACCATGTTGGTGATCGCGCCGATGCCGTCGAATTCCATGGGCGTGGGCGGCCCGGCGAAGCGGTTGAGCCGCACATCGTCGATGAGCGTGACGTATTCGTCGCGATTGTAAGTCGCCGGTTTTTGGATGCGGGTCATATTGCTTTTGTCTTTGGTCAGCGGCAGGCGGTAGTTGTAAGACTGGATGGCGTTGTCGCCTTGCCCGGTGCTATAGACTTCGTCGACCGGCGCTCCCCAGCGCTGATAGAATTTCCCGGCGCAGGGTTCGCCATATTCGTCGGCGCCCTCGCGCCCCAGCATGTAGGGCGCGCCCGCCGCCGCCGCCAAATCGCCTTCGTAGGTAGCGTCGACGAAGACACTGGCGCTGTAGACTTCTTCGGCGCCGCTTTCACGATTGAGGATGCGAATCTGACGCAGGGCAGCGCCGTCTTTGCCGGCGTTGCGCGGCTCGTGATTGAATTGGCGCAGCGTACGGACTTCGAGCTTGTCGCCGCACTCAGCGATCATATTGTGCAGGACCAGCTCGGCCACATGCGGCTCGAAGCGGTAGCCGTCGCTGCAGTCCGTGACTTGCTGCGAGTCAGGCCCGCAGGTATCGCTGTAATGCGCTTTAACGCGGCGCACGAAATCGAGAAAGAGGCCGCCGGTAGCGCCGCGCGTGGCGATGTCAGTTGCGCCCAGGCCGTTGGCGGGCAAGCCGCCGATATGCGCCGTCCGCTCCAGGATGACCGCGCTGCGCCCGCCCCGGGCGACGGTGATGCCGGCCATGATGCCCGCGGGCGTGGCGCCGACGATGACGGCGTCGAAGTCGAATGTCGGGGGAGTTGTCATGTTGGAGTCCTGCTATGTATCAACTTGTCGAATTGCGGGCGACATGATATGTCGCCCCTACAGATTTACGTTTGGCGGGCGATCTGAATTGGTTCCGCAGTCGGCGCGAGTTGACGAAGTCTCCCCCCGTTGCAACGGGGGTAGATTTAGAGGGGGGTTGACCGTCAACGTAATCATTCCTTCAGAGCCAGCGAAACCAATGCGTACATGCCGTTGCCGGGCTGTATCCTTCCACGAATCCGGAGCCAGCCGCCGAAGTGCTTCACCCGGCAAAACGTTACTTCATGATCTTTTCTTGGCAAGTCAAATCGGGAACCCTCATCCACCCAGTGGATGCCGTCGGCGGAAATCTGAACGAATGCGGAATTGCGCTCGATTTCTGCAGACGGAAGCACTTTGAAAGCGCGCACAAAGAAAATCGCCTCGCTGGCCCAGGCGGCTTCGTAAGGCTCGGTGGCGAACTCGCCCTGCCAGCGCGCGTTGCGCTCGACCACCGCCGTATAACTCCGCCGCAGCGCCATGATCAAAACTCCCCGCTGAGCAGCACGGAATCGAGGTAGAGGAAGGCGCGTTTGTCGCGATTGCTCTCGACCCAGAAGGCGGTATTCAGCATGCAATTCAAGTTGGGCATGGCCGGAATGGAGATATGCTTCAACGGCTCGCCGGCGTATACCAGGTCGTTGCACTGGAAGCTGAGGAATCGCCGCGCCGCCAGATCGACATTGACGCGCAGATAATGCCAGTTCATCTTGGTGGCGATCTCGTTGTACGCGAGCGTCTGGACCGGCGCGTCGATGAACTCCCAATTCTCGGGGCCGAGATGAAAATGCGATACCGTCTCGCCCGAATCGCCAATATTCGCGAAGGCGCGGGTCTCGCCCTTCATCTGCCAGCGATTGACCATCTCGCCGCCTTGCGCGTTCAAGTAGCGCAGATGCGGCATCCAGCGATATTCGGGATTCATGCCGTCTTGCAGGTCGAAGAGCACGCCAAAGGCGCGCACATCGTTCAGCGACAGGCGCAGCTCGCTGGCTTCCGGCTTGAAAGTGAAATAACACTCGAGCTGGATTTGCCCGCGCTTGCGGAAAGTCTGCCGCTTGATGCTGGTCGCCAGCGAACCGGCCCGCGCGCGGCTGGCCAGCTTGAGCGCGTATGTCCCTTCCATGGAGCCGGCGGCGCCTGTATCCCACATGGTCAAATTGCTGAGCATGGGCGGGCGCATATCGCTGTATTCGGGCAGCATCGAATCCAGCGTATGCTCGTAGTTGCCGATTAGTTCCGACCAGCCGTGAATGCCTTCGTCGAAGTCGTCGTAAAAGAATATGCGCTCCAGGGGGTCGAAGCGGCTGAGGCGCGGGTCAGTCTTAAACGTGGCCATAATTATCTATGTGTATCTCGCGCGGCGCCTGCAATTGCACGGGCTGGCAAGTCTACGAATCCAACAGCGACGGCAGTACATACCACTCTTCTTCACCGGGCGAATCATACTTCATCCAGTCGGTGTCGGGCGAAGAGAGGATGTCCACCAGCAACTCCAGAACTTCGCTGCCCCGGGCTATGTCCGCAATGTCGATGGTGTTTGCGCCGTTGATGTCGTCCATGTGCTTGAGGTCCGCGCGAATCCAAACCTGCGGCCGGCCCTCGGGGCGATACCATTTCAGTTTCACGGCGTTGGCGTACTTGAGGATATTGAGAACACCCGGGTTTTCCAGCGCAGCCGGCACAGTCTTCCTCCATTTCATTGTATCGGCCGCCATTTTGACAGATGGCCAGATACGCGTTACACTCGACGCAGACTGTTGCGCCTTGGGCGCAACTCGCCCAAGTATAACTGTTGGCGGTAAGAACGCAACAAACTCGCTTGGGCGCTTGAATTCCGGGTACGAATGGCTGCAAAGCCTTTGTTCAACGATTCTATTGCCATATTGAGGAGAGTATCATGAAACTGACAGCTTTTGTACGAATTGCCATCGCGCTGGTCATGCTGTTTTCGCTGGGTCTCTTGCCCGCGGCGGCCGACTGCGACGGCGATGTTATAGAACTCGAGTTTATGAATTGGTGGGGCGCCGCCCGCGAAGCGCTGATGGACACGCTGATCGGCCACTTCGAGGCGGAGAACCCCTGTATCATGGTGATCAACCAGGTGCAGCCCTGGGATAACCGCGCTGAATTGCTCGCCACCGCCGCCGCCAGCAGCAACCCGCCCGGCATCATCATGTCGACGCGGCCGGAGACCTATCAATTCGCCATCAACGGCTTGATCATCCCGATCGACGCCTTCGTCGAGTCGCATGGCACCGACCTCAGCGTCTTCTATGATGGCGAGATTGGCCTGCAATACTGGAACGGCGAACTCTACGGCTTGCCGATGCCGACAGCCGGCGGCTTGACCGGTCTGATGATTTACAACAAGAACCTGCTGCGCGATGCCGGCTTCGATCCGGAAGCTCCGCCGCAGACCTGGCAGGAACTTGAGGAGATGGCGGCAGCCATCACGGTCGCCGATGTCATGGGTATTGATGTCTTGGGTGCGGCGGCTTTCGGTACAGACGCGGAATTCGTGGCCTGGCTCTATACCAACAACGGCCAGTACGTCTCGACCGATGGCCGGACTTTGCTCTTCAACAGCCCCGAAGGTGTTGAAACGCTGGAATGGATGGTCAACCTGACCAACAACATCAACCACGGCACGGAGAACGTCACCGACTTCTTCCAGGACACGGCCTTCGCCCAGGGCGATCACCCCTGGTATGAAGACCAGCAGGCCTTCCTGCACATCAACACCTCCTTCTTCGGTCACTTCAATGTGAACGACCCTGAGGGTTATGCGGATACCGAGAGCTGGGGCACGATGCTGCGGCCCTACAATGGCGACAATGCCGATGCCCATTCCGCTGGCACCACCGGCTACAATTACAGCGGCGCCTGGGCTTACACCATCCCGGCCGTGCACCCGCCCGAGAAGCAGGAGGCGGCCTTCAAGTTCGCCGAGTTCATCGGTGTCCATGAGCTGGGCGGTTGCGCTTTCCTCTTCGCGCAGAGTCGTCCCTCGCCGGTGCAAGCCTGTAACGAAAACCCGGAATACTACAACGTCAATCCCTACTGGAGTGTCGTGCTTGAAGGTCTGGCGCTGGATACGCCGGTTCAGATCACGCCCGTTCAGGGTCAGTTGGCCGAGATCCTGTCCAACAATATCGAGGAAGCGTACTTCGGCGTGAAGTCTCCGGCGGATGCGCTGAGCGACGCCCATGCCGAAATGCAGGCCTTGCTCGACGAGTTCTGGGCGGAGTTCGACGCTGATAATATGTAGGTTAATTCACCCCCATCCCCCGACCCCTTCCCCCATCAAGAGGGAAGGGGAAGACTGCCTTAGCAAGGTGGTGGGGAGGTGGAGCAAAGTCCCTCCCTCCTTATGGCGCGCGTAGACACTGCGCGTCGGGGAGGGATTTAGGGTGGGGGCGCTAGGAGCAAAGTCTTGCAAGCCTCGCTGAAGTCAAAGCATTCACAGCCGGACGCCACCTGGAAATCGCGCTTTCAGGAATGGTGGTTCCGCAACCGCGCCTTGATCGGCTTTGTCTTCATCTTTCCCTGGTTCGCCGGCTTCATCATCTTTGACGCGGCGCCTTTCATCTACAATCTGTACCTGAGTTTCACTGACTATCAGATCGGCACGGTGGGGACGCCGCCCTGGATCGGTCTTGAAAACTACATCAAGATCTTCACCGCGGACAAGTTCTTCGGCAAGAGTATGTACAATACCCTCTATTACCTGGGCTTCAGCGTGCCCTTGCGCCTGATATTCGCCTTCCTGGTCGCGCTGATTCTGAATCTGCGCGTGCGCGGCATGGAGCTCTACCGGACGCTATTCTATGTGCCGTCGGTTGTGCCGCTGGTGGCGGCGACCGTGATCTTCGCCGGCTTTCTCAACACGCGCTACGGCTTCCTCAATCAGTTCCTGGTCTTGATTGGGGCGACGCCGGTGCGCTGGCTGTCATCGCCGGACGCGATTAAACCGTCGCTGATCTTGCTCAGCCTTTGGGGTTTCGGCGGGCAGATGATCATCTTCCTGGCCGGCTTGCAGAGTATCCCCGAAGATCTGTACGAGGCGGCCGCGATTGACGGCGGCACCGGTTGGCATCGTTTGCTTTATATCACGGTCCCGCTGATGACGCCGACCATATTTTTCAATCTGCTGCTGGGTTTGATCGGCGGCTTCCAGGTCTTCGAGCAAGTTTTCATTCTCATCGGGACCAACGGAGGACCCTTGCAAGCTGGACTTGTCTACATGCTACATGTCTACAACAAGGCCTTCCGAGATTTTGAATTCGGTTATTCAGCTGCGCTGTCTGTCATTTTGTTCCTTATCATCTTTGTGCTGACGCTGATGCTCGTCTACACCTCGAATCGCTGGGTGTTCTATGGGGATTCTCAAGACGATGAGGCTTAAATCACCCCCAGCCCCCAGCCCCTTCCCCCATCAAGAGGGAAGAGGAGAGTAGGACTAGGATGCGGGTATGATTGAAGATCCCAGAACCAAAATGGTTCGCTACATCATTATCTACGCGGTTTTGACCGTAGGCGCAATCGTGATGATGGTGCCGCTGTTTTGGACCGTCTCAACCTCCTTAAAAACGCGCGACAAGATCACCATCCGCCGGCTCGAACTAATCCCGGACCCCATCGCCTGGGAGAATTATCCCTATCTCTTTGAAGCGCGGCCTATCCTGCAATACACGCGCAATACGATGGTAATTGTGGTGGCCTCGCTGTTTGGCGCCTGGGTGCCTTGCACGCTGGCCGGATACGCTTTCGCGCGGATTCCTTTCCCGGGGCGGAATATATTCTTTGGCATCTTGCTGGCGACGATGA
>CAZWCV010000063.1:19781-20012 GCA_964632725.1 uncultured Anaerolineaceae bacterium
GTGCGATTAATTCCCTTATTCCTGTTTTTCGACGAGATCGGCTGGACGCGCACCTTCGGCCCGCTGATCTTGCCGCGCGTGCTCGGGCATAATGCTTTCTATATTTTCTTGTACCGACAGTTCTTCCGCGGCATACCGGAAGACATCTACGACTCCGCCCGCATCGACGGCTGCTCGGAATTCGGCGTCTGGTGGCGGATCTTCATGCCGATGTCGCGGCCCGTGCTGGCG
>CAZWCV010000064.1:0-19826 GCA_964632725.1 uncultured Anaerolineaceae bacterium
GAAGAAGCGCCGGCTGATGTAGCGCAGCGCCAGCCGGACGATAATGAGGAGCATTCCCTAGCCCCTTACGCCATCTCTATGGTCAGGCGCACAATAATCGAAAACTGAAGGGGCGTTTCGTTGAAACGCCCGAAATTCAACGTATGAGCGGAAAAGGGAGCAGTCAAGTCCATTGACGGGCGGCGCAGCGAGCCGCCCCTACAGGCTTCCTGGGTAGAACTGCGCTTCCATCAGACGCCGAACATGTCCTTGAAGCGCCGCAGACGCTCCAGGTAGTCGTCGAGCGCCTCGCCGTGAGGATAGACCGCCAGCTCGGTGGCGCCGATGGCTTGCCAGCCTTCAATGAGCGCTTCCCACTCGCTTTCGGGCGTAAACTCCGTGCGCAGGCGCGTGTGAATTCCGACCTGGTCGGCGCGGCCGGCTTCATCGGCGTAGGCCAGAAAGGCGTCGGTCATGGGCTTGGCGTCCGCTGCCGGGCCCTCCTGCGCCATATAGCCATCGCTCAAGCGTCCCGCGCGGCGCAAGACGACATCAGCGTAGCCGCCCATCCAGATCGGGATCGGCTTTGGCGGCAGCGGGTTGATGCCGGCTTCGTCGATGGTGTCGAAGCGCCCGTTGTAATTCACAAGCTCCTCGGTCCACAGCCGGCGCAGGACGCCGATCTGCTCTTCCACGCGCGCGCCGCGAGTGCTGAAGTCACAGCCCAGCGACGTGTATTCGACTTCGTTCCAGCCGATGCCGACGCCCATGCGAAAGCGCCCGCCGGAGACCAGGTCGAGCTGGGTCGCTTGTTTAGCCACGAGAGCGGTCTGCCGCTGCGGCAAGATTAATACGCCGGTCATAAAGCCGATGCTTTCGGTGAAGCCCGCCATCCAGGAGAAGAGCGTGAAGGGCTCGTGGAACATGTCCGTGTAATTGTAGGGCCGGCCGGCTTCCCAGCCCGGGCGAGCGGGATCCGCGCCCAGCACATGATCGTAAGCCAGCAGGTGGTGGTAGCCCATGCCTTCGGCCGCCTGCACGAAGTCGCGCAGCACGACCGGGTCGGCGCCGATTTGGTTTTGAGGAAGAACGACTCCGAACTTCATTTTCACATTCCTTACGCAGCTTGCCATTCGCGCCCATGCTAGCTGAGTTGAGGCGAATATGCCAGATGCCGCGGAGAGTCGGGGGGTTGATATTTTGCCACAGAGTCACAGAGGCACAGAGATTTTTGCCACCGAGACACAGAGGGGCCAATTCACATAATCGCCCCTAACGACATCGTAATCTGTAGGGGCGGCATACCATGCCGCCCGTTGCTGGTCGGGAGCGAACAACCGGATGGGTCGCCCCTACAGATGGCTTGGCTGGCTTGCATCTGCGGGGCTTTGTGCTAAGTTGGCAACAGCGGCAGTCAACCGGAAGGAGCGCGCGTGCCGGATTTGTCGGTCATCATCGTCAGCTATAACACCTGCGATTTGCTGCGGAACTGCCTGTTGTCGCTGCGCGCGATCCGGGGCTTGGCGCTGGAGATCATCGTGGTCGACAACGCCTCGAGCGACGGCAGCGCGGCCATGGTGCGCGACGAGTTCTCCGAGGCGCGGCTGCTGGCGCAGACGACCAACACCTGGTATTGCGGCGGCAACAATATCGGCCTCCGCGCCGCCAGGGCCGATTACGCGCTGTTGCTCAATCCGGATACGGAAGTGGCGCCCGACGCCCTGGCGCTGATGCTGCGCTTCCTGCGCGATAACCCGAACTACGCCGGCGTAACTGCGCAGCTGCGTTACCCCGACGGCCGCATCCAGCCAACCTGCGCGCGCATACCCAGCTTCCAGACTCTGCTTCTCAACTACACGCTGCTGGGCTACCTGCTGCCGACGCTCAAGCGCAGCCTGCAGGCGCATACCACTTACGCCGACTGGGACCGGACCAGCGACCGCGATGTCGAAGCCATCCCCGGCGCCTGCTCGCTGATGCGGCGCGAGGACAGCCTGCTGGATGATGATCTGCTGCTCTACTTCCCCGAGGAGACGCTGGCGCAGCGGCATCAACGGCCTATGCGCTTTCTGGCGGCGGCGCGGGTGACGCATCACGAGAAATCGTCCACGCGCAACTGGCTGGCCACGCGTATCTTTTTCCGCGATCTGCTGGTCTACTGTCGCAAGCATCACGGCCTTGGGCGTATGCTGCTGCTGTGGCTGCTGAGCCGGCCGATGGTCTGGTTGCTGTGGCTGTGGAATCGCTAGGGTTGATGACACCTTACCCGCTGTCGCAAGGTCAAATGTAGCCTGCAATCTCAAAGGACAATTGCAGGGGCGACCTACCAGGTCGCCCGCAACCCCGAAACTGGCATCTTGTTATTGCACATACAGTGAATCATCAAGCCAATTCCCCGGATTCTCGACGATGTACTTGCGGATGTCATCAAGGGATCGTTCACTTCGGACGTTGTGCTTGTAATAGTATCGCTGCCAAATTGCTTGGTCAGGAGGCTTATCGAGCGACTTGCTCCGTATCGTGACCGCACGTTTGAATTGGCCAATAATGACGCCAAGTGAACCGCTCGCCAGCTTATTTTCTGAATCATTAGCTGTCCGCTTAGGCCCTGTGGTAACGTCGGCCGTATTCTTATCGAGTATGAAGAGGATTCCATGGAGATGATTTGGCATTATAACGAACGCATCCAATTCGACATTCGGACGAACCTGAGTTATCTGACTCCAGCAGTCTGTAACAATTAGACCCAAATTATTGACTGTCATCTTTCCATCGCGAAGCTCTCCAAACAGGCAGGCATTCCGGTACGTGCAGATCGTCACAAAATATGCTCCACTTTTGCTGTAGTCGTACCCTTGCAGGCGAATCGAGCGGCGCATGGGTAGGGAAGAGTTGCTGAATGACATGAGCAAAAGTCTGATTTAATTGAGCGCGGGCGACCTAATAGGTCGCCCCTACACGTCAGTTTACAGGTGAAGATCCATTGCAGTCACAGGAAGACCTAACCCCCAAACAGCGCCAGCGGCATGTGAAAAGACACCACCCAGTTGGGCGCGTCCACGATCTCGCTGATCTTCAGGTCGCCCGCCACGCTGCACAAGATATAGGCCTGGCTGCGGCTCATGCTGTGATTCGCTTCCAGCCAGTCGATCATATAGCGCAAGGCGTTCTTGGCGTTCCGCATCAGGTCGGGCCCGTGCGCCGTGGTGATATGCCAGCCGGCAGTGTCGAGCTTGCTCATGGGGCTGGGCCGCCGCACCTGCGCCTCGGCTAAGTTAACGTCTTTGAGCAGCTTGATGCGCATGGTGACGACCATTGGCGCTTCGATGCCGGTCACGCAGACTTCGCCCTGCCCTTGCGCGGCGTGGCAGTCGCCCGTGGCGAATAGCGCGCCCTCGACCAGCACCGGCAGCCAGACGGTCGCGCCGATGGTCATATCGCGCACATCGAGGTTGCCGCCATTCTCGCGCGGCGGAAAAGTGCTGAAGCGGCCGGCTTCCCGCGGCGCCACGCCGACCACGCCCGTATGCGGCTCGAAGGGCAGGCTGATATGCGCCAGCTCGGTCGAGAAGCAGGTCTCGCCCTCGATGCGCCACTGATGCAGATAACTGTAGTCGAAGTCTTCCGGCAGCAGGCCCATGCCCGGCCGATGCGCCGACCAGCCCCAGCCTTTGTGCCGCATATCAAGGATGTCGATTTCGAGGGCGTCGCCGGGTTCCGCGCCCTTGACCCAGACCGAGCCGTTCAGCGCGTGGATTTTGCTGCGGTCGACATTCAAGTAGTCGTCAACCGTCCAGTCGGGCTGGATTTGGCCGTTGGCTTCCAGGCAGTCGAAGACGACCACATCGCCGCTGTCGATTTCCAGGCGCGGCTCAATAGAATTGTCCCAGAAGGGCTGGATGACGCTGTCGTCCAGAAAGTGCTCAGCCATATCTGTTCTCCTTGAATGACGCCGCTACTGCATGAAGGAGCGCGGCGTCGCTTTGAGGATGGTGACTTCCAGTCTGGCGCCGTCCATCAAGGCGGGCAGCTTGGGAGCGACCTCGTTCCGCCAGTAGTCGTTATTGTAAACGGCATCGTAGAGGGCGTCTTTTTCCGCCTCGTCGGCGAAACGCCGAATCCAGACGTAGGTGTCTTCGGCGTCGTTTAGGAAGGACGCCAGAATGGTCATGCCCTTGGACAGTTGAAAGGGAATGATTTCTTCATCCATATACTGGCTGAATTCCTGGCCCTTACCGGGCTGCAAGGGATAAACGCGCAATTCAAAAAACATCGCTAGGCTCATTCGCCTGGCCAGCAAAATCAATCCTACCACTATACTGCAACCGGGGCTTTGCCACAGCCGGCCGCAAGGCGCGACTCGGCTCGCGCCAATGAATGAATCCCTATCCAATTCGCACGCTGCAGGGGCGGGTCGCCGCGCCGCCCGTCGAAACAGATACCTTGTACAAGCGGGCGTTTCAGACAAACGACCCTACAATGTCTCCGTGAGGACGTAGAAAGCAAGGGAGTACACAGAGGGAGCAGCCCTCTCGGTCGCGTAGACCAGTCGGCGCCCTGCCGTCAGGCTGACGTATATCGCCACCCTAATCAAAGCATGGTAAGATGATTTCTGTCAATATAGCTTGAAATAGAGACCCATGCGCATCCTCGTCATCTCCGATATTCACGCCAACGACACCGCATTTGAAGCCGTATTGAAGCACAGCGAAGGCGAGTGGGATTTCGTCTGGTGCCTGGGCGATGTCGTCGGCTATGGACCCGATCCCAACGAATGCGTCGAGCGCCTCAAAACGCTGCCCCAGCTCTGCCTCGCCGGCAATCATGACTGGGCGGCGCTGAATCGGCTGGACGTCAAGACATTCAACCCGGACGCCCGGCGCGCGGTCGAATGGACGCAAGACACGCTGACGGCCGAGAACACCGAATTTCTGGAGCATCTGCCGGTTACCTTTGTCATCGGCGACTATACGCTGGTGCACGCCAGCCCGCGCGAGCCGATCTGGGAGTACATCCTTGAGCCGACAGTCGCGGCGCTGAATTTTCCCCATTTCGAGACGCCCTACTGTTTCGTCGGGCATACGCATCAGCCGGTGATCTATACGATGGACGAAGACGAGAGCCAAGCCCAATCCAGTCCGCCGCGCTATAACGAATCGCACACGCTGAATGGCCAGCGCCAGATCATCAATCCGGGCAGCATCGGCCAGCCGCGCGACCAAAACCCCGACGCCGCTTACGGCCTCCTTGATCTGACCAGCGGCGTCTTCGAGCATCGGCGCATCCCCTACAATATTCGGGCTGTACAAAGGCGCATGCTGGACTATAACTTGCCGGAGCGATTGATTACGCGTCTCGAACACGGCTTGTAAGCCGCGCGCCGAATCGATGCCAATCAGCCCCTGGGCAGCCCAATGACTAGCGCACTTAGCAGCAAAATGCGCGCCTACCTGGCGGAAATCTACCGTTTGATCGACCGGCAGCCGGAGCCGGTCGAATACGTCAGCACCTCGCAACTGGCGGAAATGCTGGATGTCAGTCCACCGGCGGTCAATCGCATGATCAACCGGCTCAGCAAAAGCGGCTTGCTGCATCATCAGCGCTATCAAGGCATCGCCATCACGGAGCCGGGGCGCGTCCAAGCCCTGAAGCATATCCGCAAGCAGCGCGTGGCCGAGGTCTTTCTGGTGCAAGTCATGGCTATGAGCTGGCTGGAAGTCTGCGATGAGGCCAAGCGGTTGAGCGATGGCCTGAGCGACGCGGTCGTGCAGCGCATGTTTGATATGACCGACGAGCCGGCGACCTGCCCGCACGGCGAGCCGATCCCGAGCGCCAGCGGCGCGCTGCCCCCGGCCACCGATGTCTACCTGTCGCAGGTGGAAGCGGGCGCTAGCATCCGCGTCAGCCGGCTGATCACGCGCGAATCCGACCGGCTGCAATACGTTGACGCCTTGGGGCTGTCGCCGGGGCAAGTCTGCGACGTCATCCATGTGGCGCCCTTCGAGGGCCCCATGCAGCTCAAGCTGGGGCGGGAATTCCGCATCATCGGCCAAAGCCTGGCCCGCCTGATACGCGTCGACGTCTTGCCTTGAGCGGCCGCGCAATCGAAATCGACATCCGCTGGGACGAGCAAAACAATCCGCAGTTTGAGCACAGACTTGACTCCAAGTCAGTTGTGAGAATTCACAAATCAAGTCAAATCGTAGGGGCGACTTATTAAGTCGCCCGAAAACTCGTCCTGAAAGAGCGGGCGACGTGATAGGTCGCCCCTACGGCATTTCGATTAAATTGGCAAAGTTCTCCCTATCGCAGTCAATTTCATTCGAGAACTTTCAGAGATCGGGTTTCGGGCGATTCACAAAGTCGCGCCTGCATTTTGACCTTATGCCGAATTTCGCATGCCTGATCTGGCATTACTCAAGTGGCTCTGTGGTGAAAACACTTGATGGGTTTGCCCGGAAATCGCCTTGAGCGGCGGCGCAATCGACTACATAATAGCGTGGGCATATTATCGCTAATGGACCAGGTATGAAGATCGGCGTACTCGCCTTGCAGGGCGCTTTCATAGAACATATGAAGATGCTGCGGCGGCTGGATGTGGCGACGGTCGACGTCCGTCTTCCCCATCAACTGGAGAGCCTTGACGGGCTGATCATCCCCGGCGGCGAGAGCACCACCATCGGCAAGCTGGCGAGTGAGTACGGCTTGATAGAGCCGCTGCGCCGCTTCGCCGACAGCAAACCGACCTGGGGCACCTGCGCCGGCATGATCTTCCTGGCGCGGGACATCGGCATTGAAGAGCAGCCCATCCTCGGCTCAATGGACATCACAGTCGATCGCAATGCCTTCGGCCGCCAAATTGACAGCTTCGAAACCGACCTGCAAATCGCCGGTCTGGCGGGCGAGCCCTTCCACGCGGTCTTCATTCGCGCGCCGGTTGTCACCGCCGTGGATTGCGGGGTAGAGGCGCTCGCGCGGCTGGACGACGGGCGCATCGTGGCTGCCCGGCAGGGGCGCTTGCTGGCCACCGCCTTCCACCCTGAGTTAACCGACGATTTGCGGCTACATTCACTTTTTTGCGCTATAGTGAAAGAGACACTGGCATGAGCCTGGCGAAGGGAGCCGAGTGATGCTGTCAGGCCATACGCCCAACGGAAACGAAGGAGATCCGCCGGGCGAATACGGGAGCGACGAGACCTCGCTGATCGACGCCTTATTGCGTCAGGCGCGCGGCAAGCTTGACCATATCGAGGAGCCGACAGCCGCCGAGCTGGACGCGCTCGAGCGCATGGAAGACGAGCTTGTCGACGATGCTGACACCCTGGCGGACGCCGCGCAGGCGCAGCCGGCCCTGGCCCTGCTGGCCGAGTTGGAAGAGCCGGAAGTGCTGTCCCTGGAGCGTCTGGATGACTCCGAGCCGGAAATCGAAGCGGAGAGCGACGAAGTCGACGACCTGCTTGACGACGCCGAAAGTTTGATCGAGGACTATATCGACATCGACCTGGACGACGACGAACTGGACGACGAGGGCTACGACCTGGACGATGACGAGCTAGGCAGCTACGCCGATCTCTACGGCGACGACGACACGATTATCCCCTCCTTCCGCGAAGGTGAATTCGTCGAAGAAGAAGACGGAGACACCGATTACTACAATGAATTGCGCTGACCCGCCGCGGCCATGGATGGCATAATCCTGGCCGGCGGCGAAGGCAGGCGCATGCGCCCCCTGACGCTAACGACGCCCAAGCCACTCTTGACGCTGCAAAACCGCCCCATCCTCGAGTGGTCGCTCTTGAGCCTGCGCGGCATCGTCGAGCGCGTGCTGATCGTGGCGCATTACCTCAAGGCGCAGATCGCCGAATTCATGGCGCGCCAGACGCTGTTCGCGGATTACGCCCTGGTCGAGCAGCTGCCGCGGCCACTGGGCACCGGCCACGCGCTGCTCTGCTGCCGCGACCGACTGCAAAGCGGCGACTTCCTGGTCATCAACGGCGACGATCTCTTCAGCCGCTCCGCCCTGCGCCAGCTCAGCCGGCAATCCTACGGCATCTTGTCGGCGCGGCGGCGGGATTACGAGCGCTTTGGCGTCATCGTCAAGAATGCGGCGGGCGCGTTCCAGGCCATCGACGAGAAGCCCGCCCGCGGACGCTACCCTGCCCCCGCGCCCTGCAGTACCGGCGCCTACAAATTCCGCGCCGATGTCTTCGAGTATGCGCTGGAAAAGACCGCGCGCGGCGAATACGAGATCAGCGACTATATGACGGCGGCCGCCCGAGATCAGGCCGTGGCGGTGGTTGATTCGCCCTTCTGGCTGCCCATCGGCGACCCGGCCGCGCTGGATGCGGCGCAAAGCGTGGACATCAGGCGCTGGATTCCGACGCCTTAGCAGCGCGCCACATTCGGTCACGGCAAAGATGTCTAACGCCGGGTGCGCCGAGAATCGTAATGAGATCAAGCTCCGTTCGTTTTCATGTGACCGAAAATCCAGTGGGCAATGGATCGCGGCGCGCGGATTTATTCCTAACTTCAGATATAATGAGCGAGAACACTCGCTTTTCAATTGAGGAGGGGCGCCAGCAGGAGAATACCATGATCTTTGAACAGGTTTTGCGCGCGGTCGACGAAATGACTGACGAAGAGCGCCGTCGCTTGCAACAGCATATTGATCGGCTTCCCAAAAAGTCAACTCAATTGACTACAAAACAAAGGATGCGGCGGCTAAATGCGGCGTTCGATGCGATGGGCGAAGGCATGAGCCAAGCGCAGTTGGACGAGATGACCGCCGCGATGACTGAAGACTACATTGAACCCTGGGATGAGTCCGTATGGACCCAGTGATCTATATCCTGGACACTAATGTTATCGCCGACCGGATTCATCGCCTGCCACAAGTCCTTGATCGCTTGAACAGTGCTGGCGAAGCCGGGCATATCCTGGGCCTGTGTGATCCGGTACGCTACGAAGTCTTGCGCGGTTTGCTCCATGTCAATGCCAGGCGGAAGCTGCGCCTTTTCCGCGAATCGATTACACCCCTGATGGATCACCTGACGCTAACGGATGAGGATTGGCAAGTGGCCGCCCATTTATGGGCGACCATGCGGAATCGCGGGAGGCAATTCTCCGATGTTGACCTGCTTATCGCCGCCTTGGCTCAACGCTTGAACGCCATAGTGGTGACATCTGATAATGACTTTGCCGCTCTGCCGGTTCAGCGCGAAGACTGGCGAACGTCCTAATAGAAGGTATCCAGGCACTGTGTATTATGTGCCTTCTTGTCTTTGCGGCGAAAGCGATCTGAAGCCATTGCCTCGGTAACAGCGCCCATTTTCTCGCTGGCGAAACTGGGCTAGGATAAGCGCTACAATTGTGTCAAAATGGTTTGTGCCATTTTTCACAATAGCGAGACGATGCCGCGCCGATGATTCGCATCACCTACACCGATGAACAGACCGCGCTGGCCGAGCGCATCCGCGACGACCTGGTCAGGTCGATACCCGCCGCGCAGCCCCTGCTGATCGTGCTGGTATCGGCCGCCTCCAATGTCGACCCGGTCGTGCAACAGGAGCTGGCGAGCGCGCTGGCGGCCCGGGAGCGCATCATTCCCATCCTGACTGACCGAGCGGAAGCGCCGCCGCCGCTACAAAACCGAAAGGCGCTGGATTTCAGCCGCGGCTACAGTCGCAAGCGCTTGCAGGAGGCGGTGGCGGGCGCCGCGACGCCCCGCGTCGAGTTGCGCCGCGCCAATCGCCGGGCGCTCACGATTATCGGGATGCTGGCGGCGCTGATGTTTGGCCTGGCCATCGCCAGCATGGCAGGCGGGATCGTGGCCTTCCCGGTGGCCGAATACAACGAAGAAGCCACCTTTCAGGCGCAGTGGATCGACGGCTTGATCCGCGAGACGCTCGAAGCCGTACAGCCGCGCAGCACCGCAGACGCGGCGAACTTCGCGGCCACCCACGAAGCAGCGCCAACTCGCCTGTTCTATTACATCCGCGAAACCGCTACGGCTTTAGCGGCCGAGCAGGAGGGCTGATGCCAGCGGCGGATGTGCTGATCATCGGCGCGGGACCGGCCGGCATCAACGCCGCCTACGCGCTCGAACAAGCCGGCATCGAATACCGCATCATCGAGCGGACTCAGCAACTGGCGCCCACCTGGAACAGCCTCTACCCCTCGCTGCGGCTGAATACCTCACGTTTTTTCAGTGAGCTGCCCGGGCGGCGTTTTCCGCTGCGCTGGGGCATCCACCCCACCGCCAAGCAATACTATCGCTACCTGGTCGACTGGGTGCGCGAGCAGCAGCTGCCGATCGAATACGGCATTGAAGTCTACCGCGTCGCGCCCGGCGGCGACGGACTCTGGCAAGTCGAGACCAGCGCCGGCGCCGACTGCTACCGCGCGGTCATCCCGGCCACTGGCGTCTTCGACAATCCGCAGCTGCCGCGCATCGAAGGCATGGACCGCTTTGAGGGCGAAATCATGCACTCGCGCGATTTCCGCCATCCCGACCAGATTCGCGGCAAGCGCACGCTGGTGGTGGGAAACGGGCCCAGCGGCACCGACATCGCCGTGGCGGCCGGCCAAATCGCGGCCGGCGGCTTCGCCTGGCTGTCCATCCGCAGCGGCGTCGACCTGCGCCCGCGTTATCCTTACGGGCTGCCGCGCCACGCCTGGATGATGCTGGGCGAGACCTTGCCCAATCGCGCCTGCGAGTGGCTGCAGCGCAAAACCGGCGCGGTCAAATACAATATGGGCGACTTCGGCGTCTGGCAGGCGCCGCCCAATACCGGCGCCGGCACCGGCTATCGCGGCCCCGAGCTGCTGAACGCCCTGCGCCAGGGTCAGGTTCTGCCGGTGCGGCATCCCGTCAGTTTTATCGCGCGCGGCGTCAACCTGGCCGACGGCGGTTATCTCGAAGTGGATGTGGTCATTATGGCGACCGGATTCCTTCCCGTCCTGCACCAGTATCTCGATATCGACATGCAAGCCAGCAACGAGATGTTCTATCCTGAGGCCGGCTGCGAATGGGACATCGGGCCCAACGGCATTCGCGGCTGGCCCCTGCGCGATGTCAGCGAGCACCCCAACGGGCGGGGTGTGCTCGGCCACCCGGGTTTGTACCTGGTCGGCGTCTTCTACAAGGGGCGCGGCGCCTTCTACAATATGCGGGCCGAGGCGCGCATCGCCGCCGAGCAGATCGGGGCGCAACTGGCGCGGCGGCGCGTTGTCGCCCTGGCCGCCTGAGTCTTATGCGCCGCAGCCTGCTGTTCCTTTTCCCGCTGATCTTCGTTCTGATACTTGTCTCGCTCGCGCTGCGTCACCTGCTGGGGATGGCCCTGCCCGCGACCATGGTCGCCTACATGACGCTGGAGACCGGCTTGCCGGTTGTCATCGTGGAAGACCTGGACCACAAGTTATCGAAACGGCTGGATTTCGACTACTTTACCGATCCCGCATTCTCGCCCGAGGGCGCGCGCCTGGCGCTGACGGCCTATCTGCGCTTCGGCAGCGACATCGTCGTATACGACTTGCGCAATGGCGAGACGCTGCGGCTGACCGATTCAGTCGCCATCGCCGAGTCGCCGGCCTGGTCGCCTGACGGACAGTGGATCGCCTTCGCCAGCAACCGCGAGGGCGACAACAATATCTACATCATCCGGCCCGACGGGTCCGACCAGCAGCGAATCACGGTCAGCAGCGCCGGCGACCGCGAGCCGGCCTGGTCGCCGGACAGCCGGTCGCTGGTATTCAGCTCCAATCGCGGCGACGGCTGGGACTTGTATCGCATCGACCTGGCGACGCGCGCAACGCGCCAGCTGACGACTCATCGCGCGCCCGATACCTCGCCCGACTGGTCGCCCGATGGCCAGCGCATCGTCTTTGCTTCCGGCCGCGACGGCGCCTCGGCGATCTATGTGCTGGCGCTGGAGACGGGCCAGGTGAGTCCGCTGGTGGTTGATTCGCGTTATGACAGCCGGCCCAAGTGGACGCCGGACGGGCGCGCGGTCAGCTTTGCGCGTTCGGTCGACGGCGTGTCCCGCATCATGCGCGTCGATGTGGCGACGGGCGAAGTCAGCCGGCTGGCGCTGGGGGAGGACGACGCCGATGCGCTGGCTTGGTGGCGCGGGTAGGACAGAGGCTCAGAAGTTGGGAGTTGATTCAAGGAAAGTTACGACAATGACCCCGCCGGGCAAGATCTTGCCATATCTACCCAAGCCTTGTAGGGGCGAGCCTTGGCTCGTCCGCTCTCGAACGGGCTGCAATTGACTTTGGCAGTTCCACTTGCGCTTCACATTGCTTGCGCCCAAACGACCCTCGCTGCATGCGCGAACATGCAGTCGCCCAAGCGGCGCCCAACCCTGTTACCCTGACCGCAACATGCGCCTTAACATCTGAATACCCGCCAGCTTCAAATTGCCAAATTGCCGAAAAAATATTTTGCCCGGCGACGGCAATCCGGCAAAGCTTCTCTGTGTCCTCTGTGTGTCGCCCGTCACTATAAGGACTTGAATCTGGGCGAGCCAGGGCTCGCCCCTACGGCATTCGCGTTGAGGGACCGGGCGTTTCAGCGCCGCGCGTAGACACTGCGGTTCAAACGCCTCTACACCTGAAATGACGAGTACAATTTGAGGCCCGTCACGCCAACTCCGGGCGCTGCTCCTTGACCAGGTAGATGCCGGGAATGGACACGAAGGTCACGGCGAATTTGACCAGCATATTCGACGCGAACAAGCCAAGCATGACCTCGGTCGACAGCACGCCCCAGAACGCCAGCACGGTGAAGAGCGCCGTGTCCACCGGTACGCTGACGGCGTTGCTCGCCAGCACCCGGCCCCATTGCCAGCGCTGCGCGAAACGCCGCACCCAGACCTCGTACATCTCGGTGTCGATCAGCTCGGAGACGACCTCGGCGATGATGGAGGCGATGGCGATGCGGAAGACCGGCGCCAGCACCAGGCCGAATTCCGCCTGCGGCCCCACGTTGGGGTCCGCGGGCAGCGCCGACACCAGCCAAAAGAGGCCGGCCATGAAGAGATTGATGCCGGCCGAGGCGAAGATCAGGATGCGCGCGATGGCGGCGGAGGAGACCTTGTGCACCAGATCGCGCAGGGTGAAGGTGATCGGGTAGATCAGCGTGCCGCCGCTGACGCTCAGCCCGCCGATGGACAAGATGCGCAGGGCGGTGATATCCGCCAGCATCTGCGCGGCCACATACATGACCGCGACGACGACCAGAACTTGCAGCGAACGGTGGGTCATCAGCTCTCCTCAAGCAAACGCGACGCGCCAAGACCAAGCGCGTCGCGGAAGACTGAAATATGGCTTGTCAATGCCGCTAGGCCCGCGAGAAAGACGGCGGGTCGCTATGCGTGATTCCCGACATCTTGACCCAGTCTTGCGAATGCTCCTCGACCAGGTAGATGCCCGGGATCGAGATGATGCCGAAGACCAGCCGCACTATCGTCGTGCCCCAGAACAAAGCCCACAAGTCTTCGCCTGTCGATGCGCCGGCCAGGGCGATCAACAGGAAGAGGATGCGGTCGAGCGGGATGCTGATGGCGTTGCTGACGAGCACGCGCCCCCACTGATGTTCGCCGCCGAATCTTTTCAGCCAGCGCGTGTAGACTTCGGTGTCGACCAGCTGCGAAACGACGGTGGCGAGCACGGCCGCCAGCAAGAAGCGCAATTCGGGCGTGAGCAGTGTACCAAGCGCCACGCTCTCCTCGGGCGTCATCTCCGGCGGCAGCCCGGCGATAATAGCGAAGAAGGCTTGCACGATGACGTAGATGGCGGCGGCGGCGAAGATGAGCGTCCGCGCGACATGCGGCCCGGCCAGCTTGTGCGCCATATCGCGCAAGGTGAAGGTCAGGGGATAAGCGATGGCAAAGGCGCTAACGCCGAAACCGAAGATCGTCAAGTCGCGCAGGGAAGAAATATCCGCGACCATTTGCGCGGCCACATAGGCGACGCTGACGAGAATCAGAATGTGCAAATTTCGGATTGACATGGTTATCCCCCGAGATTCCAGCTAATTACTATTCATGTTACATGAATTGTGAATTCTAGTGCAAGCGGCTCGCGCGATTTCGGGCGCCGCCCGCAGCCAGATGCAAAGTTGGGGCGACGGTCAGATGTCGCAATCGTCGGCTGCCGGCTCTTGCTCGCGATAATGCCGCTCCCGCTCGAGCAGCGCGCGTTTGCGCTCGACGCCCCAGCGGTAGCCGCCCAGGCTCTTGTCAGCGCGGATGATGCGGTGGCAGGGAATCAAGAGCGCGACCGGGTTCCTGGCGCAGGCACTGGCGACGGCGCGGCTGGCGCCGGGCTGGCCGATGGCCGCGGCGACTTCGCCGTAGCTGCGCGTTTCGCCTGCCGGAATGGCCCGCAACTCGCGCCAGACCTTCAACTGAAAGGCGGTCGCACGCAAGTCCAGCGGCAGATTGATATCGGGCTGCCAGCCATCCAGGTAGGCGACAATTCGCCCCGCCCAGAAGCCAAGACCGTCGTCATCGCGCAAACGCTCGGCAGCGGCGTATTCTACGGCCAGGTCGTCAATCAGCGGCCCGGGCTGGTCGCCCAGGCTGACCTTGCAGACGCCGCGCTCGGTGGCGGCGACCAGCAGCCAACCCAGCGGGCAAGCGACGACGCTGAAGAATATCGTCATGCCGGCGCCGCGATTTCTGTAAGTGGTCGGCGTCATGCCCAGCTTGTCGTCGCTGCGTTCGTAGAGCCGGCTGGAAGAACCGTAGCCGACGGCGTGAATGGCGTCGGTGATGCGCTCGCCGCTGCGGACCTGCGCTTTGAAGCGCTCCAATCGCAGATTGTCGGCGAATTGCCGCGGCGTGATGCCGGCGCCGGCTTTGAAGCTCCGCTGCAAGTGATAGGGGCTGATGTGAAAGCGCTCGCCCAATTCCCTCAAGCTGGCGCTTCTGGGATGGATTTCCAGCAAATAGCCGCAGACCCGCTCGATCAAGTCCGCCCGTCCCGCGCTCTCTTTCGTCGTCACCCGATTGTTCTCCCCGCGCCTTTGTCATCGCACTAAGCATAAACCAAGGCGGCGGCGGTAACACTCTGATTCTTGCGCTTTACGCGGCCGCGGACTGTGAATGCGCGCTTCAGCGTTTGCGGGGCCGAGGGGACGGACCTTAAGCCAGGTTGACGCCGTCCAAAGAATCTATAAGCAGCACGCAACGATCAGCGTCGTCCTGGCGGCAAAAGACGAATGGCGCCAGCTGCTGATAGAGCTGGTTCAGGCCCAGCACGTAGACATTGCCTTGTCGCGGGTGTGGCGTCCGGTGAATGGCGGAGAAATGGCGCAGCGCCCCGGCCGGCGCTTCAAAAGTCGCGCGCATGTCCAGTACAATTGGCACACGATCCTCGGTGGACTTGATCATACGGTGCCAGGACTTCCGCGCTTCAATAAACTGCTCCAATGACCAAGGGTCACTGAATGCGCATGTGATGAAGGTCCTGGATTTGTCGTTCCACTCGACTGTGATTGGCATCGGGACTCTCAACTGTCACGGTTTGGATTCATAAAGCCTGCAAGACTGCCATCTACCTTGCATTATGTGTATAAACATTGATAAATTGCAATGCACTATTTTACCTAGAGTATACAACAAGTGCGTACGGGCGAAGCGCGTTACGGTACGGGCGTCGCTCTAACCCGGTTGTAGTCCGCATTGATTAATGCGGAATCAACCAGAGGTTAGCGCAGGATAAGAACGCGGCTGGCGCCGGGCAGGCCATCCGCCCAGGCCGCCGCGACATCGGCAGCGTCTGACGAGCGAAAGCCGCTAGCCGTCGCCCCAGTTTTGGATGAATTCCTCGCGCTCGACGCCCAAGGCATCGGCGACGCGATTGATGTAATTGAAGTAGCCGATGATCTGCGTGGCGTCATGGATGGCGACATCGTCCAAACCGACCGCGCGCAGCTGGTCAATGTCGGCCTCGCTCATGGCGTCCGGCTGCCGCGTCAGCTTCTCGGCGTAGGCGCAAAGCGCGCGGTCAATCGCATTCAGCCGGGCGTCCCGCCAGTCGCGGGCGATGGCGTGTACGAATGCGTCGGCCGCCGCTTCGTCTTTGAAACCCTCGACCTCGGCACGGAGGTCATGCGCGTGGGACTGGATTCAGTAGTCGCAGTGGTTCACCCGGCTGACGACAACCGCCAGCATCTCGCGCTGCTGCCGCGACAAGGGCGATTCGGCGAACATGGTCGCGCCATACATTTCCATCGACGACTTCATCGTGCGGGGGTTGAGCGACATGATCCGCACGATATTCCAGACGCGTCCGGCGCGGGCGACAGCCTTCTCGAGCTCGCGCTTGAGCAGGCCGCTGGCTTGGTCGATGGTAATCTGTTTGATGTAGGGCATGGTGGGTCGCCTCGTTAGATTAGCTGGGGCGGCTGGATGCAGCCGTCGCTGATGAGTTCGTCCGGATTGGGATAGTCGGGCGGGATGCCGGGCGCGGTGACATTCTCGCCGGCTTCGATTTTGGCGGCGACTTCGAGGTTGAGCGCGAGCAGCTGTTCGAGGATGTCTCGGTCAGGGTCGAAGACGTAAGCGGCGAGCACGGCGGCGTCGAGATCGTTGTGGAGGTCGCGGAGGGGATTGGCGCCGGGTAATTCGAGTGTGCGGTACATGTCGCGCAAGGTCAAATCCGATTCGCTCTTGGCCATCTCTTCACGTCGATATTCATGTATGGCGCGCGCGGCGGTGGCGACCGCTTTGACCCGGTCGGGCGTCGGATGTTGTGGAAATGGGAAGGTGTCAAATACAATCGAAGATGCATAACTCCAATCAGATTTTAGTGTAGTGCACCTTGCAATAAACCACTGCCAATGGATGTCAGATTGCAAGATGCCAAAGGTATAGTCGTCTTCAAAGGCAAAGACTTGGATTTTCGCGTCTGGTCGAATTCGCGTTGAAATAAAATCAAAAATGGGTCGTTTGGTCGTCTGCGGGCAGCCAACGAAGCGTTGTAACTTGCCAAGCTGTTCCAACATATCCTCGCGGCCGTAGGACAGTTTCCACCACTGTCTTAGAAAATTCTCATGATGGCGGTTAAGCCGCGCATTAGGATTCGCTTGCCGAGCCCGTTCGTTTTTCTTACGCTCTTTTTCAGCGTTTGACTGCCGCATAGGCAGAATTTCTCGACGAACATGCCCGTAAGCATTTCGGAAGTTTTGGGCTTTTACAATATCATATGCGCTGAGGTCAATTACATAGCGACTTGGCTGGCCATTTGGTCGCGCGACCAAATCACGACCAATTAGCAGGGGAATAAGAACCGTCTTGGAGTGAGCATCCCCCTTGACCAAATCAGCAGCTTTTTCCGGCGCTAGCACAAAATGTTTGTTTCCGGGGATCACACCTTGATATACGCGTTTCGGCCGCTGGTTTGCCGCGAGTTGCAGCGCACTGCTAACATCTGTCTTCTCGGAAAGAGAACTGTTTATTTGTGGCATTTCGACGGTACGAAATTCATAGTCCTTCGCTTCATTGGCGCCCAAAAAGAAGTGTAAGCGCGTCGTTTCTATTGGTGGCACACCCTTTGACCAGTTAGCGATAGAAACATGCACATTTGCCTCACCTGACCAGGGCATAGAAGACACGGCGTCATAGATCACGCCGCCATTGTTCACGATGTAGTCAAGACTGCCGATACGCGAGTAGTTTTGTCGTATAGAGTTTGTGCCTACTAAGCCAGCACGCGCTCCACCCTGCATCATGTCATGCGCTCTGCGAAACCAGTAGACGCAGTAATCTGCATTGCCGGGCACTTCAGGAAACTTTTCGCGAATAGCGTTGATGTATTCTACGCCATGTTCCTGCTTTTGCACTTTGCCACCCATATACGGCGGATTGCCGATGCAAGCGTCGAAGTCCACCCATTCGTTAAACAGGGCGTCTTCGACCTTGATATTGTCGTCGAGGTTGTCCAGCGGAAGCGGGTTCTCATCCGTGTCGAACTCGTCGACAGCCAGTTTCTTGGCGATCATGAGCGATACTTTCGCCAGTTCAACCGCGAATTCGTTGATGTCGTAACCGTGAAACTGCTTGGCAGTAACGCGGCGCTTTACCTGAGACAGGTCGCCGCCAAGCTCAATTATGCGTTCGCGCAGGTCGGCTTCCAGCGCCTTCATTTCGCGGTAAGCGACGTAGAGGAAGTTGCCCGAACCGCAGGCGGGGTCGAGCACGATGTAATCGCAGAGTTGCTCGTAGAGCTTAAGCGCGTCCGACAGAGAGTTAACAGAGTCTATATCGTCGCGCCAAGGCTCAGCAATGACCGGGTCGACGATGCGCTTGATATCGAGTTCGGTGGTGTAGTGCGCGCCTTCCTTATGTCGCTCGCGTTTGTCCATGCTGTATTCAAAGATGTTGCCGAAGATTGAGGGTCGTATCTTCGACCAGTCTTCATCGCAAGCAAGCTCAAGCATGCGTAATTGGGGAGGATGCAGAAGAATCGGGTAAATCTGGCCAAATATGCCGCCGTTAAAATAATCGACATTATAAAAGCGACCGCCGCGGCGTTTATGCGGTCGAGCATTCATCATGGTGAAGAGCAAGACCATCAGATCATGCGAGTTATCGGTAAGGCTTGAGCTATACTTTATTTCTCCGATTATCTTTGACAGCGTGTCCTTTGGCAGCAAACCGGCATCTTCGGCAAATAGCACGACCATACATTGCAATGTAAAACGTTGCGCAAGCGCATCGCCTACGTCTGGCGCCAGGGTGCGGAATAATTCTGTCAACTGAAACGCGGCGTCTTTGGTAACTTCCACTCGATTATTTCTGAATTCCGGTACGAATGACGAATCCGCAACCAAAAACTCCAATGTCGGGCGGCGATTGAACAAATCATCTATGCGCACGCTATCGACCGGGTCATAGAATTGGATTTGGAAATCGAATATCCAGATTTCATCGAAGTTGCACAGGAGGGCGTAGCGCGGTCGGATCTGGCTGTCTAAACTCTTCCAGTAATCTTCCAACTGCGTATAGTGGCGTTTGAGGTCCTCACCACGCTTTTTCATTTCAATGAGAACGCGCTTGGGAAGAAGATAATCAGCGAAAGACACGGTCGTCTTGCCATTGCGCCGGCGCCGAACCCGCGTCTCATAGCGACCGCCGGCTTCGATCGCGCCGGCATGTCCGAAGGCGCGCATCAAGTGATCGAGGAAAACCTGCGCTTCGCCTTTTTCATCGCCCTTGATATGTTCTCGCCACCAAGCAACGAATTCATGCAGAGATTGTTCTATCGACATTTCTGCCCCTTCCAATAGAACAATTGTACCAGATTCTCGCTCAGACAATCAAAAAGAGCGCGCCGATTAGACGCGCCCCAATATCGTTGCAGCGCCAATGTTACTTGCGCAGGCGCGGATCGAGCGCGTCGCGCAGGCCGTCGCCGATGAAGTTGACGCAGAGCACTGTCATCGAGATCAACATGCCGGGCCAGAAGACCAGGGTCCAGGTGATGGTCAGATAGTCTTTGCCGTCGAAGAGCAGCCGCCCCCAGGTCGGGAAGTCGGGCGGGAAGCCCAGCCCCAGAAAAGACAGCGCCGATTCGGTGATAATGGCGGCGGCCACGCTGAAGGTGGCGGCGACGATCACCGGGCTCATGACATTGGGCAAGATATGCGCGCGCAGGATGCGCCCATCGCGGGAGCCGACCGCGGTGGCGGCCGTGATGAACTCGCGCGACTTGACCGTCAGCACCTCGCCCCGGACCAGGCGCGCGGTCGGCATCCACTGCAAGCCGCCGATGACGGAGACCATCAGAATGATCGGAAGAGCACACGTCTGAACTCCAGTCACAGGCAGAGATCTCGTATG
>CAZWCV010000065.1:0-19481 GCA_964632725.1 uncultured Anaerolineaceae bacterium
ATGTGACTGTCATGGAAATCAACCAGGCGCGGCTCGATTTCTGCAACGCCGCCCTGGGCATCGACCGGCTGGTCGACGCGCGCGGCGATGCCCTGACGCAAGTCAAAGCGCAACTGGGCGGCGAGCTGCCGACGTTGGTCTTCGACTGCACCGGCAGCGCCAAATCCATGCGCGGCGCCTTCGACTATGTGGCGCATGGCGGCTCGCTGGTGCTGGTCGGGCATATTACGGGAGACTTGACATTCAGCGACCCGCATTTCCACTCGCATGAAATGAACTTGCTGGCCAGCCGCAACGCCACGCCCGACGACTTCGCCTGGGTTATCGACAGCTTGCGCGCCGGCGCTATCGACCTCTCGCCCTGGATTACGCACTACGCCACGCCCGAGAGTATTGTGCCCGAATTCCCCACCTGGCTCGATCCGGCGACCGGCGTCGTCAAAGCCATGCTAAGCTTCGATTGAAGGGGAGGGCGCGGTCCATGAGCCAAGAGCCCGTCAAGCGGCGCATCCGCTGGTATCGCTCGCCCATCGCTGCGGACGATCTGGCGCGGCTCAACCAGCGCAGCGACGCCCGCGGCCTGGCGCAGACTCTGGGCTTCCTTGCCCTGCTCCTGTGCAGCGGCGGCATCGCCTGGCTCGCGGTCGGCCGAGCGCACTGGCTCGTCGCTCTGGCGCTGATTTATCTGCACGGCTCGCTCTACGCCTTCCTGGTCAACGGCTTTCACGAGCTCTGTCACAAAACCGTCTTCAAGACCAACGCCCTGAATATCGTCTTTCGCAACATCTACGCTTTCCTGGGCTGGTACAGCCATGTGTCCTTCTGGGCCAGCCACCAAGCCCACCATCGCTATACCCTGCACCCGCCCGATGACCTGGAAGTCGTCCTGCCGGTCAAGCTGACCCCCCGCTCATACCTCGACTTCGCCCTCATCAATCCGCGTGGCTTCTACCTGCGCATGAAAAACGTCATTCAACTCTGCTTCGGCATCATTGAGAGCGAGTGGGAGCAGGCGCTATTTCCGCCCGATAACGCAGCCGGACGGCGCGCGCTCTTTCGCTGGGCGCGGCTGCTGCTGATCGGCCACGCCCTGATCCTCGCCCTCTCCCTGCTGATGGGCTGGTGGCCACTGCCCCTGCTGCTGACCCTCGCGCCATTTTACGGCGGCGGCTTCCAGTACCTGCTCAACGAGGCGCAGCACATCGGCCTCTCCGACGAAGTCAGCGACTACCGCATCAATACCCGCACCATCCTGCTCAATCCGCTGCTGGGCTTCCTCTACTGGCAGATGAATTATCACATCGAGCACCATATGTACGCGGCCGTGCCCTGCTACAACCTGCCGGAATTGCACCAACTGATCGCAGACGACTTGCCCAAGCCCCCCCGCGGCCTCACCCAAACCTGGGCCCAAATCATCCCCATCCTCCGCCGCCAACAACACGACCCTACCTACCAGTTCGTCCCCGACTTGCCGGAGCTAATACTTACTGGTAACATACCTTTTGCAGTTGATAAATTGCCATGCGTTGTACGGAATCCGGCGCCGGAAACAAGTGAGGTCGAGGCATGAAGAAGTTAATCGCTCTGCTGTGCTTTGCCATGATTGCCGCTCTACCCGCTTCGGCGCAGGGCGGGAATGCCATCGAAGATAATTGTGCTACCGATGAGTCCAATGCTCCCGGGCAGACGCCAGGCGATGCGCTTCACGTCGAACTCTACTTTGAAGTGCCCGAGTTCATTAACGCGGGTTTGGAGAATGGCTCATTGGAACGTATTGGCGGCGTAATCCGATATTCGGACGACCAGGCGATTCTTGCTTGGATGCGACAGGGCGGGCAGATTGGACAGCTGGCAGAATCTTCGGCCAGTCTTCTGGAACGTGTTGTGTCTCGGCCTTCAGCGTTTGGAACGATTCTCGGCAGAGCAGTACCGATATTAAATATCGCTATGGGCGGCTTTGGACTATTTGAGCAAATTCTGGGAATTCGCGCTCACGAGGCAGAATTGGAACGAATTTACAGCCAGGTAACGGAGGAGTTTCAAAGAAATCGAGAAGTCGAAATGTTGGCCGCGCTAAACCATGCCGAGAACGCATTTGTTGCCCGCTGCGATGCCTTTAAGATAGAAGCTGTCGCGCAGGTGACCTACGAACTTGCAGTCGCGCAAGCTCAACTAGTCAGAGACCTGGATGAATTGCTCGCCGCTGAGACCAATGAAGCCAACATAGAGTTGGCTACCATGTATCAAGTCTTGGCCATGAAAGTCTGCGCCGTATCAACTCGACTTCGTCTGAAAATCGGTGAAGATGCGGCTGCGCTTCACTGGCTGTCGAAGTGTGTCGATGACCATAAGGCGTATGCTGAAAAGTTTGTGCGCAAGTGGGTTGGAGAGAATCCCGCGTTTTATTTTCACGAGTCCGTCAGCGATGAATACTTCGACAGGTATCTTGATATTGAGCGATGGCTTCAAGGGAAGCCCGACATTCTGGCTGTATTGGTGAAGAAGCATCGTCCAAGTTTTTGGAATAGCGAGGCGCTCCAGCCGCTCGACGCACCACCAATCGGGTTCCAAATTGACGAGAATCCATTTTATCTAATTGCAATTCCAAGCGCCGAAGTTCTGATCGAGAACGTTCAGCGTTTGCGCGGATATGAACTAGAACTCGAATCAATGCTTCTCCCCTTCTCAGAGTGGGATTCCTACGAAGCGGAGCGTATTGATAGCCATGATGATTATGTATTGCTTGTCAAACGGGAAAACTTGGACCGGGAGAGCAGAGACGACGCCTAACACACCCTACGCATCATAACTCCCAGCTGTCACATCCCCACCCGTCCCCGTCCAGTTGGTGTGAAAATACTCCCCCCGCGCCCGATCCACCCGCTCGTAGGTATGCGCGCCGAAATAATCCCGCTGCGCTTGTAACAGATTCGCCGGCAGCCGGGCCGACCGATACCCGTCATAAAACGCCAGCGCACCGCTCATGATCGGCAGCGGAATGCCGTGCTTGATGCCCGCCGCCACCGTCGCCCGCCAGGCCGCCTGCGCCTGTATCACCGCCGCGCTGAAGTAATCATTCAGCAGCAGGTTCGCCAGCCCCGGCTGCGCAGCGTATGCCTCCTGTATCTTGCCCAAAAACGCCGAGCGGATGATGCAGCCCTCGCGCCACATCAGCGCCACGCCGCCGTAATTTAGATTCCAGTTGTAGGTCCGCGCTGCGTCTTGCATCAGCATATAACCTTGCGTATAACTGATAATCTTGGCCGCGTACACCGCCTGCTCCAGGTCGCGGATGAATGCCGCTCGGTCGCCCTTGAACTCGACTTGCGGGCCGGGCAGCACCTTCGACGCCGCCACGCGCTGGTCTTTGATGGCGGACAAGAAGCGCGCGAATACCGCCTCGCCGATCAGCGTCAGCGGCGTGCCTTCTTCCAGCGCCGTGATCGCCGTCCACTTGCCCGTGCCCTTTTGGCTGGCCACATCCAGAATCTTGCGCAGCAGCGGCTGCCCGCCCTCGTCCGCATAGGCCAGGATTTCGCCGGTGATTTCAATCAGGAAAGACTCCAGGATGCCCGTGTTCCACCCCTCAAAGACCGCGCTGATTTCCCGCTCGTCCATGCCCAGCACGGCCGACATCAGATGATAGGCTTCGCAGATCAGCTGCATATCGCCATATTCGATGCCGTTGTGCACCATCTTGACGAAGTGCCCGGCCCCGTCCTCGCCCACCCAGTCGCAGCAGGGCGTTCCGTCCGGCACCTTGGCCGCCACCGCCTGCAGGATCGGCTTCACAGATTCCCAGGCCGCCCGCGAGCCGCCCGGCATGATCGACGGGCCATAACGCGCGCCTTCCTCGCCGCCGCTGATGCCCGCGCCGATGAAGTAGAGTCCCCCCGCTTCGACTTCGCGCGTGCGTCGGATCGAATCGTTGAAATTGGAGTTGCCGCCGTCGATGATGATATCGCCCGCATCCAGCAGCGGCGCCAACTGCGCGATCGACTTGTCCACCGCCGCGCCCGCCTGAATCATCAGAATGATCTTGCGCGGTCGCCGGATGCTGGCCACGAACTCCTCGACCGTGAGCGCGCCGATGATGTCCCGGCCCGCCGCTTCGTTTGTGATGAAGCGCGTCACCTTTGCAGTCGTGCGATTGAAGACGGCGACGCGGTAGCCGTGGTCGCTGATATTCAGCGCCAGGTTCTGGCCCATGACCGCCAAGCCTATCAGTCCGATATCCGCCCGAGTCTCCATGCCGATGCGCCCTCCGCTCTGTCTAGCAGGCAACCATTGTAGCAGCGCAGACTTGCTTTGACAGGCTGCAAGGGGTAGCCAGATTCTCTAAACAAATGGCGCATGGGGCGGCGACGCATCTACTAGCGAATATTGTAGGGGCCTTTCGCTGAAACGCCCGCTTGCAGAAGGTATCTCTTCCGACGGGCGGCTCGGCGACCCGCCACTAAAGCTTGCGAATCGGATCGAGTTCGTCATTTTTTGCGCGCCAGGCCGTGATTTGCGAAGGGCTGTGATACACTGGATTAGACGGCAGGTAGACCGATTAACCTTCAACGAGGCAGAGGCGAAAAAGTGTCCAGAACTCCGGGGCAAAGACGCAAGCTCGTCACGCTCAAAGACGTGGCCGAGGCAGCCAATGTCTCCAAGGCGACCGCCTCGCTCGTGCTCAGCAAAAATCCGCGAATCTCCCAGGCGACGCGCCAACGCGTTCTCGAGGCTGTTGAGGCGCTGGGTTACGTCTACAACCAGCATGCCGCCAGCCTGCGCACCCAACGCTCTTACACCATCGGGCTGATAATCACCGATGTCTCCAACCCCTTCAGCGCCGAATTGACCTCCGGCGCGGAATCGGCGCTGGCCGATCATGACTACAGCCTCGTATTGGCTACAACAGACGATGACTTGCAAAAGCAGTCGCGCAGCATACGAACCATGCTGGAGCGCGATGTTGACGGCTTGATTCTAGGGCCCGTCGCGGGCACGGCGACGGAATCGCTGTGGCGCATAACGCAGCGTTGCGCGCTCGTCCTGACCAACCCGTATTATGACGAAGCGGCCGTCGATTGCGTCGGCATGGATGACGAAAACGGTACGATGTGGGCGGCGCAGCACCTGATTCAGCAGGGCCACCGCCGCATAGCTTTTGTCGGCGGCTATGCGACCAGCTCCACGCGGCAACGGCGCCTGCACACCTATCGCGATACCTTGCAGGCGCACGGCATCGACTTCGACCCGGCGCTCTGCATCGACTGTCCCGTCACCCGTCGCGGCGGTTATGACGCGGCGCATCAGCTGCTGAACATGGAGGCGCCGCCGACTGCGGCTTACTGCTACAGCGATGTGATCGCATTCGGCGTGATGTTGGGTTTGCGCGCGGCGGGCCTGGAAGCGGGGGCGGATTTCGCCGTCATCGGCTTCGACGATGTGCCCGAGGCGTCGCTATGGCATCCCAGTTTGACGACTGTTTCGGCCGATCCGCGCGGGCTGGGAGAGAACGCCGCTCAACTGATGCTGCGCCGCATCGCAGACCCGGACCTGCCGGTAAGCCGTGTCATCATGCCCTCGCGGCTGATCGTTCGCGACTCAAGCTCGACGCCGCTCAGCTTGCTTTCCGACTGAGCTTCTTCCACGGTACTGCCGTCCAGCGCTCTTGCCGCTTCATGGCGTATTCCTTGGCCGGGAAGTCGGACATGACCGCGCCGTCTCTCATCAGCCACTTGTAGCCGACATCACCGCTGCGCCCATTCTCCACGATATCGGGGCTGCTCATCACACCGGCGATGGCGATGCGGCCTTTGTCGCTGGCGTTGGGCGGGCTATAGTGCCAGGCGTTGCTGTGCCAGACAATCACACCCCCCGGCTCCAGCTCAATATGCTCGACGCCGTAAGTGTCGATCATCTCTTCGACCCGCTCTTGAGGCAGCTCGCCGTGGACGCTGTCCTCGTACAGGACATGCGGCACAATCTCGGTTTTATAGCTGCCGGGTATCATCTGCAAGCAGCCATTCTCGATCGTGGCCGGGTCGAGCGCCATCCAGAAGTTGAAGGGCTCGGTATCGCCGTCGCGCCACAAGCCGTTGTCCTGGTGCCAGGGCGTAGCGCTGCCGCTGCGCGCCGGCTTGAGGAAGCAGCTGTCGTATTTCAGCAAGATATCGTCGCCGAGGAAATAGCGCGCGATATCCAAGACCGGCTGGCCGCAATGCGCGTTATGCCAGATCAGCGGATTGCGCTGATTGAACTTGCTCAGTTTGCGGTAGCGCACCGCGCGCGCCTGCGGCGTATCATCATGCATGGGGTCCATCGGGTCGGCGTCGGTCATGATGTCGTCCGTCTCCGGCGTCAGGATGGCGTTCTTGATCACGCCCAGCATCTCCGCCGCTGTCTGCCGAGAGACGACATTCGGCACCGTGAAATAGCCGCGCTCCTCATAATTTCGCTTTTGCTCCGCTGTTGGTTGCCAGCCCATATTTCCCTCTCTCCTCCAGGCAATGCGCGCGTCGACAGGCGCTATTTCAATTCGATATTTCCCAAGTCAGCATCCGCGGGCAATCCACCCGGCTCAATCGCCAGCGGTGGATTCACGCGGTGCACAATCGTATCCACCGTCAAGGCCAGCGCCGCGCCACCGATGCCGTTGCGGATTGCGCCCATCATGGCGGCGGCCGAATCGACCGCGCCGTCCCGATGCATATCCACGATGCGGCCCGACCGCAGGTCGTAACCGGCGCCATTCTTTGCCGAGGCGATATCCTCGACTACCAGCCCGGGCGCCTCATGGCCGGCGTTCTCCAGCAGCCTGCGACAGGGCGCTTCCGCCGCCTTGCGCAGAATCTCCCCGGCCGCTCTTTCATACAGGTCAGCGCTATCGGCGAATCGCTCGCGCAGCGCCTCCAGGCAACGCAGAAGCGCCGTCCCGCCGCCGGCCAGCGTCCCTTCCAGCAAGGCGGCGCGCATGGCCGCGATCGTCCGATCAATGACCGCTGTCTGATATTGCATCTCGCTTTCGCTGTTGCCGGCCGCGTAGACCACTGCCGAGCCGCCGCGCAGCCGTCCGATACGCCCGCGCAGCACCTCGCGCCGCCGCTCGTCGCCACTGCGCCGGTATCGCGCTTCCAGCGCCTCGACTTCTCGCTCTACAGTTGCTTTGTCCCCGCCGCCGGCGATAATGCCGAAGCGATTGCGGTCGACCCAGGCCAGCTCGCTCTCGCCCAAGCGCTCGCACGCATCATCAAAGCTGTTTCCGGCGATCGTCCGCAGGACTTGCCCGCCGGTAATCAGCGCCAGGTCTTCCAGTGCCGCTTCCTGCTCGTCGACCAGTCCGGTCGGCTCAAGATAGACTAATTGAAAGTCTTGCATGCGTCTGTTGGCGCCCTGCGCGGCGATAATCTGCTCCGAGAACGACTTGGCCACGATGACCAATGAGCGGTAACCCGCTGCGACCGTGTCAGTGACCAGTGTCACCAGCGCATTCAGGTCGTCCAGTGCAAAGTCGCTGATCAGCCAGGCGCTATGCTTCAGTTCCAGGCGATTGCCGATGACGCCGTCGAAGACGATATTGGACGGGACCTTGCTCTCCCAATATGAGCCCAGGAAGAACTCATGGCTCAGGTCACGCCCGCCCTCGCGCACTTCAATGGCGCCGTGCGCCCCAAGCAGTTCAAAGATATCGGCCATTGTCGCCGCGATATCGCCATCGCCGCAGATCGACCGCGCCATGCGCTCCATTTCCGCGCTTGTGGCTAGCGGCTTCACCTGCTGCCGCAAGCCGTCCAGCATTAGCCTCATGCCTGACTCCAGCGCGCGCCGCAGCAGCATGGCGTTCCCGCCTGCGCCGATGAAACGCTGTCCCTCGGCAAACACGGTCCGAAAAAGTACCGCCGCCGTCGCCGCGCCGTCGCCATAGACTTCCCGCTGTTTCCACAAGACTTCGCGCAGCAGCATCGCGCCGACATCGGCGTCGGCGTCGTCTAATTGCAGGATGCGGCGCGCGATCGTCCCGCCGTCATCCAGCAGCGCGGGCGAGCCGCCGCGGTTCTTGTCAGCCAGGGCGACCGGTCCGGTCAGCGGCCCCAAAGTCGGCATGACTGCGCCGGCCAGCGCGTCAATGCCGGCTTGCAGCGCATCTCGGGCCTGCGGCTGAAACAAGACGCGCGCCATGCGGCTAGCCTTTCAGCCCGGTCAAAGTGATGCCTTCAATGAAGGAACGCTGGGCGAAGAAAAAGAAGATGACCATTGGGATTGTGAACATGGCCGCAGCCGCCATTAGCAAGCCCCACTCGGCGCCGTACTGCGTGAAATAAAGCCGCAAGCCAATCGACAGCGTGTACTTGGTCGGGTGGCGCAGATACACCAGCGGCCCGATGAAGTCATGCCAGGTGTGGATGATCTCGAAGATGGCGACCGTCAGAATGGCCGGCTTGGACAGCGGCACGGCAATGCGCCAGAAGATGCCCCATTCGCTGGCGCCGTCTATCCTCGCCGCGTCATCCAGCTCCCGCGGCAGCGTCATCATGAATTGTCGCATCAAGAATATGTAAAAGGCGTTGCCGAAGAAGTTGGGCACGATCAAAGGCAGGAACGAATTCAGCCAGCCCAGCTTGGCGAACAGCACATACAGCGGAATCATGCGCACCTGGAAGGGCAGCATCATCGTCGCGATCACGATGATGAACAGCACATTGCGCCCCCGCCAGCGCACCCGCGAGAAACCGTAAGCGATGAAGGTATTGGACAGCACCGCGCCGATGGTGGCGAAGATCGTGTAATAGGTCGAATTCCACAAATACTGCCAGAAGGGGATGGCGTTGGTCGCGTCAACATAATTCTCAAGGCGATAAGTCTTGGGAACCAGGCGAACCGGCAACTCGAATATATCCACATTCGGCTTCAACGAACTGCTGACCATCCACACGAATGGCAGCATGAATGTGATGCCGAAAACGATCAAGACGCCATGCGTAACCAGCGTCTTCAACCGCTGCCTGAAGAAATACCGTCGCTCTTCAGCGCTGAGCGCCCGCCCATTGACCAGCGCCGGTCGCAATACCGCCATCTTATCGACCTGTCCTAACGCTCATAAATGACTCTCCCGCTCAAAAACTTGAAGATGATCAAGGTCAATCCCAAAATCAGCAGGAACATGATCCAGGCCAGCGCCGAGGCGTAACCCATGGCGAAATCGCGAAATGCGCGGTTGTACAAGTTGACCGCGTACAACAAGGTGGAATTCGCCGGCCCGCCGCCGGTCATGATATAAACTTCGGAAAATGATTGCAGTGAAAAGATGATTAGGGTGACGACATTGAAAAATATCTGCGGCGACAGCAGCGGCAGCGTGATGCGCCAGAATTTCTGCGTGCCCGTGGCGCCGTCGATATCGGCCGCCTCATACAGCGAGCGCGGAATATCATTGAAGCCGGACAGATAAACTATCACCTGGCGCCCGCTGCCCCAGACGGCGATGAAGATTATCGATAACATCGCCGTGTCCGGCGACGCCAGCCAATTTGGCCCCTTGACGCCTATCAGATCCAGCAAGCCATTGATCAATCCAAAGCGTGGATTCAGAATCCAGATCCAGGTCAAACTGGCCGCCACCACCGGCACCAATACCGGAAAGAAGAATATGGTGCGGTATATCGACAAGAACCTGACATTCAAACTGAGCAAGTAGGCGATGAAGATGTCGAATACTGTGGCAAAAATCAGCAGCAGCGCCGCGTACTTTATCGAGTTGCCAATCGAAATCCAAAACAGCGGATCGGCGGTGAAGAGCTCGACATAATTGTCCAGCCCTACCCAGCGTGGATTGAAATTGATGATATTGAAATTGGTAAAGCTGAAGTACAAAGAGGCGAAAAACGGATAAACCGTAAACGCGACAAACCCGATAATCCAGGGCGTCACAAAGAACAAGCCCCAAGCCGGCAGATTGTCCGTGCGCCAGCTGTTGGATTGGCTGGCTGGATCTCGTTTCAAACTAAACATGAATCCCCACCACTAATTCCTGTACGGGTCAGCCGGTGGCTCGCCCATCCGCCCATCCCAAGCCCGCCCGCCGCTAGCTCCCCCCTCCCTGGCCTGCCGGGGAGGGGGCCGGGGGGTGGGGTAGACAACGCGCGTCCGCATGACCCAGTACCGGACAAGCCGTAGGGGCGAGCCTTGGCTCGCCCGCCGTACTCCCGAACCGGTTCCCCCTCTCCTCTTGTGGGAGAGGGGGCTAGAGGGCGAGGGGAACTAACCCCGCAAACGTTCCACCTCACGCCTGGAACGTTCGACAGCGTCCGCCAGCACCTCGGCCGGGTCCGCGCCGTGGAACATCACATTCTCCGCGGCGTCAGTCAGCGCGCCGCCGAAAAAGCCGTTGCCGCCGAAGCTCGGCCGCTGCAGCGCGTTCGGCAAAATCTCATCCCGCGCCAACACCGTCCAGCCGCCTTCTTTCTCGTCGACTTCCGGCAATAAGGCCAGCGAACTCCGCGACGGCATCACACTGTCCGGCAGCGCCTTGTTGATCGCCACATAAGGCGACGAACTCATGAAGTTGGCGAAAGCGAAACCGCCGTCCGGGTTGGCGCAATTGGCCGGCACCAGATACATATTGCCGTTGGACGTGCCCGGTGCCGAATCCTCAGCGCTCTCCAACTGCGGGATCGGCGCCACGTCAAAGTCGACATCCGGCCCGTACTCGCCCATATCGTTATACGACCAGCTGCCCAGCACCCAGAAGGTGATCAAGCCGGTGTAGTAAATGCCCTGCGGCGTGTTGCGCCCGAAGTTGTTGCCGCCGTAAGTGCTGGCGTAGGCCTGCAAGTTTTCGGCGCCAAATTCATCGGAGTAGGACTTGTACCACTCCAACAAGGCGATCATGGCTTCTTCGTCTACTGCGATATTGCCTTCGCTCTCGTCCCAGTACTGGCTGCCGAAGGCCGCGCCCCAGTCCCAGATTTGCAGACCCGGCACTGTCGGGGAGAACCCCAGCCGATTGATCGTGCCGTCTTCCGCCACATCGTTAAGCGCCGCGCCTTGCTCGTCCAATTCGGCGATGGTCGTCGGCGGGCTGTCCGGATCCAGGCCGGCCTCGCGCATACGGTCTTTGTTGTAATACAGAAACTGCACGATAGTCGAAATGCTCATGGCGTGCACATCGCCGTTATGCTTCATCTGGTCGAGCGTCGCCGGCCAGAAGTCGTCCAGATCGACATTCTGGGCGTCAACATAAGGCTGCAGGTTAGTCAGCGCGCCGATAGCGGCATTGCCGACCGTACCCGACCAGCCGCGATGTACATCCGGTGGCGAACCGGCGGCGGTGGCGGCAAGCACACGGTCAGTGATTTCGCCCCAGGGCACAATGATATGCTCGGGCGCGAATTCGGGATTCTCAGCCGCGAATTGCTCAATCGCGCCCGTCATCGCGTCCGCCATACGGCCTTGGCCGAAACCGGTCCAGACTTCGACTTTCGTCTGCGCGCCTGCTGGCATGCCCTGCAGCAAGGCGGTCGCGGCGCCGCTTAGTCCGGCGACCTTCGCCATACTCATGCCGGCCGCGCTGCTTCCCAGCAGTTTCAGCATATCGCGCCGGCTGATCGGTTTGTCATTTCTTTCTGTCATCTTATGCTCCTCGAAATAGCTCTACTGAATTCTGGCAGTAATCCTTGCCCTTTTTGCCACCGCGCCTCCTTTTGCATCTGCTAAGCTATCTAATGAATCAACGGAAAATCAAAAAAAATCAACAGGTTAACCGATTAACCTAACTGATAGTTTAACGCGGACTGATTATTCTGTCAAGAGATTGCGGAAGCGCCGGCCTACACTACCACGCGCACTGTCAAAGGAATGACCAAGCCATGCAGTCGATTGTCCGCCGCCACAATAATCGCAGCTTAATCCCCGCCCACGAACTCTCTCCACTGAGTCGCATTCAGCCGAATTTTCAATTTCGCTGGTAGTCGTCCTTGCCCTCTGAGTTCTCTATTTTTGAAACAGTTAGAAACCCGCAGAAATCCCCACGTGCATACAGGTTGAATGTATTGGGCGAGTCGCCGAACTCGTCCCTGCCAATGTCAATATGCCGAGCCGAGTATCTTGCGTGTGCGGAGCCGCCGTAATTTCTGTGCCCACTGTGACTCTGTGGTGAATCCCCAGTAAGGACTTCGCGCTGAGCCTGGTCGCCCGGGATTTCACAACCCCCGCCCATCGTGACGCTAGCAGGCAAGAACAATTGACGTTATTCTCCACCATTATTTCCTACGGTACGGAGAGAATCATGCCCAGGATGACAGGCGGCAAATTGCTGGCGGACACCGTCCACGGCTACGGCGTATCGCACGTCTTCTTTATGCCTTATATCGCGCCGCGCGCGCTGATGGAGATGGAGAAGCTGGGCATCAAACGCGTGCAGACCCACGGCGAGAAGTCGGCCGCCTACATGGCCGACGCCTACGCCCGGGTAAAGCGCGCGCCGGGGCTGTGCATGGCGCAGTCGGTCGGCGCGGTTAACCTGGCGGCGGGTCTGCAAGATGCCTGGCTGTCGTGTTCGCCGGTGGTGGCTATCACCGGCCGCGAGCATCAGCGTCACCAGTTGCGCCACGCCTATCAAGAGGTGGATCATCATGCGCCCTTCTCCGCCGTCACCAAATACAGCGCCTACGTCTCCCATCCGGCCGAGCTGTCGCAGCACTTGCGGCAGGCTTTCCGCTCGGCGACATCCGGCACGCCCGGCCCGACCCATCTCGATCTGCAAGCTATCGACGGCGGCGCTGTTGTCAATGTCGAAGCCGATCTGACGGTGGAAGTAGACGCGCAATTCGCTGCGATTCCGCCCTTCCGGCCCGCCGCTGACGAGGAGACCGTCAGCGCCGCCCTGAAGCTGTTGAACGCCGCCGAACGTCCGGTCATCGTTGCCGGCGGCGGCGTCACCGCGTCCGACGCCAGCGCCGAACTGATTGCCCTGGCCGAAAAGCTGTCGATTCCGGTAGCGACAGCGCTCAACGCCAAAGCCATGTTTCCGGCCGATCATCCTCTGGCCGTTGGCGTGCCCGGTTCCTATTCGCGGGCCTGCGCCAACCAGATCGTCTGCGAAGCCGACCTGCTCTTTTATATCGGCAGCCACACCGGCGGGCAGCTCACCAACAACTACAGCATCCCGCCGCCCGGCGCCCGCGTGATTCAGCTCGACATCAATCCGGCCGAGATCGGGCGCAATTACGCGCTAACGCTGGGATTGCAAGGCGACGCGCGCAATACGCTGCGAAAGATGCTGGCGAGCGCCACCAACGCGCCGGCGCGAACAGCCTGGATTGAGCAGGTTCAAGGGCGAGTCCGCGCCTGGTGGGACGATGTCAGCGAGCACTATCACGCCGAAGCCGTCCCCATGCGCCCCGAGCGCCTGTGCAAAGAGATAAGCGAGCATCTGCCCGCCGACGCCATTCTCGTATCAGACACTGGCCACTCAGGCATCTGGACAGGCGTCATGCTCGATCTGCGCCATCCCGGCCAGTCCTACATCCGCTGCTCAGGCTCGCTGGGCTGGGGGTTGCCCGCGGCCATGGGCGCCAAATGCGCGGCGCCTGAGCGGCCCGTGCTTTGCTTCACCGGCGACGGCGGCATCTGGTATCACATCGCCGAGTTGGAGACGGCCCTTCGCTGCGGCATCAACACCGTGACGGTGGTCAACAACAACCACTCGCTGAATCAGGAGCGCGATGGCGTGGAGACGATCTACGGCGGTACGACTACCGGTTCGGATGAGTTGTGGCTCTTCGAAGACGCGGACTTCGCGGCCATCGCCGAGTCCTTCGGCTGCCTGGGCCTGACTGTGACGGAGCCCGGTGAAATCGCCGCCGCCCTTGAGCGCGCCTTCACCGCCGACCGCCCGGTCGTCATCGACGTCAAGACCGATGTCGAGGGCATCGCGCCGCTAGCCTGGACGCCGGGTTAGATTGAAAATCATGGAATTCGTATGGTTGTAGGGGCGAGCCAATGACTCGCCCGCAGCCGGCGGCATCGGCAAGCGCGCCGGAGTCGAGTATGAGCGCGGCAGGATTCGAACCTGCAACCAATTGATTAAAAGTCAACTGCGCTGCCATTGCGCCACGCGCCCAAACAGCCCCGCAGTATACTCCCGCGCCCGCCATAACTCAAGCGTCAGCTTGCCCGCCGCCGTCGCTAAAAACCGCGTCAATACCAGCGCTGAGTTAAATTGTCCTAATCTTGATGTCCCTATATACTGAGTGTTGATTTATAGTAAATCTCACTCCGAGGAATATATGGCGGAGCTACAACCCCTGGAAGCGCCTGTCACTGCGGTTGCGGCCTTGCCCTTGCGCCGGCCGGGCCGCCCCGTCGGCCGTGACGACCTGCTGCGGTCGCTGCTTCTGCGCTTGCGCCAGCGCCAGCAGTTGGTCTTGCATGGCGCGGCCGGGGCCGGTAAAACCACCGTAGCCGCCACCATCGCCAATGTCTACTTGCAGCAGCATGCCCGCCCCGTCCTTTGGCTTAATGCGCAAAATCCGCCCTTGGCCGAGTTGATCGTAAGGGTCGCGCGCGCCTGCGGGGACATCGACGCCGCCAATGCCGACAACCCCTTGAGTCAAACGCGGGCGGTCAATGCGCTGCTGGCTGAACAGCAGCCGTTGCTGGTGCTAGACGGCGAAGTCGAGTCTGGGACCCTGGCTGTGTTTGTCGAGCGCTGCGCTGACGAGGCGCCCCTGGTTGTGACCAGCACAGCGCCGCTCGCGCAAGGCGACTGGCGCAATCAGCCCATTGGCAACCTGGCCGAAAGCGATGCTCTGCGCCTGTTCAAGCAGAAAGCGGGCCTCAAAAACGGCGAGTCCGATGCCGAGATTCTTGCGCTGGCCGCTCAACTCAAGTACGCCGCATTTCCGTTGACATTGGCTGCCCGCAGCATGGTCATCGCGCGGCAGTCGCCGGCCGAGTTCAGCGAAACCGTGGCGGAAGCGCTCGAGAGCCATGACGACGACGCCACCGTCGCCGCCCTCAATATCAGCTTTGACGGCCTGAACGAGCGCCTGCGCGATGTGCTGCTTTTCCTCAGCGCGACCATACGGGGCGAGGCCTCTGTCGCCTATTTGAACTTGCTCAGCGGCATCGCGACCGAGTCGATCGATATGTCGATGACCATCCTCTCGCGGCTCTTCCTGGTGGAACGCTATCAGCGCGCCGGCGAGGCTTATTATCGCCTGCATTCGCAGGTACACAGCTTCCTTAGCGACTGGGCTATCGAGCATGAGCGCTTTGATGCCCTGCGCGCTGACATACTTGATTCATCGCGCGACTACCTGGATGTGCATGGCCGCTCCGACGACGCCGTCATGCGCCTGTTGGCTGAGATGGAGAATCTGCTGGCTTCGGCCGCGTGGGCTGCCGACAATGGCGATCCCGACCTGGCGGCCGATCTGGCCGAGGCGATTGCCCCGCTGGAAGGTCTGCTGGCCGCCGAAGGTTATAACTACGAGTTGCTGCGCTTGCACGCCATTCGCGACGGAGAGCGCCTCGAATTCGAAGACCTGCCCGAAGCGGAAGCGCCCGACCTGGAGCCAGTCGACGACGAAACGGAAGCGCATGTTCCCGCGGCTTCGTCAGACGACAGCCTGTCCGTGCTGGATGAGGAGGCTGAGGAAACGTCCCTGATAGCCAGCGAAGTCACCGACGATTCGGGCGTCGCCGCGCCGGCGCGGGCGGACGACTCGACCTTCCTCAGCCTCGATGACCGCGACCTGCAATCGGTGAATATCGACCAGCTGCGCACCGCCCTCAACGTCGCCAGCCAGAACAACGAAACCTCGCGCCAGCTGCAGATACTCAAAGCCATCGCGCGTATGCAAGTCAGCCAGGGGCGCGAGAAAGACGCCGTCTCCACTTACGGCGATGTGCTGGAAATTTACGAAAGCAGCGAAGACAAGGACGGTGTCCTCGAAACGCTGGATATGATTGCCGGTCTGCTGGTCAGCAGCGAGAGCACGCCGGCCGCCATCGAGCAGGTGAAGCTGCGCACAGCGCTGTCCTTCGCGCGCCAGCACGAAGATACCTCGCGCGTCTTGCAGATATTGGATGCCGTCGGCAAAGTGCAGATCGGCCAGAATCGCGAAAAAGACGCCGTAGCGACCTACAGTGAAGTCCTGGCCATTCACGAAGCGCAAGCAGACAAGGCTGGCATTCTGGGAACGCTGGATATGCTCGCTGGCTTGCTGATCCGCAGCGACTCGGCGGTATCCGCGCTGCAGCACGTCCAGCGCGGCGTGCATCTGGCTGACGAACTGTCGGACGACGAAGCGGCCATGTATCTGCAAATCTCCGGCGGTGACGCCCATCTCGCTTTGGGCGAAGCCTCGATGGCTGTTGAATCTTACGAGCGCGCCTTGGCCAAAGCCCGCCACCGCGATGACTCGCAGAACGAGGCGCGTATCCTTTACAACCTGGGCATGGCTTATTTGGAAGCAAATCAAGAGCGCCGCGCCATCGAGATGCTCGAAGACGCAAACGACCGCTTCAAGGAGCAGGAAAAGCGCGATATGGAGGGGCAGGTATTGCGCGGACTGGGTACGGTCAATGTGCGGCTGGAACGCTGGAGCGAAGCCGTAAACTTCCACACCTCGGCGCTTTACATCGCCCGCGAGCTTGGCGATCGCGTCACCGAAGCCGAGCAGCTGCGCCATCTGGGCGAAATCCTCATCAAAGCCGACCGCCTGCCCGAAGCCCTGACCCGCCTGCGTCAGGCGCTCCATGTCGCTTACGAGCAGCAGGACAAGGCCGATGTCGTGGCCGTCATCGCTGAATTGGTCAATCTGATGATGCGCAATCTATTCCTGTCGTCAATCGCGGAATTGCTCATCAATGACGGCTTGACCTACGACCCGGACGACCGCGAACTGCTGCGGCTGAAGAGCGAGGTGGTTGGCGCCAAAGAACGCGCCGCCGCGCGTGGCGTCGCCCTGGCAGTCGTTGCCGGCACCGCCCGCGAATACGCCGCCAACGCCTACAACTACAATTAGATCCTTACGCCGCTACTGTAGGTGCGAGCCAGTGGCTCGCCCGCAGCTCAGCACCAACCCAGCCTGTAGGTGCGAGCCTTGGCTCGTCCGCACATCGCCCGCAGCCGTCTAATTCCGCCGCGCCCGGACGTAATCGGGCAGGTGCTCGAAGACCTCTGTCAGCTCAATGTGATGGTCGAGATGTTCGCCGATGATCTCGAAGGGCGACATCTGATGATCCTCGTCAAATACAATCATCCAGCGATCGCCGCTGCCCTTGACCCAGCGCCCGCCGTAATTATGGCGAATGGACTCGCCGAAGAAGGCGCCGAATTTCTCTTGCAGCACGGATTTATCGCGCTCGTCCAATTGGGCGCGATGCTCTTCAATGTAGGTGTCCAGCCATGAAACGGAATGCGCCGAGAAATCCAGCTGAATGTCTTCCTTCTCGCTCAGCACTTCAATGACCAACTGGGCATCTTCCCGCAGTTCCGTTGATTCCGCCACTGTATTCAAGACCTTTGCTCCTCATATACTACGGTGTGTTTTGCGGTCGTGACTCACGCCGCGCGGGCTTAACCCACGCAGATACAGACAGTCTGACGCCGAGCCTTCTTACTTGCGTCATATTGCTCGCCGCGAAATCGCTTTGGCGACAAAAAAACCAATCGACTGGATTGGTTCGACGAGTTTTGCCTGAGCGAGCAACGGGATTCGAACCCGTGACCTTTTCCTTGGCAAGGAAATGTTCTACCGCTGAACTATGCTCGCATTTGGACAAAGTATAACGAGCGCGCCTCGCATTGACAAGCCCCACTTGCGCGCGGGATCGCAGCCGGCGCCGACATCAAGAACGGGGGGCGGTGGCGGTGGCGGCGGGCGAACCGTGGCTCGCCCCTACAGATTGCGCGTTGAGAAGGAGGGCGAATCACAGAATCGCCCCTACACAGTTCCTGAGACAGTTGAACTACTTTCCTGGAGTCACTTCTGTGTCCAGGCGCCGTTGCGCCTTTGTGATCCGAAACGCGTCCCTTTGTTTGCCGCCTTCCCCTATAATTGATCATATTATTGACGGCGCAACCAATCGCTAAATGTTCGATTCGAGCCAGCGTTACAAATTCCTCTTTAATCCTTACGACCGCGACCTCATCCTCTCCATCGACGGCGGCGGGATGCGCGGCGTCATCGCCCTGGCGATGCTTTGCTGGCTGGAAGAGCAGACCGGCAGACCGGCTTACGAACTCTTCAAGCTGGTCGGCGGCACCAGCACGGGCGCCATCATCTGCGCCGGGCTGGGCCTGGGCATGAGCGCGCGCGAGATCATGGACGAGGTCTACAAGGCGCGCCTGCCCAAAGCTTTCAGGCGCGCGAAACGCCTGCGCTGGCTGCGCTTTCTGCTGAACGGCCTGCGCCATCTCTATCCCTACGGACCCTTTCTCAAGTCGCTGGGTCCGCTGGGCGAGGGCAAGCGCATGGCCGATCTCGACGGCCCGACGGTGCTGCTGACGACGAAAGACCTGCGCAGCAGTTCTACCTACTACATCATCAATCGCGGGCCGGGCGCGCCGCTCTTCGCGGATTGGCCGCTGGCCGGGGCGGTCGCCGCCAGCGTGGCCGCGCCGCTCTTCTTCGCGCCAGTGCAAGGCAACCTGGTCGATGGCGGCGTCGGCTCCTTCGGCAATCCCTGCCTGGCGACATCGGTGGAAGCGGTCGAGTATCTTGATATGCCGGCGGAGAACCTGCTGCATATTTCGCTGGGCAACGGCTACTTCCCCAATACGCAGGGTGAAGGGGCGGGCAAGGGCTTCTGGCTCAAGAGCTGGATTGAGTATGTGATCGCCGAGGGCCTGGACGACGCCGCCATGCAGCAGGTCTTCATGACCCGCGCCATCTACAGAGCAATGGACTTCCGCCGCTACAACCCCGAGTTGACGGCGCAGAACATCAAGCACAATCTCGACCTGGACATCGGCGATCTCGACCCCGGCGCGCTGGCGCTGGACAGCAGTTCGCTGGCCGAGATTGAGTTGATGGAGCGGATTGGGTATGCGTACGCGTCCAGGATCGACTGGATGAAAGAGCGGGCGCTGCCCTGGAATACGGTTGGCGGCCACGGCGAGCCGGGCTACGAGCACACGGACTGGGCGAACTCGCCTTTCGCGGCGCAGAAGTTTTAGCTCCGCCAGTCGAAGAGCGCGCCGGCCAGCGTTTGCCGGCCGATTGCGCATCAGTATAGATAGAGTATCTACGGCGGCAGGGGGTGGGGAGTGTGTTTGCTCATGATGGTTTCTACCTGTACTGGTCAGCGCGAAGGTATTCATACGTATAACAGGCTGGCTGATAATCCAAATCACTGGCCGGGCGAATAGATTTATCGTCACGTTATTCCAGAAGTAGAACCAATTTAGTCATGCGAAAATCAGAAGGAAGTCTATTCGAGAGCGGGCGAGCCAAGGCTCGCCCCTACAGCGTTTCGAT
>CAZWCV010000066.1:0-19480 GCA_964632725.1 uncultured Anaerolineaceae bacterium
TTACTTCTGTGCCTCTGTGGTGAATCAACCTGCAGAGAATTCGTCGGTTGCATTTTGTCAGCCCAAGTTATCCGCTGACCTTGTGGCGCAGGTAGGCTTCGATGAAGTCGCCCAGGCGGCCGTCGAGCACGGCCGCGGTATTGCCGATTTCGACGCTGGTGCGATGGTCTTTGACCATCTGGTAGGGGTGCAGGACGTAGGAGCGGATCTGATTGCCCCAGCCGGCGTCGACATTTTCACCTTTCAGCTCAGCCATTTCCGCTTCCTGCCGCTCGCGCTCCATCTCGAAGAGCCGCGCCTTGAGGATCTGCATGGCGCGGTCGCGGTTTTGCGCCTGGCTGCGCTGGTTCTGGCATTGCACGACCGTGCCGGTGGGCAGGTGCGTTATGCGCACGGCGGTGTCGTTCTTCTGCACGTGCTGGCCGCCGGCGCCGCTGGCGCGATAGGTGTCGACGCGGATGTCGCGGTCTTCGACTTCGATTTCGATATCGCTTTGTATATCCGGCCACAACTCCACCTTGGCGAAAGAGGTATGCCGGCGATTGGCGCTGTCGAAGGGGCTGAGCCTGACCAGGCGATGCACACCCTCTTCGCTCTGCAGGTAACCAAAGGCGTATTCGCCCTTGACGCTGACCGTCACGCTTTTTAGGCCGGCTTCGTCGCCGTTGCTGCGGTCGAGAATCTCAGCCTGGTAGCCATTCTGCTCCATCCAGCGCAGGTACATGCGCTCGAGCATTTCCGCCCAGTCCTGCGCGTCGACGCCGCCGGCGCCGGCGTGGATGGCGAAGATGGCGTCTTCGCTGTCATAGTCGCCCGCCAGCATCGCTTGCAGGGACATGGTCTCGACGATTTCGCTCAGCGCTTCGGTTTCCGATTCCAGATCGGCCTGCATATCGGCATCGGCGATCTCGGCCAGTTCGATGGCGTCGGCGATGCGGCTGGCCAAGATTTCCCAGCGGTTCACGACCGACCGCAGCTTGGATAGTCGCTGCATGGTCTTCTGCGCGGCCTCGGGATTGTTCCAGAAGTCGCTCTCGCTGGCGTTGGTCTCGAGCGCCTCGATGATCTGCTGTTTACCGGCGATGTCGATGCGCGCCATCAACTCGTCGATTTGCCGCTTGAACTCGCTCAGCTGGCTGATGATATTGTCCATAACTGGCGCGGGCAATCGCCCGGCTTCACCTTTCTAGTTGTGGCGGGCAGCGTTTTGCTGTCGGTAGCGCTCGTACATGAGAATGGCGCCGCTGACCGATACGTTGAGCGAGTCGGATACTGCGCCGGCCATCGGTATGCGCGCCAGCTGGTCGGCTCGCGCCAGCCAGGTCTCGGGCAGCCCGCGGTCCTCCGAGCCCAGAACGATGGCTGTTTTGCCGCGGAGATCCAACTCGAATAAACTTGTGGCGCCGTCGACAGCGGCGGCGACTATCTGGAAGCCATTCTGCCGCAAGTAGCAGACTGCTTCGCCGCTGCTCAGCTCATACACATTGTCGCTGAAGCAAGCGCCGGTACTGCTGCGAATGACATTGGGATTATAGAGGTCGAGAGCGCTGTCGACCAGTATGACCGCGTCGATGCCGGCGGCGTCCGCCGTACGCAGCAGGGCGCCGACATTGCCCGGCACGCTGAGCTTGACCAGGACAGCGATGGATTCAAGCGCAGCATCGCCAAGATCAGCGAGTCCTTTGGCGGGCCGACTGTGCATGACCGCCACCAAGCCGGCGGGATTATCGCGGTAGCTGACGCGTTGCATCAGCTGCGGCGTGACTTGATAAATCTCGACCGCGTCCAAAGTTGGCGCGGCGGCGATTTCGGGGCAATGCAGCAGATAGTCGATGGCGTAGCCGCAGTCCAGCGCGCGCTGCAAGTCGCGCTGGTAGTCAATAAGAAAGCGCTGGGCCCTGGCGCGCCCGCGTTTGCCGCGCAGGCGATGGACCAGCTTGATTTTACTGTTCTGCTCGCTGGTGATAATCAAGGACGCGCTCAACCTGTCTCGTCATCGTCAAAGAGGCTCTCGACGAAAAACTCCGGCGTGAAGAGCACCAGGTCGTCCACCCCTTCGCCCAATCCCAGATAATGGACGGGCAGGCGCAAGTCATGGAAGATGGAAAAGACCATGCCGCCTTTGGCCGTGCTGTCGAGTTTGGTGACGATGACGCCGGTGACGCCCGACGATTCCTGGAAGCTTTTGGCTTGCTCAATGGCGTTCTGGCCGGTGGTGCCGTCCAGCACCAGCAGGACTTCATGCGGCGCGTCGGGCACGACTTTGCCGGAAACTTCGCTGATCTTTGTGAGCTCGCGCATGAGATTGTAGTTGTTTTGCAGCCGTCCGGCAGTGTCTATCAGCAGCACCTCGTAGCCGCGCGACTTGGCCGCGACCGTCGCGTCGTAAACCACCGCGCCCGGGTCCGAGCCGGGACGATTGGCGATGACGGGCACATCGACGCGCTCGCCCCAGGTCTGCAGCTGTTCGATAGCGGCCGCGCGGAAAGTGTCGCCGGCGGCGATCATCACCTTGCGGCGCGACAAGTTTTGCAGCCGATGCGCCAGCTTGGCGATCGAGGTTGTCTTGCCCGAGCCGTTGACGCCGACCACGAGAATGATCGACAGCTCACGGCCTGATATGTCCAGCGCCGGCGGAAATTCCAGCAGCCCGGCCAAGGTCTCCTTGAGCGCGCTTTGCAGCTGGCTGGTCTTGGTCATGCCTTCGCTGCGCACGCGGTCTCGCAGGGCGTCGATCACTTTGACGGTGGTGTCAAAGCCGACGTCAGCCTGGATTAGCAGGGTTTCCATGTCCTCCCAGGTATCGTCGTCGATCTCCGTATTGCCCAGCATCTGCGAGATGCGGCCGAAGAAAGACTGTCGCGTTTTGGAAAGTCCGCGGCGAAAAACTGCCAAGTGACGCTCCTTGTTAGCCCTGGAATTGCCAGGCGCGATTATAGCGTCAGGCGCAAGGCGCAACAATGCGCGTTCGTGGCGAACTTGAAATTGCTGTATAATTGAAACGAATTGTATTCAGAGCGTGGACTTGGCAAACGGTGAAGGCGAGACGTTATCATGTCCCAAACAAGCGATGAATTCCCGGTCATGGTTTGGATGGACGGTTCCTTGTCGAACCCGCACTGGGTAATCGACCGCCCGGAAATGGTTTTGGGCCGGGACGATGGCTGCGACATCGTTATACCTGTGCGGCAGATTTCCCGGCAGCATGCGAGAATTATGATGGAAAGCGGCGCTTGCGTCATTGAGGATATGCGCAGCAAGAACGGCACCTGGGTCAATGGCTATCGCTTGACCGGGATGCGTCAACTGGAGGACGGCGATGAAATCCGCATCGCCAAAGACATTCGCCTGCGCTTCGTCGGCTCGGGCGCGACCGCTCCCGCGACCACCCGCGTGCTGCCCGATGTTATACCCTCAGGCGCCATGACGGGTTTGCGCATGCGTCTCGATCCTGAATCGCGGGAAGTCGTCATCGGCGACGAAGCGCTGGACCCGCCCTTGAGCTTGCCGCAATATCGCTTGCTGGAGATCCTCTTCGCCAGCCAGGGCGGGGTCTGCAGCCGCAGCGACGTCATGGACGCCGTCTGGCCGGACGCCATGGGCCTGGGTGTCAGCGAGCAGGCGATCGACGCCTTGGTGCGGCGCCTGCGCGACCGACTGGCCGAGATTGACAGCGAGCATCAATACATCGTGACGGTGCGGGGCCATGGCTTTAGGCTGGATAACCCTCAGGACGAAACGCCCGCATGAAGTACCAGGACCATCTTGATAGCGCCGCGCTGAAACAGTATGCTTCAGCTTTGAACGCGCGGGCCAGACTGGCGCGGGTCCGGGGGCGGCTCAGCGCGGCGGATCTTCGCCATCGCGTTCTGGAATCGGGCGGGCTGTGTGAATGGTGCGGCGAAGGGCTGGTCAACGCCGCTTTTGAGTTGGACCACATCATCAGCCTGAAGCAGCGCGGCGCAAATACCGCCGGGAATCTGGCGGTCGCCTGCCCAGCGTGTAACCGACAAAAGGGTCAGAAACACCCGGCTCGCTTTGCGGCCGAGATCAGCGTGAAGGCGCGACGCAAGACCCCGCTGGTCGAGCGGATTCTGCAGCATTACGCCATCGACTCGCTTGAGCAGACGTCCATGTTTGCAGATTCCGCGAGCAGGCGGGAAACGAGCGGCGACATCAGTCGCGATATTTTGAACGAACCACCCTATCGCTGGTGACCGCGCGGGCGACTAAGCGCCTGGGCGGCGCGGGAGCAATACCTTGAACAGAACAATTGAAATGACGGTCGACGACCGCGAGTTGCGCGCTGGCGAGGATGCCGAAGCCTGGCTGAGCGCGCTGGAGCTTTGCGGCGATCAGCTGCGGGAGAACGCCGGGCGCGAGAAGGACAGTGATCCGGTAGAAAAGCGGGTCTGCTCGCGCAGCTACACACTCAAACAGGCAGCGCGGATGGCCGGTGTCAACGCGGCCACCCTGCGCCACGCGGCGGCCGAGCTGGCGCTGGACAGCTTTCTTGATCCACGCGGCAAGCTGCGTTTTCCGGTGTACAGCTTCAAGCCCACGGCCGCCGATCCGGATCTTGGCGAGATGATCGCCGGCTATGAGCGCTTGCGGCCGGATGAATTGAGCGCCGCGCTGGGCGTGAATGCGCGCCGTCTGAAAAGCCAATTGGCCGAAGCGGGCATTCCGGCGAAAAACATGACCTGGCGCGATGTGCGCGGCTGGTGGAAGCTGCCGGAGACTTACGCGGAATTCAAGGGGATGCTGGACGCCAGGACCGACGACAAGCTCGAAGGCAAGAGCAAACGCAAGCGCGGCGGTCGGTCACTGCGGCGCCGGCGGCAGGAAGCCAGGAAGAAGCTGCGCAACCGACTGATAGACGCCTTTCCCAAGTGGCGCAACGCCTGGCGCGAGCATCAGCAATTGGTCTTGCATATCGGCGAGCCCAACAGCGGCAAGACGCATGACGCGCTGGAGGCGCTGAAGCAAGCCGGCTCCGGCTGGTATCTGGCGCCGCTGCGCCTGCTGGCTTATGAGATTTTCGACCGGCTCAACGGCGAAGGCGTCGCCTGTAGCCTCTTGACCGGCGAGGAATACATCCCGGTCGAAGGCGCGCGCATCACGGCGGCGACTATCGAGATGTTCAACGCGAACGAAAGCGGCGCTTGCGTCATCGTTGACGAAGCGCAGATGCTGGCCGACGCCGACCGCGGCTGGGCCTGGACGCGCGCGCTGATGGAGTCAGCCGCGCCGGAGATGCATATTATCGGGCCGCCCACCGCCCGCCGCCTCATCGAGGTGCTGGCCGACGCCGCCGAGATCCCCTGCGAGCTGGTCAAGCACGAGCGGCTGGCGCCCATCGCCGTGGCCGAGCGCCATTTCACCTTGGAGACGCTGCCGGATTCGACGATATTGGTGGCTTTCTCGCGGCGCGCGGTGCTCGACCTGAAGATGAAACTCGAGCGGCTGGGCCGGGCGGTGTCAGTGGTCTACGGCAGCTTGCCGCCCGAGGTGCGGCGGCGGCAGGCCGATCGCTTCGCCGCTGGCGAGACCGAGATCTGCATCGCGACCGATGCGGTGGGCATGGGTTTGAACCTGCCGGCGGATGTGGTCTGTTTCTACGATGTGGAGAAATTCGACGGCAAGAATGACCGCCGGCTTTACCCCAGCGAAGTGCATCAGATCGGCGGGCGAGCCGGACGCTACGGCATGTCGACCACCGGCTTGATCGCCGCCATGACCAAGCCCGACCTGGATGTCATTCGCGATCTCTACGCGCAGGAACCGGCCGAGCTGACCTTCGCGCGCGTTGCGCCCACAGTGGATGACCTGGAACTGATTCCGGGCAACCTGGCTGAGCAGCTGACGCAGTGGGCCGAGCTCAAGTCGATTCCCGAAGCGTTGCGAGCGGTCATCACAACGGCGGACATGGACGAGCGAATAGAGCTGGCGAAGTTGCTCAGCGACGACGAGATTCAAAGGCTGGGGCTTGCCAGCGCGCTGCAGTTGGTCAATGCCCCGACGCGCAAAGCCACGCGGGCGTATTGGCAAGATTGCGCGTATATGATCCTGGAGGATTATCAGATTCCCTTGCCGCCGAACGCGCCGTCCCCGATTCAAGACGGCGGCGATCTGGACGCCACCGAAGCGTCAATCGCCTGCGCCGACATCTACTTGTGGCTGTCGCGGCGGCGGGAATTCGCGCAGTTCTGTGAAGCGCACGCGCAAGTGCGGGAAGAGCGGCGCGAGTGGTCGCTGTCGATCGACGAGGCCTTGCTGCGCAGGCTGAATACAGCGCGCCGCTGCCGCGCTTGTGGCGCCCTGCTGCCGTCGCGGCATCGGTATCGGATCTGCGAGACTTGTTTCAAACGGCGGCGCTTCTAAACTTAAGAGCCGCCGCCGGTGAATGAATCGGGGAGACCCTCGGCATCTAACCGATCTAACGCGGCGTGGGCGGCTGCCTGGGCTGCCGAGCGTTTGCTGCGCCCACTGCCCCTGGCGATGACGCTGTCGCCCAGCGCCACCTCGACGCGAAACTCCTTGTCATGCTCGGGCCCGGCCGTACCGACCACTTCATAAGTCGGCAAGATGTTCAGGCGGCCTTGAGCGAGTTCCTGCAATTGGCTGCGGGCGTCAAGGTGCAGCCGGTTGGCGACGGTTTCGTCCAGCAGCTCGCGCATGGGCGGCGACACCAGCTCGACCACAGCCTCCAGACCGCGATCAACAAATATAGCGCCGACGACCGCTTCAAAGCCGCGGCAGAGAATTGTCAGCCGCGTGCGGCCACCGCTGATTTCCTCGCCATGACCGATTCGCAGAAATTCGCCCAGGCGGAAACGCGCGCCGATCTGCGCCAGCGACTCGGTCCGAACCAGCGCCGCGCGCAATTGCGTCAGCTGGCCTTCGCTGGCGTCGGGGAAGCGGCGAAACAACATATCGGCGACTATGATGTCGATGACGGCATCGCCGAGAAACTCAAGCCGTTCATTGTCGCGGACGACGGCATCACCCTCGTATTCGTTGACGAAAGAACTGTGGGTGAGCGCCTGAGTCAAGAGCTCGGGATCCTTGAAGTTTATGCCCAGGATCTGCGCGAATTTGCCACCTGCGTCCGTCGACTCGCTCATTGGACTCCTGCTGTCGTAAACGCGGCTACTGGAAAGACTCTGTAGTCCGGCGCTTTTGCGCGTCGCCGGAATCGGGACGGTAGTCGCCTTCGATCCAGGTTTCGCCCGATTCGCCGACTTCTTTTTTCCAAACCGGCACGATCTCTTTCAAGCGGTCGATGCCATAGCGGGCGGCTTCGAAACAGCCGTCATCGCGATGGGGCGACGAGCAGGCGCAGAGTACGGTATTGTCGCCAACCTGCAATCGACCGATGCGCTGGATGACAGCGATGCCCTCGACTTTGTCCCAGCGCTGCCTGATTTCATCCGCCACCTGCTTCATCTTGGCCAGCGCCATCGGTTCGTAAGCTTCGTATTCCAGGTAGTCGGTAGCGGGCAGATGGCCGTCTTTGGTCGTTGCGCCGCGCACCGTGCCCGTGAACATGCAGACCGCGCCGGTGCGCCGAGTGGTGATGGCGGCGATGATTTCGTCGTGGTCGATAGGTTCGCTGGGCAAGCGGAATATCTCCGGTCGCACGGAGCTCGCGCCACCGCTGACTGGCGGGAAAAACGCCACTTCAGCGCCATCGGCGAAACAGTCCTGGTCGAAGGCGAATTCTTCGTCAATGGCGGCCAGCGCCACTTTCAGGTTGTCAGCCGCGGCGGGATAGCGAGCCGTAATCTCCGCGCGCAGCTGCTCGACAGTAGTGACGCCGTCGTCCAGATCCAGAGTGAGTTCACGCGCGCCGACGATATCGCGCAGCGTGGCGAAGAAGAGCACGGTGATGCGCATGGCGTCCCTCATTCCTCCGCCTGGTAATCGCCGCGGGCGCCGCCGCGTTTTTCCAGCAGGCGAATATCGGAGATGCGCATGGCGCGGTCGACGGCTTTGGCCATGTCGTAAATGGTCAGCGCAGCCACCGACACGGCGGTTAGCGCTTCCATCTCCACGCCGGTCTGGGCGGTGGTCTTGACTGTCGCCTCAATCTCGACGGCTTTGGCCGCCGCGTCGAGGCGCAGGTCCAGCGAAATCTTGCTGATGGGCAGGGGATGACATAGCGGGATGAGCTCGGCTGTTCGTTTGGCCGCCATGATGCCGGCGATGCGCGCAGTCCCCAGTACATCGCCTTTCTTGATGTCGCCCTCGCGTATCAGACGCAGCGTGTCGGCCCGCATGACGACCCTTGCGCCGGCGCGAGCCAGACGCTGGGTCGCGGCTTTGGCGCCGACATCCACCATTTCGGCATGTCCGTCGTTGTTCAAGTGCGTGAGTTCGCTAGCGTTCATCTTGGCTGTGCCAGTCCGCAGTCTTGGTAGTTGTAATCGCGCTGTCTCGCGCCAGCCAGTCTCGCAGCGTTTGCGTCAGCGCGCTCGCATCCAAATCTTCCACATTATGCCACAGAATGCCGTTGTCATGCCCGCGGAACCAGACATCTTGCCCGCGGATAAATTCGTGCGTGCTGAATTTCGTGCGCTCAATGGCGTGCTCCAGCGGCGCGCCGTCGAGCAGATGGCCGGCGATTTCCAGGTAACCCAGTCCGCTCATGGAGGGCAAGCTGCGGTCGTAACCCATGTCCAACAGCCGCCGCACCTCTTCCACCAAGCCGGCGGCGATCATGTCATCGACGCGCCGGTCGACGCGCGGATATAGAATCGAGCGCGGCAGCGTGAGCCCGATTCTGTAGATGCGCCAGGGCGGCGGCCGCTTGCGCTGCAATTCGCTGATGGGCCTGCCCGAAACGGTATGGACTTCCAGGGCGCGGATCACGCGGCGAACATTGTTGGGGTGGATGCGTTCGGCGGAAGTCAGGTCGACCTGCCGCAGTCGCTCGTGCAGGGCCGCCGGCGAATGCCTGGCGACATAAGCCTCCAGCTCGGCGCGTATTTCTTGATTTGGCGCGACGCGCGGAATCGACCAGCCTTCTTCGACCGCGCTGATATATTGTCCGCTGCCGCCCACGAGAAATGGCAGCGCGCCTCGTTGATGCGCCGCGTCAATGCAGCGGCAGGCGGCGTCCTGGTATTCGGCCAGGCCAAGGTTGTAGTCGGGCGCCACAATGTCGATCAGATGATGCGGGACCAGCGCTTGCTGGGCGGCGGTCGGTTTGGCCGTGCCGATATCCATGTGCCGGTAAATCTGGCGGCTGTCAGCGCCGATGATCTCTCCCTCCAGCTCCCCGGCCAGCTCGATGGCCAGGCTGGTTTTGCCGACGCCGGTGGGGCCGAGCACGATGATCAGCGGCTGTCCTTCACCAGTCAAATGCGTCCTCCACGTGATCCAGTTTTGGCGGCCCTTTGCCGTCCAGCGCAACGGCGATGACGTCAATCCGCCACGCTGTGTCGGGGTCGAGCTCGTTTTCATGCAAGTATTGATAGACCGCTTTGAGCATGCGTTCCCGCTTGGCGGCGGTGATGCCCTCCAACGCGCTTTCGGTGTTGGCGGCGCGGCGAGTCTTCACCTCGACGAATACCAGCGCCTCGTCGCGCTCGGCGACAATATCCAGCTCGCCATATATGCTCGACCAATTGCTGTCGATGATCTGATATCCCTGCCGGCGCAGGTAACGCCGGGCTATGGCTTCGCCTTGAGCGCCGGTTTGCTTTGATGCTGGCATTGCGTTTTGCCTGTCGTGCAAGTGCCGCTCGGATGCGACTGCCGCTTTCCTATTATAGGGGAATCTGCCGCCTGTAGTATGCGCCTCAGTTGCTTGCAAGTCAGAACCTGGCTCACATACAGAGGCGAACTTGCAACAATGTCGAAATGCGGTGGCGACCAATTTGGTCGCCCGTCGTTGCAGCCCGATCACTTTGCGGGCGACTTGACAAGTCGCCCCTACAGCTTCCGACCTTGGCGCGGCCAGAGATTTGGCGAGTCCGCGCTTGAACTATTCCCCTTTTCCGCTACCATCTTTTTTTTGGTAAATCTCAGCCGAACAAGAGACAGACTGATAGACGCGTGAACGGGCGGGGGCGCGTGCCGCCCGCGTTTATCGCGCGGATGAAGATCGGCGCGGCAGTTGGAAAGGGAGACTCCATGATTGATCTGAATACAACGGTAACTCTGGCAATCGTAGCGGCCGCCATCGGCCTGCTCTTCGCGCTCTATCAGCGCAGCTTCGTGCTGTCGCAAGACGAGGGCACGGAACGAATGCGGCAGATCGCCGCGGCCATACAGCGAGGCGCGCAAGCTTTCCTCAGCCGCGAGTACCGCGCGGTGACCATCCTGGTCATCATCGTCGCGATTGCGCTGGTGATATTAAGCCAGGTACCCGGCTCCGGCATGTCCATATTGACGGCGGTCGCTTTTGTATTTGGCGCGCTGGCATCGGGCTTGTCAGGTTATATTGGCATGTACATCGCGGTGCGAGCCAATGTGCGTACGGCCCAAGCGGCCTCGCAGAGCTTGAATCAGGGCCTGCGAGTCGCCTTCGCCAGCGGCACCGTCATGAGCACCATGGTGGTATCGCTGGCGCTGCTGGGCATCAGCCTGCTCTTCATCGTTTTCGTCAATCAACTGGGCGATGCGGCGCAGGCGGCGTCGGCGCTGGCCGGCTTCGGCTTCGGCGGCACCTCTATCGCCATCTTCGCGCGCGTCGGCGGCGGCATCTACACCAAAGCGGCTGATGTCGGCGCGGACCTGGTCGGCAAAACCGAAGCCGGCATCCCGGAAGATGACCCGCGCAACCCGGATCTCTTCGAGAGTTACGCCAGTTCGATTATCGCGGCGATATCGCTGGCCACCACCGTCGGCGCATTCGCGGGCGAGGGGCTGCTGGCGGCGCAGGTATTTCCGCTGCTGGTGGCGGCGGCAGGCTTGATTATCAGCATCATCGCCAGCTTCCTGGTCAAGACCGAAGAAGGCGCCGATCAGGAGCGGCTGCTGGGCAGCATACGCACCGGCATCTACAGCGCCTCGGTCATGATCGGGATCGTCGTCATCGTGCTGGGCTTGAGCTTGCCCTTCGGCGATATGAATGCCGGCATCATTATCGCGACTTTGAGCGGTCTAATCGGCGGCGTCTTGATCGGCTATTTCACCGAATACTTCACCGCCGATACCTACGGGCCGACCAAAGCGCTGTCGGCTTCGGCGGAAGGCGGCGCCGGCATCGTGGTGATCCGCGGTCTGGCCCTGGGCATGATGAGCACGCTCGCGCCAGTTATCGTCGTCGTGGTCGTCACTCTCCTGGCGACCTCGCAAGCCGGCCTCTACGGCGTGGCGGTAGCGGCGGTTGGCATGCTCTCGACCCTGGGCATCACGCTGGCGACTGACGCTTACGGTCCGGTGGCGGATAATGCCGGCGGCATCGCCGAAATGTCGGATCTGCCCGAGGAAGTGCGCGACCGCACCGATGCCCTGGACAGCCTGGGCAATACCACCGCGGCCACCGGCAAAGGCTTCGCCATCGGCTCGGCGGCCATGACCGCGTTGGCGCTGACGGCCGCCTTTATCACCGCGCTGACGGCCGGCGGCAGTACAGCCCTGGGCGCGGCGACTGACCCGGCGCGCCTGCTGCTGAACCCGCAATTTGTCACCGGCTTGTTCATCGGCGGCTTGCTGCCCTACGTATTCAGCGCGCTGACGATGGTGGCCGTGGGCGATGCCGCCCAGCAGATTGTCGAAGAAGTGCGCCGGCAGTTCCGCGAGATCAAGGGCATTATGGAAGGCGAGCAGGAGCCGGATTACGAGCGCTGCGTGGCCATTAGCACCGACAGCGCCATCCGGCAGATGCTGCTGCCCGGGATTATCGCTGTGGGCGTGCCGGTGGGCATGGCGCTGCTGGCGGTCATCGGTAATGGCAATGTGATCGGCGAATTTGTCGCGCCGATTTCGCTGGTGGGCGTGCTGCTCGGCTCGCTGGTCTCCGCCTTTATGCTGGCGGTGATGATGGCGAATGCGGGCGGAGCCTGGGACAACGCCAAGAAGAATATCGAAGCCGGAAATTTCGGCGGCAAAGGTTCCGACGCGCACAAGGCGGCGGTGGTCGGCGATACCGTCGGCGACCCCTTCAAGGACACATCGGGCCCCTCATTGAATATCTTGCTGAAGTTGCTGGCCATCGTCTCGCTGGTGATCGCGCCGCTGATCGGCAGCGCCTTCCCGCCCATGTAGCGACGCGTGAACGGGCGCGCCATTTGGCCGCCTGTCTCCGCTCGAAATCTGTAGGGGCGACCCTTGGGTCGCCCGTCAAACGGTAGTGATGTAGATGCTATCGACCGGGTCGCGCGCCAGAAGGCCCCGAGGACTGCTAATGAAAATGGAATCTGACGGACCGCGCGGTCTTTACTTTGAAGAATTTGAAATCGGCGCGACCATGCGCACGCGCGGCCGCACCATTACCGATGCCGACCTGGTGGGTTTCGCCGCGCTGACCGGCGACTACAACCCCATGCACACGGACGCCGAGTACAGCCGCGACTCTTTCATGGGCCAACGCGTCGCTCACGGCATGCTGACCATCAGCTACGCCGTCGGGCAGGCGTATCAACTGGGCATCCTGGAGCGGACGGTGCTGGGATTCCGCGGCCTGGAGATGAAATTCAGCGCTCCGGTCTACATCGGCGATACCATCCATGCCGAACTGAAAGTCGCCGAGGCCAAAGCGGCGCGCCGGCTGGGCGGGGGCGTGGTCGTGCTGGATATTCGCATTCTCAAGCAAGACGGCGCCGTGGCGCAGAAGGGCAGTCTGTCGCTGCTGATGATGTCCAAGCCCTAGCGCCACTGTCTCAGCCACGAGTCAAAACGCGGCGCGTACGCCAATGCCGGTAGGCGAACAAGATGCGCAGCGGCAGCCCGTCAAAGGCCAGCCGAGTCATGACGCCCGGTAGCCCGCCTCGATGCGCCAGCGTGATGCGGTCGGTCAGTTGGACGCCGTCCGCCGCTTCCCTGAATATATGCTCATGACGCCAGTAGGCCAGCGGCCCCTTGACTTGCCTGTCGGCGAAAGAGTGGGGCGTCGGACCCGGCTCATGCCGCGCCAGCCAGCGGATCGGGATTGGTCCGAACCACAGCGTAAACTCGATTTCGCCCTCCGACAGCGAGCGGCGATCGTCGCGATGCAGGCGCATGACGATGGGCGGCGGCGTCAGGCGAGCCAAGGCGCGTGGATCTTCATGGAATCGCAGGACCGCGCCGAGGGTGGCGGGAATCGTACTCGTCATCTCGAAGCGGCGTGTGTGAGCGGGCATATCGGTCATGGGCGCATTCGGCTTGCGAATCAGCCTTTCACTCGCTTCTCATGCTAGCGCAGCCGGTTTTCCACTCAATGATCGGCGGATAAGCCAGCGATTAGCCGGTGAGCGTTCACGCTCGATGGACATTGATGGCATCTCGGAGCTCGGCGGCAGCTGCGGCGGGGTCTTCCGCGAAAATAACGCCCCGCGATGAATTGATGATGAGTCCGCGCCCGGTACTATTAAGTCCGGCGCGCAGCACAGCCTTGACCTCGCCGCCTTGCGCGCCGATGCCGGGCGCGAGCAAGGTCATCTCGCCGGCGATGGCGCGAATCACCGCCATTTCCGCTGGATTGGTGGCGGACGCGACCAGCATGCAATTGCTTTTAGCATTCCATTCTCTCGCCACTGTCGCAGCCACGTGCTGCCACAGGGGACGGCCGCCTACGTCGAGATTCTGGATATCCGCCGAGCCGGGATTGGAGGTGCGACAGAGGATGATGCAGCCCTTGTCTTTGTAATCGAGGAAGGGTTGCAAAGCATCGCGACCGAGGTAGGGGTTCAGCGTGACTGCGTCGAAGCCCAGCTCGTCAAAAATGGCGCGCGCGTAGGCCGCGCTGGTATTGCCGATATCGGAGCGTTTGGCGTCGCTGATGGTCAGGATGTCAGGATGACGCCCCCGCAGATAGTCCAACGATTCCGCCAGTTGCCGCCAGCCGACGGCGCCCGCAGCCTCGTAAAAGGCCACGTTGAATTTGAAGGCGGCGGTGTATTCGGCGGTGGCGTCAATGATGTGCCGGTTGAAAGCCAGCTGGGGAGATTTCTGGCGGTGGAACGAACTCGGCAATTTCTCCAGGTCACTGTCGAGCCCGACGCAGACCAGCGAGTTGATCGCCTGCGCGCGCGCGTCATATTTGCCGATGGCGTTCATGAGGCCTCATGTTCCCAGTTATATGGATCGGCGCACCAGCGGCGCACGACGGCGACCTGCGCCGCGTCCAGCGCGCCACGCTCTTGAGCCAAGTCCAGCACAGTGGCGAAGTCCGTTAGCGTGTGCAATTGCAGCCCGGCGCTGTCGAATGCCTTTGCGGCGGCGTCGAAGCCGTAGCTGATGATAGCCGCGACATCCGTGACCAGCGCGCCGGCGTCTCGAAGCGCGCGAACAGCGGAAAGGCTGCTGCCCCCGGTGGTGATCAGGTCCTCGATCAGCAGTAGGCGCTTGCCGCGCACAGCGCCGCCTTCAATTCGCTGGCCTTTACCGTGCGCCTTGTTATCTTTGCGCACGAATACCGACGGCTGTTGCGACACATACGCCAGCGCCGAGCTATGCGGCACGCCGCCGACAGCCACCCCGGCGATGACGTCGAAGTCGAGGACGGCCGCGTCTATCAGCGCCCGGAAGCCCTCGACGATCACATGCCAGGCGGCCGGTTGATAAATCAACGCGCGATTGTCGACATAGACCGGCGAGCGGATGCCGGATTTGAAGGTGATGGGCGCAGCGGGCGAAATGCCGAAGGCGCCGATATCAAGCAAGGCTTTCGCGACGGACTGCTTCGTATTCATGCTCATGCCGGGCAAGCTCGCTTTCTATGATGGCGGCGGCCAGCGGACCGCGGTAAACCAACGCCGACCAATATTGCCCGGCCTTGACGCCGAGCGCGCGATATTCGTCAACGCTGGCGCCGTCCAAAATCCCTCCGCAGGCGATGATGTCAAGGTCATAGGCCTCGCGGCGTCTCTCGGCCAGCAACTGTCGAACGGCATCCAGCGCAGCGGGAAAGAGCTCGCCGCCGCCGACCCCGGCGACAGCATCGGCGTCATCCGGGCTGGGGCGGGCGACTGTGTTGGTGGCGACAACGGCTTTGACGCCGACGTCATGGCAGACGCGCAGCAATACGCGGTATTGTTCCGCGTCCAGGCCGGGGCTGATCTTCACCCAGAGCGGGATATCCAGTTGTCGCTGCCGCTGGCGCGCGATCAGTGCGTTGCAGAGCCGGCGCGTCTCGCTCTCCAGCTGGAAGCCTTGCGGGTCGTCTTCGGTGTTGGGGCAACTCAAGTTCAGCGTGAACCAGGTTGGGTGGACATCGGCGTCGAGAAAGAACTCGAGGCTTTCGACCAGGTCGCGTTCTTGCCGGTCGATATCGCTGACGCCCGGCGAGACGGCGATATTGATGCCGAATTCCGCCGGAAGCTGTCGGCGCCGTTCGCCGAGGAAGCGCGCGGCGGCGCGGGCGCCCGGATTGCGCAAACCCACACGATTCTGCGTCGACTGCGACGCTGCCTCGCGCCAGATCACTCTGCCTGCGTTGCCCAGGCGCGGATAGCGGGTAAAGGAGCCGAACTCGACCGGCCCCGCCAGAGCCGGCATGAGTCGCCAGCCCGGCATGATATTACGCCCGGCATTGACCGCGCTCAGCGCGTCGGTTTCGTCCGCGAAGCCATCGCCCTTGACCAGGCCAGCGGCCAATATCAGGCGACCGGACAGGCGCGCGCCGCCGACCTCGACACTGGCAGAGCAAGCAGTATGGCGGCGCAGAAGTCTCGCGACAGCCACGGACGTACTGGATCGCTCAAGGACACGGAGCAGCCCAATGGCGGAGTCGTGAGCGCGTTGTGGCGACAAGCGGAAGAACAGCAGGCGATTCCAGAAGTTGTATGCGGAGGAGATTACGCGCAGTCCGCGTCCGGTCGCTCCCGTTTTCATGCCACCAATCCGAAGAGATCGCGACCGAATCCCGGCGGGCTTAGCACCGATTCGCCATCGTAGACTTTGTGCCCGCGTATCCAAACTTCGCGCACCTTGCCGGTTACGCGCATGCCCTCAAAGGGCGACCAGCCGCATTTGCTGACGAGCGTCGCGCGGTTGATGACAAAGCTCGCGTCGGTGTCAACCAGGGTATAAGTTTTGGGCAAGGGAGTCAGGCGCCAGATGCGCTGCACGTTGAGCGAGAGCATATCGCAGGCTTGCTGCAAAGGCAGGCGGCCGTTCCGCGCCGCTTGCAGCATCAAGGGCAGCGTGGTCTCCAGGCCCGGCACGCCGAAAGGGGGCGAGTCTGATTCTTTCTCGGCGATGGTATGCGGCGCGTGATCGCTCTCGATGATGTCGACCACGCCCAGGCGAATCGCACGCCAAAGCGCCCGCTGATCCGACTTGCGCTTCAATTCCGGTTTCATCATGCCATAGGCGCCCAATGTCGGCAAGTCGTCTTCCGACAAAAACAGGTGATGCGGGCAGACGCCGACGGTCACCGGCAAGCCGTCTTCTTTGGCCTGCGTCAGCAGCTTGATTTCGTATTCGCTGCTTATGTGGAGAAAGTGCGTCGGCTGGCGGTACTTTCGCACTAGCTCAAGGATATTGCCGACGGTTTCTTCTTCGGCGTGCACGGCGATTAGTTTGCTGGGCGTCCAGGCGCGATAGTGCCGCTCGCGCAGGGCGCTGGAGTCGATGAGCAGGTCGCCCGTGGTCGAATTGTTGTAGATCTTCAGCCCGCAGACGCGCCGGGCGATTCTTTCGTACTCGGCCGTGTTATCCGCTTGCGATGCCCCGAAGTAAAGCCCCCAGTCGCAGTGCGCCGCGCTGTCAATTTGTCCCGCTTTGTCCAGCAGCAACGCCTCATTTACGGTGGAGGGGGCGGTATTGGGCATATCGAATACGGCCCAGTAGCCGCCGGCGATGGCGGCTTTGGTTTCGGATGCGAAGGTCGCTTTATGGCGCCAGTCAAGATCGCGCAAATGAGTATGGGGATCGATCATGCCCTGAATCTTGATGAGCGGCATCAGACATACACTCCGCGCAGCACCTTGACCAGCAGCGCCATGCGCACGAACATGCCGTTTTCCATCTGCTCGAAATAAATCGCGCGCTTGTCCAGGTCCATGATGTCGTGGTCTTCGCGCGTGCCCATCTCGTGTTTGCGCGGCAGGGGATGCAGCAGAATCGCGTCCGCCTTGGTCTGCGCCAGCACATTGGGGGTCATCACATAGCGGTCTTTGATGCGCTCGTAAGCGTCCAGATCGGCGAAGCGCTCTTCTTGCACGCGCGTCCAATAGATGACATCGGTGTCAGCGATGACTTCACCCAAATCGTCCGTTTCGCATACGCTGATGCCATGCGACCGGACCAGCTCGGTGATGTCGGTGGGCATACGCAGGTTCTCCGGCGATACCAGGCAGAGCCGTACATTGGCGGCGTCATAGTAGGCGATGAGCTTCGCCAGCGAGTGCACTGTCCGCCCGTGCAGCAGATCGCCAACCAGCGTGATTGTCATATTGTCCAGCGACTGCTTCTGATCGAAGACAGTGAAAATATCGAGCAGCGCCTGCGTCGGGTGCTCGCCGATGCCGTCCCCGCCGCTGATGGCGACCGTGGGATTATCAATGCGCTGGTTGAGCAGGTCGAGGTAATAGGCTGCTTCGTAAGACGAGCCGATTTCCGGATGCCGAAGCACCACCACATCGGCGTAACAGCCGGTCGCGCGCACGGTATCGGAAAGGTTTTCGCCTTTGTACATGGACGAGAAGCGCACGCCGTTGCTGACGGCGATCACATCGCCGCCTAATCGGCGCATGGCCGACTGAAAGGACATATCGGTGCGGGTGCTGGCTTCAAAGAAAAGCGACGCCATCACTTTGCCGGCGCAAAGCTCGGTTAGTCCGCGGTCGTGGGTGCGGATGCGCTTGCGGATGCTCGTGGCCGCGTCAAACAGTATGTCGAGGTCTTGGCGTCTGAATTGGTCGACAGAGATGATATGTTTGCCGATGAAATCGCCATTGATGGCGGGCGGATGATAGCTGAAGGCGTGGCTGCTAACGGCTGAGGTCTTGAGTGTCGCTTCCGCCAATTGGCCCTCTCCTTGCATCGCGCAAGCGCAGCAATCTACGCTGTCGCTCGCCTGGCGCTCTTTAACCCGCCGCCGGGATTTCCCGCCCACGCCGCATCGCATCTATGATAACAGACAGGCGCAGTTTTTGCCGAGTCTCTAGAACAATCCCACGACTTTGCCGTCTTCGTCGATATCGACATTCATGGCCGCCGGCGAGCGTCCCAAACCCGGCATTGTCCGCACATCGCCGCAGAGCGGGTAGATGAAACCGGCGCCGGCCGATGCGCGAATGTCCGTGATGGAAATGCGGAATCCGTCCGGCGCGCCCTTGAGTTTGGGGTCGTCGCTGATGCTGAGGTGGGTCTTGGCCATGCAGATCGGCAGCGAGCGCAGCCCCTGTTTTTCGTACTGGCGGATCTTGCGGCTGGCGATAGGCGCGTAGTCGACGCCGTCGGCGCGATAGATTTCGGTGGCGATAGTTTCTATTTTGTCCTTGATTGACATGTCATCCGGGTAGAGCAGGCGGAACTCGTTGGGCATGTCACAGGCGGTCACGATCATCTCAGCCAACTCGACCGCGCCCGCGCCGCCTTCGGCCCAATGCCGCGCGATCGCCACGCCGGTAGCGCCGGCCGCCAGCGCAATCTCGCGCACAGCCTGAATCTCAGCGGCTGTGTCGTCGGCGAAGACGTTGATCGCCACCACCGGGTTCACGCCGAATTTCTTTAGATTCTCCAGATGCCGCACCATATTGGCGGCGCCGGCTTCGACATCGCTTACGTTTTCTTCCTTCAGCCCCGGGTCGATTAGTTTGCCCGGGATGATGCGGTACTTGCCGGTATGCGCTTTGAGGGCGCGAATAGTCGTCACCAGCACGACGGCGTTGGGCTTGAGCCCGCTGATGCGCGACTTGATATTGAAGAATTTCTCAGCCCCGATATCCGCGCCGAAGCCCGACTCCGTGACGACATAATCGCCGCATTTCATGGCGATCATGTCGGCGATAATGGAGGAGTTGCCGTGCGCGATATTGGCGAAGGGGCCGGCGTGCACCAGGGCGGGCGTATTCTCCAGCGACTGCATCAGATTGGGCTTGATCGCGTCCTTCATCAAGACGGTCGCCGCGCCGGCCGCCCGAATGTCTTCGGCTGTGACGGGTTTTTTGCTCCGGTCGTAAGCGACGACCATCTTACCGATTCGCTCGCGCATATCCGCCAGCGAGGTGGTCAGCGCCAGGATGGCCATAATCTCCGAGGCGACCGTGATATCGTAGCCGGTCTGGCGCGGGACGCCGTCAAAGCGTTTGCCCAAGCCGATGATGACATTGCGCAGGGCGCGGTCATTCAGGTCGACCACCCGGCGCCAGGGGATATT
>CAZWCV010000067.1:0-19276 GCA_964632725.1 uncultured Anaerolineaceae bacterium
CGGTGGGCTTTAGCGATCACCCGGATGCGGAGCATAAGATCTTCGGCTACTCCGAGACCGAGGCGGGGACGTATAGCACCCGACTTTTTCCCGAAGAATGCGGTCTGACCTACTTGGGCCGGGCGATTGCTTTTGATGTGCAGCTTGCGTATCTGGCGACAGTCGATTTTTCGCACACGGCGATATGTTCGCTGTCGACAGATACGCCGACGCCGACTGCGACGGCAACGGACACGCCTGAACCTTGCAAATATTGGACGCTTTACCGTGATTTGGGATATGTATCGATGGAGTGCCGGCGGGATGGCTGGTCGGGGATCTGTTCGGGGCAACGAATATGCCATAGGAATGAGCGGGTGTCCGGCGACTGCTCGAAGTGGAATATAGATTACCGGGAGCACTGCGGCTGGAGTGGCGATGTGCACTTTGTAGCCTTTACGGACACACCGACGGCAACGGCGACAGCAACAGTCACGCCGACGGCAACGGACACGCCGACTGCGACGGCAACGGACACGCCGACTGCAACGGCGACTGACACGCCGACTGCGACAGCAACGGATACGCCGACAGCGACGGCGACCGATACACCGACAGCAACGGCCACAGATACGCCGACAGCGACAGCGACGGACACGCCGACAGCGACCGACACGCCAACGCCTACAGCTACAGATACTCCGACGGCAACGGCAACCAACACGCCAACAGCGACCGCGACAGCAACTGCAACAGCGACTGCTACGGCAACCGCCACTCCAGTGCCCAAGGAACTGTCTGCGCCCGGCAATCTGCGAAGGCTATCGGAAGTAGTAGTGGCTTGGGATTCGGTTCAAGGCGCGAACGCCTATCGCGTGGCTTGGAGGATGGCGGGCCGCGCTTGGGAATATGAGGTGCTGGGGCAGACCGCCACTCAATTCACGTTTACAAGTCCTGGCAGCTTCGGGATCTATGAAGTCGTGGTTCATGCCTTAGGCGATGGCATGGAATACGAGTGGGAAGGTGAGCGGGCTTCGCTAACGGTGACGCTGGCGACTCATACGCCAGTGCCGACCAGTACGGCTACTGACACACCCGTGCCGGCAACCGATAAGCCTGCCGACGCGCCGCCGCGCGCTACCGACCCGCCGCCGCGCGCTACTGACCCGCCGCCGCGCGAACCGACCGAATGTCCAGAAGTTTGCTCAGCTTCTTCCGGCGTCTGGTCTGTCTATGACGATCGGCGCATTCAAGATCACAACGCCTGTTGGATCGAACGCTATGAGCGCAAGCTGCAGCAGTACACATGCACTTGCACCGGCCGACAGTACAACAAGGTCGTCGAAGATTGGAAGTTTGTAAGCTCTCACAGTTGTTGAGATCAAATTCCGAAAGCAGGGCATTCAGCCCGGAAAGGCAATAACCATGAAACGCCCCCACTTGTTTTACCTACTCGTTTTTCTGCAATGCGCCATGATTATCGGACTGGCCGTCCTCCACTTCGGCATCGAAAGCGAACGCATCCAGCAGCGAGAGATCGCCAGCCAGCTTGTCAGCGAGCAGAAATCAATCCGCGACCAACTGGCTTACGCCAGAGCCGACCTGGTAAGCAAGCTGGCCGCCATCAGCGAGCAGCGTTCCCCGGCGGAAGCCATGGAAATCTGCGAACCATCAGCCGTCCTCGGGACAATCTATGAAGATCGACGCATTCAAGATCAAAACGCCTGCTGGATTGAGCGCTTTGTGCGGACATACAAGTGCAAAACTGGTAGTCAGCCCGACCAATTTATCAGCGGTTGGGAATTTCTAAGCTCTCGCAGTTGTTGATTTGCCAACGGTCGCAACTTAACAGAGTTTCCGAGCGGTGGGCTTGTCCCGCCGCTTCTCCATCTTCTGTGCTGCAAACTCAGTGGCCATCGCAATCTCAAAAGGCCGCGATCTGTCCATCGGCCCGCGGCTCGCTGCCACCGTGCATCACGACCGCCTCGGCATCCCAGCGGATGATCTGCCCGCGCCCGAAGTTGCCTCGCCCCAAACCCGACTCCGGCTGAATCCGATGCCCGCGCTCTGCCAGGTCAGCCATCGTCTTGAAAGGCGCGCCCTCTTCGATGAGCAGGTTGCCGCCGGGCTCGCCATTCTGGATCATCCCGCAAGGCGAAGAACCCGACCCGGCGACGCTGGAAGCGACCTTGACCTTCCTGCGTTACCTCAATGACAACAACATCGAATGGGCGCGCACGGGTCACTCCGCGGTCAACACGTCGGTCGTTACCAGCGATGTCTACAACGAGTATCCGCATCGGCAGGAATACGCCGAGTTTGTCCCGAGCGCTGTCATTCCGCCGCGCGAGAATTGGAGCACGGCCTTTGAATCGGTGATGGACGAGGAACTGTCGGCGGCGATGATCGGCGAGAAGAGTCCCGAGCAAGCCCTGGCTGACGCCCAGACCCGTCTGGTAGACTTCGCGCTGTTTGAGTAGCAGCAGAGTTTAGCCAGAGCCTGCAACCAAGGCTTCTGTAGGGGCGACTGACGGTCAGTGTCGGCGGGCGGTGTCTACGCGCCCTACGCGACCCGGTGAGTCGCCCGTTTACCTAGATTTCAAAGTGGGCGAGCCAAGGCTCGCCCCTACAAATTAGGGTTCTTTGAAGGAACCTTTGTGTTCTTTGTGCCTTTGTGCCTTTGTGATAAATTTGCTTGAAATTCGCAGCTGATCTGAATCACGCCCAATAAGGAGACGGCTATGCCCGATATCCCCCGCAGCGAATACCCGCGCCCGCAATTTGCCCGCGAGGACTGGCTCTGCTTGAACGGCGAATGGGGCTTTGAAGTCGATCAAGGCGACAGCGGCATCCACCGCGGCTTGCCCGAACGCGAGTTGAAGGGTCGCATCACCGTGCCTTTCTGCCCGGAGTCGGAGCTTTCCGGCATCGGCAATCACGACTATTACAGCGCCGTCTGGTATCGGCGGGAGGCGATCATCCCGTCTGAGTGGGCGGGCAAACGCGTCTTGCTGCATTTCCAGGCAGTCGATTACGACAGCACGGTCTGGGTCAACGGTCAGGAGGTCGGGCGGCATCGCGGCGGATTTTCGCCTTTCAGCTGTGACTTGAGTGCTGTGGCGGAAGCGGGGGACGAGATTACGATTGTGCTGCGCGCCCGTGATGACGGGCAGCGGCCGCAGCCCCGGGGCAAACAAGCGCGAGTATACGGGCCGGAAGGCGCCATCTACGTGCGCACCACCGGCATCTGGCAGAGCGTCTGGCTTGAACCCGTGCCGGATTTGCACTTGCGCCGCAGCCGCATCACGCCGGACCTGGCCAATCAGACTATCCGCCTGGAGCAGCCCATCAGCGGCAACGCGGCCGGCCTGCGCCTGCGGGCGACGCTCGCCGATGCCGCCGGCCATATCGTCACGGCGGAATGCTCGGCTGAGTATGACCTGGCGCCGCGGCTGGACCTGCCAATCCCGGACGAGCGGCTGCAGTTGTGGGGCGTGGGGCAGCCGCATCTGTACGACCTGGCGATTGAGCTGGTGGATGCCGACGGCGCTGTGGTGGACCGCGCGACAAGTTATGCCGGCATGCGCGGCATCAGCATTGACGGCAAGGCGATCAAGATCAACGGCAAAACAGTCTTCCAGCGGCTGGTGCTGGATCAGGGCTATTACCCCAATGGCATCATGACCGCGCCCAGCGACGCCGCGCTGATCGAGGATATCGAGCTGAGCATGGCTGCCGGCTTCAACGGCGCGCGCCTGCACCAGAAGGTCTTCGAGGAGCGCTTCCTCTACCATGCCGATCGCCTGGGTTATATCGTCTGGGGCGAATTTGGCGATTGGGGCTGCGGCGGCGAAGGCCCGCTCGGCGGGGAGCATCAAAAGCCGGGGCCCGATTACATCACGCAGTGGCTGGAATGCCTGGAGCGCGATTATTCGCATCCCAGCATCGTAGGCTGGTGCCCGTTGAATGAGACCTGGCAGACCTTGATCGACGCGATCACTGACCTGGACGATGTGACGCGCGGCCTTTACCTGGCCACGAAGGCCATGGACAGCACGCGACCGGTACTCGATACTTCCGGCTATTCCCACCGCGTGCCGGACGCCGATGTCTACGACAGCCACGATTATACGCAAGACCCGGAGACATTCCGGGCGCGCCATGCCGGCTTGGCGCAGGGCCAGCCATTCCTCAACGACGCGAGCCAATGGGGCCTGCCCCAGCGCGTGATGGGCGACATCCGCTGGTCAATTCCGTACAATGGCCAGCCCTACTTTGTCAGCGAATTCGGCGGCATCTGGTGGAATCCTGATGTGAAAGAGGGCGAGGTTTCCTGGGGTTACGGCGAGCGGCCGCGTGATCTGGAGGAATTCTACGACCGCTTTGAAAAGCTTTGCGCCATATTGCTGGACGACGTCGATATGTTCGGCTACTGCTATACGCAGCTGACCGACATTCTCCAGGAGCAGAATGGCATCTACCGCTATGACCGCAGCCAGAAGTTCGACCTGGCGCGTATCCGCGCGGCGCAGCTGAAACCCGCGGCCATCGAGTTGGCTGATGCGGCGGAATAGGAAGGCCTCAGCTCATTGGCGAACCCGGCGCCTCGACATTCGCGGCGCCGCTTGGAAGTGTGTCAAAGCGTCACGCCCTCATAAGCCGTTTCGACACTGACGCGGACTTGATCGGCGAAGGCCTGGTCAATCTCCGCCTCATGAAAGATACCGTACCACAAACCGGCTTGTCGCACGAATTGGCGCATATTCAGCAGCGCGCGCGAGACATCGTCCCAGCTGATGCCCATGGCTTGGGGGCGGATATCGACGCCGGCGCGCACTATCGCGTCAAGCATCTCCTGCGCCCGGTCATCGTGCAGCAGCGAGCCGACGTAAATGCCCAGGCAGACCGGCTGCCCGTGGATGAACTTTACCCCGGTGTAATACTCCAGCGCGTAGAAGAGGAAGTGATCAGCGCCTTCAATGGGGCGCGGATTCCAGCCGAAGTTGTGGAAAGCGGCGCCGCCCCAGCGATTGGCCGTCATCAGCGCGCGGATGCCCGCTTCGTTCACTTGCCGGATATCGTCCAGGGCGTCCGTCACCGTCGCCATTACGGCCTGCGCTTCGTCCACCATAGCCTGGTCGTAGGGCCACTTGTCTTCGACCTGGCCGCGGTCGCGGGCATAGCGCCAGTCGGCATGGGCGGTGTGATAACAGAGGATCTCGCAGATGCCGGAGCGGTTGACCACTGGTGGCGCATTCTGGATGACGTCATAGTCGACGTAGACAGCCTCGGGCACAGCCCAGCAGACATAACGGACATTGCCCTGGAAGCGCAATCCCGTTCGATGCCCGAAGGCGGCGTTGACGGACATGGACGTGGGAACCTGGAAGAGCGGCAGCTGCAGAGACCAGGCGAAGTACTTGGCTACATCCAGGGCTTGCCCGCCGCCAAGCCCGATTATCGAGCGGCATTCAGGCAGCTTCGCCACTTCGCCTTTTAGCTCGTCGCCGTCGATGGTCGAGACCAGATAAGGGCCGGCTGCGTTGTCGTCGAAATGGTGCGCGAATAGCTCCCACAGATCGGGCATAGTCACCACCAGATAGGGCAGATGGGCGAAATTGGGCAACTCGGCGATCAGGTTGCGGCCGAAGATGGTGGTGAAACCGGGACGATCGAACATTTTGCCTCCTTCTCAGTAAGTGCGAGTAAGTTATGTAGATTCTTACCACAGAGAACACCGAGGATACACAGAGAACAGCGAGTAAAGCTGTCATGTGATTGTATGCCAGCGACAGTTTCCATTTCCAGGATGGATGCCCAAATTGCGACAGTATGAGATCAATACAAGACTCTCGGCGCCGGCGGGCAGTGTCTACGCGCCCCTCTGTTTATCCTCATATTCCTCTATTTTGTAAAGCCTGCCCAATCCCCACTTCCATTCACGTTGGAAACTGTAGGGGCGAGCCTTGGCTCGCCCGCCCGGACACACATTGGGCATTCATATATTCAGTGAGCCAAGTCGTAACTTGCGAGCGGCTGTGGCAAAAGAAAGAGCCTCATAAACCAGATCTGCACGACTTACTTGGTTTTACGTCTATGAGTGAGTCTATGAAAAATGAGACGACTTCATTACCTTGTAACTATACGACACTGCGCGCGGAGAGCAAATTGTTAAGCTCGGCAATCGGAGCGCAGGCGCGGAGGAATATTGTGATGACGCTGAAAATCGCATTCACCGGAACCGGGCATATTTCGCGGGTGCACGCGCAGGCGGCGCGGGGGCTGGACGGTCTGGATTCGGTCGCTATCGTCAACCACCAGCCGGAGTCAATGGCGGACTTCGCGGCGGAACTCAACATCAAGCGGCAATACCTTTCCGTCGACGCCCTGCTTGCTGATGGCGGCGTCGACATCTTGTGCGTTTGCACGCCCAACTACTTGCACGCGCCACAAGCCATCGCCGCGCTGGAAGCGGGCATCCATGTTTTGGTGGAGAAGCCCATGGCCCTGGATGCGGCGGGGGCGGAAGCGATGCGGCGCGCAAGCGAGGAGTCCGGCGCCAAGCTGCTGGTGGCGCATTGCTGGCGCTTTGACGACGAGGTCAACTGGCTGAAGCGGCAAATCGACGCCGGCCGGCTGGGCAGCATCCTGCGCACCAAAGGCTATGGCGTTCATGTCAATTGGGGGCCGGAGGGCTGGTTTACCGAGGCGCGCTTCGCCGGCGGCGGCGCGTTGGCTGATATGGGCGTGCACGCCATCGACACGGCGCGCTACCTGCTGGGCGATCCGCAGCCGCACAGCGTCTACGCCAGGATCGCCACGCAATACACCGACTACGATGTGGACGACAGCGGCGTGATCTGGATCAACTGGGCGGGTGGCGCGAGCTCGATTGTCGAGTCCGGCTGGTGGTGGCCGCATGCCGACGGACCCGAAGCCGGCACACAGCTCTACGGCACGCGCGGCTTCGGACAGCTGTTTCCTACGCGGCTGGAGCTGCCCGATCGCGCTGCGGAATCGGTGGCGACAGTAGACCCGGGCTATCCGGCCGTACGCGCGGAGCATTGCCCGCAAGAAATGTATGACGCGCAATTGGCCTATTTCGTCAGCTGCATTCGCGAGGACCGGCAGCCGAGCCCCGGCGCCGCCGAGGGCCTGGTCAATATGCAAATTATAGATGCCGCGCTGGAGAGCAGCCGAAGCGGCGAGGTCGTCCGTCTTTAGGCGAAATCAGGTCTGGATCGTCCCAAGCGATATTCAGCGCTCGCCATGGACTAAAGAGGTTGACTGCGCGCCAAAATTGAGTATAGACTGACATCAGGATGCAGTGCTTTTTTTGAGCGCTACGGAGCATCGCAGGCTTCACTATTGACCTATTCGACTTGGAGGAAAATCGTGCGGAATTCCACATTTGCCTTTGGCGGAGCTTTGGGGTTGTTGTTGGCTTTATCCCTGCTCCTGCTGTTAGCTTTGCCATTCACTGTCGTCGCGCATGACGAGATGGATGACAGCGTCTTCGCCAGCGTCCGCGTCTACGATGGCGTTGACCCGGCCGATCAAGCGGAGATCGCGCGCCTGACGGCTGAGGGATTCTTACCCATCATGCGCGGGAGCGATGGTTTCGTCGGTTATTACCTGCTGCCGGCGGGGGATACGCTGGCGGCTGTCAGCTTTTTTGACTCGCCTGAGCAAGCATCGGCATCCAACGAAAAGGCGCGCGACTTTGTGGTCGAGAAGCTGGCGCCGCTGCTGCCCAACCCGCCGACGATCGTGGCCGGCGAACTTGATGTTTGGCATTTGGCTACCCTTGACGACATGATGAGGCATGGTGGCCAAGGTACGCTCTTTGCCGCGTTGCGGACATACGACAATTATGACCTGACGCGGCGCGATGAAGCCGTCGAATTGGTGGATACGATCTTCCTGCCGATGCAGCAAGAAGCCGAGGGACTATTCAGCTACTTCACGATGGACGACGGCGTGGATCGCGTGGCGGCGCTAAGTGTCTATGATTCCAAGGCTAATGCCCTGGCCGCGAACAAGCTGGCGGCGGAATTTACGGCCGAATACATGACGGATTGGATCAGCGAAGAGCCGACCCGCATCAACGGCAGCCTGGCGATTGCGGCCTTTGCGGATTTGCATGAGGGCGCCAACCTGATCGACGAGAAAATGGACGACGGCGTCTTCGCCAGCGTCCGCGTCTACGATGGCGTCGACCCGGCCGATCAGTTTGAAATCGCGCGCCTGACGGCTGCAGGATTTCTGCCCATTATGCGCGAGAGCAAAGGTTTCGTCGGCTACTACCTGCTGCCGGCGGGGGATACGCTGGCGGCTGTCAGCTTGTTCGATTCGGCCGCGCAGGCCTCGGCATCCAACGCGAAGGCGCGCGACTTTGTCGTCGAGAACCTGTCGCCGCTGCTGCCCAACCCGCCGATGATCGTCGAGGGCACGGTGGAAGTGAGCACGGAGCGCTTCGCCGATACCTTCTCCGACTCCATGTCCGCGGAAGGAATGGCCATGCCGCTCCACGGTCTCCTGGCGATCTACAGCGGCTTTGACATGGCGCGTCTGGATGAAACGGTTGACCTGGTCGAGTCCATACTGCTGCCGGACTTGAGCGTAAACGCCGGCCTCGTCAGCTACTACGGAATCGGCGATGGCGTGGACAAAGCTGTCGCGCTGCGGATCGCGGATTCGGCTGAGAACTTGCAGCTGGGCAGCGACATCGCGGCCGATTTCATAGCGGAACACCTAGCGGATTGGCTGCCGGAAGACCCCTTGAGCGTCAGCGGGCAGTTGGGCGTAGCGGCGACTGCGGACTATCTCATGGGCGAGAACCTCGCCGTAATGGAGCCGCCGATGCAGCAGGTCTTCGCCAGTGTTCGCGTTTACGACGGCCTGGACCCGGCGAGCAATGACGAGATCGCGCGCCGGACGGACGCGGGATTTCTGCCCATCATGCGCGAGAGCGACGGCTTCGTTGGCTACGTCCTGATGCCGGCTGGAGATATGCTGGCGGCGATCAGCTTGTTCGATTCGCCCGAGCAAGCCTCGGCTTCCGTCGACAAGGCGCGCGACTTCGTAGCTGAGAACCTGGCGCCGCTGCTGCCAAACGCGCCGACAGTCTTTGAAGGTCCATTGTCGATGTACCACGTTGCCGCGCCGGACGGCTCGGATGGTCTCGGCGGAGACGGCCAGCTTCATGCCAGCATTCGCCTCTATGAAGGCTTTGACCTACGGCATTTCGATGAAGCGAATGACTTGGCCAAAGCGCAGTTGCTGCCGGCCCTGCAAGAATTGGGCGGCCTGTTTGCGCAATTCGCCTTGAATGACGGCGAGGACACGGTTGTGGGCATCAGCATCTTCGACAGTGAAGACGCGGCAATGGCAGCTAATGATGTCGGCAAAGCCTTCACAAGCGAATATCTGGCCGAGTGGGCGCCGAACCCGCCGACCGGCTTCTCGGGCCAGCTGGCGATAGCGGCCTTGGCGGAGGTCAGCATGGGCGAGAATCTGGTTGGCGCGATGATGGAGTAGCCGGCGGGAAACTGGCTGACGCAGTGGTATTGAATAGAGCGTGCCGGCTGGCGCGCTCTTTTTGGTATCTCGCCACTACTCGTCTGAGTCTCGCGCTTTTGCAAAGAAGCCCATCAGAATTTTCGTGTTGGGCCTGTAGCCTCCATCAGTCCTTTGGACTAGTCCCATTTTTATCAGGACATTGAGATCGTTTCGGATTGTTTGATCGCGTTCATCAGAGTAGGCCACCGCTACAGCTGGAGAGAGACTTCTTATGTCGCGAAATCGAACCGGCCGCATATTTTCAGAAGGTGTCAAGTCTAGCGCGAGCCTTCGACGGCGTCTCTGTGCGTTGCTAAGCTTTTCAGGAAAGCTCGAAAAGATATAATCGTGCCAAATAACTCTTACTTGAGAACTGTAAATGAAAATAGACTGTTCGTGAAGTGCATGTCGATAGCACTCGAGTGCCCACTCGACAAAGCGTTGAATGTCAGCGTGAGGTGAATATGCGCCATCCGAAAAGTCACCGTGAGATTCCTGGAGTAGTGCGACATATCTCGACCGCCGCATGTTGTATACATTGCTGAATAAATGAGCCGCGAAGTCCGGCACTCCCGCTGAAAAGGCAAGTCGAAACTCGATAAGACGCGCCATACGTCCATTGCCATCGCAGTAAGGATGAATCCAGGCAAAGTAGACGTGCGCGATAATCGCCCTAACAATTTGCCAAGTTAAGTCATATCGCTCCAAGCCTTCAGGTATAGACGCGCCCTCATTGAGCCATTCACAGAACCTGGTCGCCAGTTCATGACATTCATTTGCAGGCGGAGCAAGGTAACGCCCGACTGTCACCGAGTGATTTCGCAAATTGCCAATCTCTTCATCGCTGCAATTTGGAGTACCGGTATCGGATATTAGCTTCCGATGAAAGTCATTAAGTAGCTCTAGTGAGAATGGTGCGCTGTTGCCACTAAGTTCATCCTGAACAATTGCATTCAAAGCGTCGATAACATTGCGGACTTCCTGCTCGTCGTAATTGCCCGGCGAGGATGTTGAGTCAGTATCTTTAAGTATTCGCAATACCTCATCTTCCGACAACGTATTACCCTCGATGGCGGTTGTACTGTGAACTGCGCGAGCGAAATACAGTGTCTTTAGCTTATGTTGCTCTTGAGGAGTTATTGGAATCTTTGCGATTTGATTTAACTCCGCCTGTATTTCACCTAATAGCATTAGAAGAGATGGTGTGAGTTTCAATTCGTATGGCGGAAAACGGATGAAACTATGTGAGTCCATGTTTAGCTTGCCTTGCGCCAACCGTCAAATTGATTACTTAGATATACTCTAAATGTAACAATAATTATTGCAGAAACTGTGTTCTTTATTGAACTATATCAGTAGTCTTTGGGTAAGTCAAACCAGAGGACATGCGAGATTTCTGGCGAAGTTGTGCACTGGTGCTTCATAGAATCTACCACTATTTTATACAATAGTTATTGCACTTTCAATTGCCTTTTTTGTCAGCATCTATGTGAACTCGTGATTCACTTTTCACCGCAAACGTTCTCTGTTTTTCATCTTGTTGTGAGTTCAAGAAGCGACCCGCTCACACAAACGCGTTCAGACCCGTCAGCTCCCGGCCGACCAGCAGCAAGTTGACCTCGTTAGTGCCTTCATAGGTGTAGATGATCTCGGCGTCGAGCATGAGCCGGGCGATGTGGTTGTCGATGACGATGCCGTTGCCGCCCAGGCATTCGCGCGCCAGCTGCGTGACGTAGCGCGCCTTGCGGGCATTATTGTACTTGGCCATCGACACCGTGCCCTCGGTCAGCAGGCCTCGGCTGATGAGCTGTGACAGTTGAACGCAGAGCGTCTGCATCAGCGTGACTTCTGTGCACATTTCCACCAATTTCTGCTGAATCAGCTGAAAGCCGGCGATGGGCTTGCCAAATTGCTCGCGCTCTTTTGTATACTTTAGCGCCAGCTCGAAGGCGCCCGCGGCCACGCCCGCCGCTTCCCAGGCCACGCCGTAACGCCCGACGCCCAGCACCTGCGCCATATCGCGGAAGCGATTGACGTAAGCCAGCCGGTTCGCCGCCGGCACGTAGACATTATCCAGCGAGATATCGGCGTTGAGCACGGCGCGCTTGCCGACCTTGCCCCAGATGTCGGTGATGGTCACGCCATCAGCCTGCTGCGGGTCTTCGATGACATAGCCGCCAAAGTCGCCGCTGTTTTCTTCGCGGGCCCAGATGATCAGCACATCGGCGATGGAGGCATTGCCGATCCAGCGTTTGGCGCCATTGAGGATGAAGCCGTCTCCGTCTTTGCGAGCGCGGGTCTTCACCTGGGCGGCGTTGGAGCCGACATCGGGCTCGGTCAAGGCGAAGGCGCCAATTTTCTCCAGCTTGACCATAGCGGGCAGCCAGCGCGCCTTTTGCTCCTCATCGCCAAGCAGGCCGATTGAGCCCATCGCCAAGCCGGAATGTACGCCGTAAAAGGTGCTGATGCTGCCATCGCCCTTGCCCAGCTCATACATCACCAGGCCCATCTCGACAAAGTCCAGACCGGCCGCGCCATGATCGGCGAGCATGCCGCCGATAATGGGCAGGTCGACCATGTTTCGGGCGATCTGCCAGGGGAATTCCGCCCGCTCCCAGTACGGGTTGATCTTGGGCATCACCTCGAGATCGACGAATTCGCGCACTTCTTGACGCAGCGCCTTCTGCTTGTCGCTGAAGTGCATATCGCAGTGGTAGAAGTCGAAACCGCTGTAGAGCATGTCGCGTTGAGAATCTGTATTCATTGCCTGTCCACAATAATCAAATCTCCGTTAGATTAAGCATAACACCTAAGCGAGTTGGATTCAATGAAACGCGCCACAGGCGGCAGCAAAAATGGAACGGTGATCAGTATTCCGCTCTGAAGGCTGCCGACGGTCAGCATTATCAGAAGCAGCAACGAATAATGACGTAAATTCACGGAACGAGGTTTCACTTTCCAATCGTAAAGCGTGAGTATAACAGATTGGCCAAAAGCTCAAGAAATGCGCTGACAGCTACAGGTACGATTTGCGCCAAACGACGCGTCTACTGTTAATCGTCAGCAGTACTTTCCCTGGTCGCGCCCGGGCAGGCGAACTTTGTCAGCAATCTTGGTCTTGCGGAATCACTTTGGATCTGTGCGTTTGGTTGGGCTGCAATTCCTCAGCGCAGCCGGCCTGGGCATGGTCTATCCCTACGTCAACCTTTACCTCACTGAACTCGATTTCTCGGGCGCGCTAATCGGCACGCTTGCGGCTGCCGGCGCAATTCTGACGCTGGGGCTGACGCCCTTGCTGAATCAGATGGCTGACCGCCTGATGCTGCACCGCCGTCTGCTGATGCTGTACCTGGTCGGGTTTGCGCTGGCCAGCCTGATCTTCGCTACAACTCGCCAGGAGATCCTGGTTATTTTCGCCGTTCTGCTATTCCGCGTGACGGTTGGCCCAAGCATGATGCTGGGCGCGCAATTGACCCTCGCGGAGTTAATCCGCAGAGGTCGTGCCATATTCGGGCAGATGCGTTCTTTCTCGGCCCTGGGTTTCGCCGTTGCCAGCGCGCTGGCGGGCCAGGTCTTCGCGCTCGGCGGCTATTCGATGATATTCACAATTGGCGCGATATTCTCGCTGATCAGCATCCAGCTGGCAACCATATTCCCGGCCAAGCCGAAGGCAAAGGTCAAGCCCGAGGCCGGACCCGGGCAGCCGCGCAACCGCGGCATCTATGTCTTGGCGGCCAGCCAGTTTTTTGTCACCATGTGTACGCATAACGCCTTCGCTTTTCTGTTCATTCACTTGAGCCATAATCTGGGCGTGGATACCGCCGATGTCGGCGTCTGGGCTGCGATCCTCGCTCTGGTCGAGTTTCCCTTCTACTTCCTGACAGACGCCTTGCTGCCGAAAGTCCGCCTGCGCGTTATGTATATCTTTGGCGTCGTCGGCGTCGCGCTGACGACGCTCGGCATCGGCCTTGTGCCCAATCTGCCGATGCTGGCTCTGCTGCTGGTGTTCCGCGGCCTGGCCTGGCCGGCGTATCAGCTGTCATCCTACCGGCTGATAAACGCGATCAGCCATGCCCGGAATGCCGCCACAAACCAGGCCATCGTTCAAGTGACGATGCCGGGCATCGCCCTTTTGCTCACGGGGTCGCTATACGGCTGGGTCTATGATCATCTGGGCGCGGGTGTATTCTACGCCTTGTGCGCGCTGGCCGCCGCGGTTGGCGTCTGCATCGTAATCGCCGGTTTTCGCCTCTTCGACGCGCGCAAACGGCGGGACAGCGCCTAACCGACCGGCCCTTTGGTTGCGCGCCCCGCCAACAGAATCCTTGCCGTTTGGTTTGCGGAGGCTGCCGGGGCAATCGCATCAAACTGGCAGCCCGTGCGACGAGCAAAGCCAAACTGAAATTTAACCACCGAGGACACCGAGAGCGCCGAGAAATGCGATTGATTAATACTTACCTAGAATTTTGTCGCAAAATTTTGGGAGGGGAAGGAAGATTAACGACACGGTAGCGGTAGACATGCCCAATTCAAGCAGTGGATATATCTGAAAAGTCGTCAAAAGAACCTAAACTCTGTGCCCTCGGTGTACTCGGTGGTAAAGAAAAACTTTGATGCGATCGCCCGGCGGAGGCTGCCTGTTCGGTCGCCTTGCCGCCGTCAAGAAGGTACAATAAGATGGGCTGCTTGCCGCTACGCTTGGCGGCGAGCCGCGCAATACAGCCCCAAGAAGGGCAGGCGGACCAGTGTATCGACTCTTGGCCCTGCGCAACCATTTTGGTTCGCTACGGTTGATGGCCCTGCAATTCCTCAGCTTGGCCGGGATAGGGGTCGCCTGGCCGTATATTAATGTCTATCTCACCGAGCTCGAGTTTTCCGGCACGGCCATAGGCACGCTGGGCAGCGCGGGCGCGATGCTGTCGCTGGGGCTTACGCCGCTGCTCAACCAGATAGCCGATCGCCGCCTGCTGCATCGCCGCTTGCTCATGCTCTATTTCTGTGGCATTGCGCTGGCCAACGTGGTCTTTGCGACTTCCGAATTGCATCTGCTGATCATCGCCGCTGTCGTCCTGTTTCGGGTGACGGTCAGCCCGAGCCTGACGCTCACCATGCAGCTGACCATGACGCATTTGTTGCGCAGCGGGAAAGCCGTCCTGGGTCAGATTCGTTCCTTCGCTTCCATGGGCTTCGCCATTGGCAGTCTGTTGGCCGGTCAGCTCTTTGCCATCGGCGGCTACGGCCTGCTGTTTTGGGTTGGGGCGGCTTTCGCCCTGCTGAGCATCCAGATGGCGACAGTCTTTCCGCCGAAGCCGAAGGTGAAACCGCAAGCCGCCGCCAACGAAGCGAGGCAACCGCGCAACCGCGGCTTCTACGTGCTGGCCGCGAGCCAGTTCTTCATCTCGATGGGCACCTACAACGCCTACGCCTTCATCTTCATCTACTTCAATAAAGACCTGGGCATTCCGTCGGCGGATATCGGACTATGGGCGGCGATCCTGGGAGTGGTGGAGATCCCCTTCTTCTATTTGATGGACGCCATCTTGCCCAGGATGAGCTTTCGCATCGCCTACATCGTCAGCGTTTTGGGGATCGCGATATTCACCGTCGCCCTGGGCGCGGTCGACAGTTTGCCAATGCTCGCCTTGCTGCTCGTATTCCGTGGCCTGGTCTGGCCCGGTTTTCATCTCTCGTCCTTTCAGCTGGCCAACGCCATTAGCCACCCGGGCAACGCCGCGACGAATCAAGCGCTGCTGCAAGTGACCATGCCGGCCCTGTCGCTGCTGCTAACCGGATCGTTATTCGGCTGGGTCTTCGACAATCTGGGGCCAAGTGTCTTCTTTGTGTGCTGCGCGCTGGCTTGCGCGCTCGGCGTCGGCATCGTGGTCGCCGGTTTTCGCTGGTTCGAGCCCACGCCTGACACAGCGCGCCAGTGATTGGAGGAATCGGCCTGGCGAGCTTTTCGACATTCTGAGACATGAGTGTTACACTCTCGTCAGCTTCAATTCGGAGGACATCGTGGCTGGACAAGATGACGCCCTGTCTGCGCGCGGGGGAACGCGACATCGGCGCCAAGGTTATGGTGCGACGGCTACGCGCTGGGACAAGTTCTGGCTGCGCGTTCGCCGCAATTGGCAGCTCTACGTCCTGCTGATTCTGCCGCTCGCCTGGCTGATCGTCTTCCGCTATGCCCCGATGTATGGCGCGCAAATCGCCTTCCGGCAGTATTCGCCGGCTTTTGGCATTGAAGGCAGCCCCTGGGTCGGCCTGGCCAACTTTGAGCGATTCCTCAACTCGCCCAAGTTTGAACCGGTCATCATCAATACCCTCGTTCTCAGCTTCTATTCCTTGATCGCCGGCTTCCCGATACCCATCATCCTGGCGTTGAGCCTGAATCAGGTCAAAACGCGCATGTTCCGCAACAGCGTGCAGATGATTACCTACGCGCCGCACTTCATCTCGACGGTGGTGATCGTGGGCATGCTCTTCCAATTTTTGCATCCGCGCGTGGGCTTCACCGCCTCGCTGGCGCAATTGCTGGGGCAATCCCCGCCCAACTGGATGGGGGATCCGGGCGCGTTTCGGCATATCTTTGTCTGGTCGGGCGTCTGGCAAGAGATGGGCTTCGGCGCCATCATTTATCTGGCCGTGCTGTCGACCGTGGACCCGGCCCTGCACGAAGCGGCCGTGGTCGACGGCGCCAACCGCCTGCAACGCATTCGCTATATTGACATCCCCGGCCTATTGCCCACCGCCATGGTGCTGCTGGTGCTATCCACCGGGCGCGTGCTGGAAGTCGCCTTCGAGAAAGTCTATCTGATGCAGAGCCCGCTGAACCTGGGCGTGGCCGAAGTCATCAATACCTATGTCTACAAGGTCGGCTTGCTGTCGCCGATATTGGATTTCTCCTATTCAACGGCCATCGGCCTGCTAAAGGGCGTTGTGGGGCTGCTGCTGCTGATCACGGTAAATCACGCCGCCCGCCGCCTGACCGACAACAGCGTCTGGTAGAGGAATTGCCCATGGCGTCCATGACAAGCTACGAGAGCAATATCAACCGGGTCAATGAATCGGCTGTCGACCGTATATTCATGCTGGGCAATACCGCCTTTCTTTCGATTATCACGGTCATCATATTGCTGCCGCTAGTCTTCATCGTGGCCGCATCCTTCAGTTCCGCCGAAGCGGTGATCGCCGGCCGTGTCACCCTGTGGCCGGTCGATTTCAGCTTGCTGGGCTATGAGACCATCTTCGAGCACAAGAAGGTCTGGAACGGCTTCGCCAACTCGCTCTTCTATACCTTTTTCGGCACTATCTTCAACGTGTTTATGACCATCATCGCCGCTTACCCCCTGTCGCGGCAGGACCTGATCGGGCGGCGCGTCATCACCATCGCTTTTGTTTTCACCATGCTCTTCAGCGGCGGCTTGATCCCCACCTATATGGTCGTGCGCGACTTGGGCCTGCTCAACACGCGCTGGGCCATGATCCTGCCCACCGGCATCGGGCCCTTCAACTTGCTGATTACGATTACCTTCTTCCGCACCACGATACCGCCCGAGCTGATCGAGGCGGCGCGCATCGACGGCGCCAGCGACTTCCGCAGCTTCCGCAGCATCATCCTGCCGCTGGCCCGCCCGATCATCGCCGTGCTGGCGCTTTTCTACGCCGTGAATACGCACTGGAACACTTATTTCCAGGCGCTGATCTATCTGAAGGATCAGGAGCTCTTCCCGCTGCAAATCGTCTTGCGCGAAATCCTGATCCAAAACTCGATCGACGCCTCGATGCTGATTGACATTGAAGACCTGGTCGCGCGCGAGGGCTTGCGCGAGCTGCTGAAGTATTCGCTGATTGTGGTGGCAAGTGTGCCGGTCATGATCATCTACCCCTTTGTACAGAAGCATTTCGTCAAGGGCATGATGATCGGCTCTGTAAAATAGGCGACCTGCGCGCAACCGAAAGGAGACCGGCTATCGACTGATTCCGTCCCCAATTGATCATACGCAAGTTAGACCAGAGAGGAAATGACATGAGTAAGAGAATATTCGCGCTGGCGCTTATCGTGCTGCTATTGGCGCTGCCTTTGACCGCTTCCGGACAAGACATGGTATCTGGTCCGGGCGAATTTCCCATCGTTGAAGAGCCGATTTCGCTGGATATCCTGATGCTGGGCCACGCGATTGTGGAAGACTTCAACACCAATACTTTCACGGCGTGGTACAGCGAACGCACCGGCATCGATCTCAGCTTCGACATCGCGCCGCCCAATGAATGGCAGGAAGTGCTCAACTTGACCATCGCCAGCGGCGACCTGCCGGATGTCATTGTCGGCTTCAACGTCGATCCCTCGACTCTGGCGCTATTCGGCCCGCAAGGTCTGTTCCTGCCGCTCAGCGGTCTGATCGAGGAGCAGGGACATTACATCCATGAGGTCTTCGCCGGCTCGCCGCAAGTTCTGCCGCTGATCACTTCGCCCGATGGCGAGATCTACGGCTTGCCGCAGGTCAACGAATGCTATCACTGCTTCTACTCGCAGCGCGCCTGGATCAACTCGGACTGGCTGGCGAGTGTCGGCATGGATGTGCCGCAGACCACCGAAGAGTTCGTTGACGTCCTGACCGCATTCAAAGAGCAGGACGCCAACGGCAACGGCGACCCGGACGATGAGATTCCGCTGGCCGCCGCGACCACCGGCTGGAATGGCAATATCGACGGCTTTTTGCTGAATCCCTTCGTCTTGAGCGAGTTCGCGGGGCAGAACCGCTTCTTCGAGCAGAACGACGGCGTCATCACGCAGACTGTCACCAGCGAAGGCTATCGCGAGGGCTTGCGTTATCTGAACCGACTGTATAGCGCCGGGCTCTTCGGCGAAGAGAGCTTCACCCAGCCGATGGACCAGATCAAGCAGCAGGTCGAGGGCGGCGACGCGCCCACCATCGGCGTCGTCATTTCCGGCGCGCATCCCAACTTCGCCAATATCGGCGGCGACCGCTGGCAGAAATACGTGGCGGTTCCCTCGCTGGAAGGTCCGACCGGGCTGCGTCAGGCGCCCTTCAATCCCTGGGGCGTCGGCTCCGGCCAATGTGTCATTAATTCGCAGACGGAACATCCGGTGGCGGCCTTCAAATGGTGCGACGGCTTGTACGAACGCGAGACGACTCTGCGCTCGGTCTTCGGCATCCCGCAATGGGAAGCGGCTGAGGGCGAAGAAGGGCAGTGGCGCTGGGCTGAAGAGGGTGAACCGGCCCTGGGCGGCGACGAATTCGAGGCGATCTGGCGGCGTCTGTCCACCTTTGGCTCGCTGCAAAATGTCCACTGGGCGCAGCGCGGGCCGAGTTACCGCCCGAATCACTTGCGTTTGGGCGAGGTCCGGCGTGAAGATGCCGGCGGCCTGGAAGTTGTGCTGCTAGAGGAGACGCGCGTCGCCTATGAGCCCTACGCGCGCGACATTGAAGATCTGATTCCGCCCTTGGCGCTGACGACGGCGCAAGCGGCCGAGGTCACCGAGCTGCGGCTGGCCATCACTGACTTCGTGGCGCAGATGACGGCCGAATTTGTGCTGGGCCGGCAAGATATCGACGCCGGCTGGGATAACTTCGTGGCTACGCTTGAAGGCCTGGGCGTCAACCGCATGGCTGAGATCTATCAAGCGGCCTACGACGCGCAGTACGGCGGGTAGGATACCCCACCCCCCGGCCCCCTCCCCGACGGGTCAGGGAGGGGGAGCGCGTTGAAA
>CAZWCV010000068.1:0-2078 GCA_964632725.1 uncultured Anaerolineaceae bacterium
GAAAGGCGAAGAAGGTGGGGTAAATGCGGATGTAAGCGAAAAATACGATGGGAATCGCCAGGAAGATATAAGCCCAGACGATCTTCTTGCGCGCTAGCGTCATATTTAGGAAAACTCCGGCTGGCAGCCTTGCACATAATTCTCAGGGAGTTGCCGATCACATGTCGGCTGAATGCCAGTATCAACACACTACGTTAGGCGAATCACCACCTAACGTAGTATGCGTGTTCACAAGTCTAACGTGGCGTCTAAGCGCCTGCTCCTGTAATTACTAGACAAAGGAAGAGCAGCGTTAGCGCGCCTACAAGCATAAGGCAACTCTTCATGCAGCCAGCGACTCTGCCGCCCCGCGCATCGCGCTGACCGTCGTGATAGCCTTTGCCATAAACTCTCTGTGAACCTGTTGACACGGTACGTTCCTTTCTTCGGTTTTGGCGGCTCCTGCGGCCGCACAAGGGAAATTGGCGCAAAGGCGCTAAAGCCCCCTCCCTCTTTATGGGGGAGGGGGTTTGGGGGTGGGGGCTCTACATTTCCCGATCGGCCCAGAAGGCGTCGATCAGCTCTTGCTCGGCCGCCGCCGCTTCATCCAGCGCCTCGCAGGGATCCATGCCGCCCAGCCGGATATTGTCGAAGGCGTCGATCAAGACCTGCCGCTGAGCGCTCTCGTCCACGAAGAAGGTCGCGTGCGAGTAGGCCAGCCCGGCCGAGAAGGCGCCCAGAATCGGGTCGGCTTGCAGCCCTTCGTCGGCGGCTGCTGTCGCTTGTGCCGGCAATTCGCCCACGTTGTTGACCCAGAGCGTGCCCGCTTCCGGCGTGGTGATGAACTGCAGGAACTTCACAGCCGCTTCCAGGCGCGCCGGATCGTCATTGGCGCGGCGGGTGATGCCGTGCGTCCAGTAGGAACCGAAGGTATGCCGCTCGCCATTGGGGCCAACCGGCAGCTCGGCAACGCCATAATTCAGGTCGGGATTGTTGCGCGTGATGGTGCCCACGCGGAAGGAGCCGTCAACGTGCAGCGCGGTCTCGCCATTGACGAAGGCGTTGGTCGAGCCGTCAAGTATGTCGTTGCTGCCCGTCACATGCTCAGTCTCGAAGGCGGCCAGCCAACTGAATGCCGCGCAGCCTTCTTCGCTGTTGTAAGTCACGGTGCGGCCGTCATCGCTGTAGGGCGCGCCGCCGTACTGACGAATCAGCACTTCGCGGAACCAGTGATGATCCTGCGAGGCCAGCGCCGGCGCATGACCTTGACGCGTGATGCTCAAGATGTCTTTCATGTCGCCATCGTAGACCGTCGTGGCGATCGCGGCTTCGACAAATTCGTCGAGCGTTGCCGGCGGCGACTCGGGATCCAGACCGGCGTCGGCGAAGATATCCTTGTTCCAGAAGAGCGCCAGCGAACGCACCGCAGTCGGGATCGCCCAATAGCTGCCTTCAAACTTGGAATTGGCGACCATCGGCGAGAAGGTCTCCAGGATGAATTCCTCGCTGAAGGGGTCGTCCGGCAGCGGCACGAGGTAACCGGCGTCCACAAAGGCCGGGATCCAGCCGTAGAAGAGGGTTACGACATCGGGTCCCACCCCGGCCGGCGCTGAAGCGGCCAGCTCATCGCGGAAGTTGGCGTAGGGGATATCACTATTGTGGACTACCTTAATACCCGGATTTTCCGCTTCGAATTGCTCAATCAGCATATTCATCGCGTCAACACGGGCGCCGAAGTTATATTGCCAGTATTCGATTTCAACTACGTCATCTTGCGCGCCGGCTACCGCGCCCAGCGATAACAGGATGACTAACACTGCCAGTACGGCAATCAGCCTAGACTTACGCATCTCGCTCTCCTTGTGATTGCTTGTCTAAAATCGGACACCACCACTTTAACTTATCTGCCCGCGATTGCCAAATGAGCCTTTGTGGCGCCAACGAACCCCATCACTCAGCCCTTCCCGCCATCCCTATGCCAGACAGCTCGGCAAGTGGGAGGGGCTCATTTGCTGAGGAATTCGGAAGACGTTAGCTCCCCCTCCCTGATGCTTCGGGGAGGGGGCCGGGGAGCGGGGTAGACCCCAACGCGCTTACAG
>CAZWCV010000068.1:2088-19235 GCA_964632725.1 uncultured Anaerolineaceae bacterium
GCTCAATCTTGAAAAGCCGCGCCGCATTGCCGCCGAATATCAGCTGAATGTCCTGCTCGCGATAATTCAGCTCGCGCACATCGCGGACTTGCTGCCTTAGATACGGCTCGGCCAGCCCGCGCGGGAAATAGCTGGAATCGGTGCCGAAGATGATGCGCTCAGGCCCGATCGTCTCCATATATTTGCGGAACAGCTTCTTGGTGTCCCACTCGCCGTCAACCCATTTGACCCATTGATTGGAGCCGGAGGTGTCGATGCAGACGTTGCCGCATGCCCAGCACAATTGCAGCGTCTCGCGGATCCAGGCGCAGCCGAAATGCGGCACCACAAAAGTCACCTCGGGGAAGTCCTTGGCGACATTGTGCAGCTTTAGCGGATTGATGTTCTCGTGCCAGGCCACGCCGCCGCCGCTGCCCAAAATGCCGAAGTGAATCAGCACCGGGATGTCCAGCTCGGCGCACACCTCCCAGACGGGATAGCCGGCTTCGTCTTCAATCGGGCGATCCAGGGCCGGCGCCAGCAGCTTGTATCCTCTCATGCCGTCCTCGCTGACGGCGCGTTTGAGTTCGTCGGCCGCTCCCTCGCTGAATAAGTAGTTGTGGGCGAAACCGACGAATTTGTCGGGGTGGCGCTTGATGACCTTGGCCAGATTCTTGTTGCCGCCGCCGGTCACAAATCCCACTGCCTGCAGACCGTAACGCTCGACCTCGGCCGCCCAGCGATCAGCTAGTTCCGCGTCGCTGAACTCGCCGCGCTCCGGCGGTTCAAAGCCCCAGGTGGCGCGCCATTGACGGTTGTAGGCCATGGCCAGCTCGCGGGCGATGCCGGCGCGCCGTTCGCCCACCCGCTCGATGTAGTCCTGGCGAGGGTTGGGTCCGCCTTCGATAAACGAGCCCTGCCGCGTGGGGAAGTGAACGTGAAAGTCGATAACTTTTAGTCCGTTGTACATTGACGCCATCCTCTCGGTATGTTGTCTGTCACCTGTGCCTTGCCGCTGATGATAACCCAAGCCGCGACCGAATCTCAAATGACGGGCTGCGGCAAAGCGGGATAGCGCTCCAGAATCTCAGCAATTTCAAACATATCCTTTGCGTCACTTGCAACCGTCACCTAGTAAAGGAATCCTCCCATGCCCAGACCTGTAACCTTGTTCACCGGACAGTGGGCTGATCTGCCCTTTGAGACCATCGCCGCAAAGGCCAAGAGCTTCGGCTATGACGGCCTGGAGCTGGCCTGCTGGGGCGATCACTTCGAAGTCGACAAGGCGCTGGAAAGCGACGCCTACATTCGCTCGCGCCACGATGTGCTCGAGCGGCACGGACTGCAGTACTTCTCCATAAGCAATCACCTGGTTGGTCAATGTGTGGCGGAAGCATTCATTGACGAGCGCCATCGCGCCATTTTGCCCGACCGTCTCTGGGGCGACGGCGCTGACGACGGCGTACGCGAACGCTGCGCCCAGGAGATGATTGACACGGCGCGCGCCGCCAAGGCCTTCGGCGTCGATGTCGTCAACGGCTTCACCGGCAGCCCCGTCTGGCACATGATCTACCGCTTCCCGCCCACATCGGACGAGATGATCGACGCCGGCTACCAGGAATTCGCCGAGCGCTGGACGCCTGTGCTCGACGCCTTCGCGGCCGAGGGCGTCAAGTTCGCGCTGGAAGCCCATCCCAGCGAGATCGCCTACGATATCTACACGGCCGAGAAGACCCTGGAGTCCCTGGATCAGCATCCGTCCTTCGGCTTTAACTTTGATCCCAGCCACTTCATCCACCAACTGCTCGATCCGGTGAAATTCATCGACCGCTTCGCTGACCGCATCTTCCACGTCCACGTCAAGGACTCGAAAGTAACGCTGGACAATGTCAGCAGCATTCTCGGCTCCCACCTCAACTTCGGCGATTCGCGCCGCGGCTGGGACTTTGTCTCGCCCGGGCATGGCGATCTCGACATCGACTCGATGATCCGCGCCCTGAACCGCGCCGGTTATCAAGGGCCCTTGTCGGTCGAATGGGAAGACAGCGGCATGGACCGCGAGTTTGGCGCGACCGAATCGGCCGAGTGGGTCAAAGCCAGCGACTTCCCGTCCTCAGCGCTGGCCTTCGACGCCGCCTTCGCCGACGAATAGGCCTTGTGGTGCGCTCGCATGGCGGGCATTTGCAGAACTGACCAAGCACGCTGATGAAATTGTAGGGGCGAGCTACCAGTTCGCCCGCGCGAAACACGCTATACAGTTGTAGGGGCGAGTTGGTAGCTCGCCCGCCATTTGTGACAAAGAGACTCAGGAGAAAACCAATGGCTGACGACAAACAAGTAAGCAGCACCTTCACCAGCATGGCGGCGGAAGCCAGCGACGCCGAAGCGCCGGAACTCGGCATCGGCATGGTGGGCTACGCCTTCATGGGCAAGGCGCATACCAACGCCTTCAAGAAAATCCCCTACATGATGTATCCGCCGGTAGCCATCCCGCGCCTGGTCGGCATCGCCGGGCGCAATCAAGCCGCCGTCACCGCCGCCGCCCGGCGCTACGGCTACGAGAATGCCTACACCGACTGGCGCGACATGCTGGCCAATGACGCCGTCGACCTGCTGGACAACGGCGGGCCCAATGACGCCCACGCCGAACCCTGCATCGCCGCGGCCCAAGCCGGCAAACACGTCTTTTGCGAGAAGCCGCTGGCCCGCAGCGCCGAAGAATCGAAAGCCATGCTGGACGCGGTCGAGAGCGCCGGCGTCAAGCACATGGTTGCCTTCAACTATCGCTTTGTGCCGGCCGTGCAGCAGGCGCGCAAGCTGATTGAGAGCGGCAAGCTGGGGCAGATCTATCACTGGCGCGCGGTCTACTTGCAGGAATGGGGCATGGACCGCGACATGGAGACGACCTGGCGCTTCCAAAAAGGGCCCGCCGGCAGCGGCGCCCTGGGCGATTTGGGCGCGCATATCATCGACCTGGCGCGCTTCCTGGTGGGCGAGCCCAAGGCTGTGTCCGGCCTGGCGCAGACCTGGATCACCGAGCGGCCTGATGGCGCCGGCGGCATGGTCAAGTCCGATGTTGACGACGGCTTCGTAGCGCTGCTCGACTTTGAAGGCGGAGCGCTGGGAACTGTCGAAGCCACGCGCTTCGCTCAGGGCCGCAAGAATTTCAACTCCTTTGAGATCAACGCCGAGAATGGCTCGATCGTCTTCAACCTTGAGCGCATGAACGAGCTCAACGTCTTCTGGAAGGGTGAGAACCCCGACACCACGCAAGGATTCCACAATGTGCTGGTCACCGAGGCGCACCATCCCTACTGGGAAAACTGGTGGCCGCACGGGCACATCATCGGCTGGGAGCACAGCTTCGTGCACGAATTCCATCACTTCTTCGACGCCATCGTCAATGACAATGATGTGGCGCCCTATGGCGCAACCTTCGTGGACGGCTATCGCAACGCCGTCATCTGCGACGCCATCCTGGAATCAGCCGCGTCCCGCCGGCATGTCGATATTAGTTACTAACGCAAACTGAGAAAGCGCATCAAAAGAGGAGGCCGCAGCCTCCCTTTTTGGTGTAACCAACCAGTGCGATGTCGCATTCACGCCGCGAGTCGTAGGGGCGACTTATCAAGTCGCCCGCAATCAACTCCTACTGCTTCGTACGGGCGAGCCACCGGCTCGCCCTTACATCCCCCTGCTTGTGTGAATTCATTTGCTGCCTGCGACATTTAAGGTTTCGCCGTCTGTGTAAAGATGAATAGTCCCCAGTTCATCGGTGCGAAAAAGGTGAATACCTTTCAGCAGGTCGAGCGTATCCGGGTCGGGATCGCCGCGGCGATTGGCGACATCGCTTTGCAACAGCGCGACCTGCGGTTGCGCCAGCTCGAAAAACTCAGTGTCTAGCGCGCGGACGCCGCCATGCTGAGGGATCTGCATCACAGCAGAAACCGGCGAGATTCCCCGCGTCAACATCTCACGCTGCCCCGCGGCGCTGAGGTCGGAGGTCAGCAAGAAAGACATGCCGCCGTAGCTCACGCGCAGCACCAGCACATGGTCGTTTAACTTGTCTGTGATTTTGGGCTTGGCCTGCGGATGCAAAACTTCAATCGTGACACTATCTTCGAGTTCCAGCCGATAGCCGGCGCGGACCTCAACCAGCGGCGTATTGGACTGAGACAGTCGGTCCAGAACCCTGCCGAAGGCTTCGCCCTGGTTTTCCTGACCGTGATACAAGGCCGCGCCGACGCTGTAACGCGACAGCACGTTATCCAGCGCGGCTATATCCCACTCATCCGGATGTGTGATAAAGAGGATTTCCAACTCGCGGTCGTAATAGGGCAGGCGATCGCCAATGGCGGTCAGCAGTTGCGACGGATAGCGGCCGCCGTCGACCAGGATCTGCGCGCCGCCCGGCGTCTGCATCAACGCCGCGTTGCTGTGCCCGACGTCAAGCATCCATAAATGCAGCTTTCCATCAGGAGCGCTCAAACGCATCGCCAACATCAGCGAAAGCAGCGCGCAGGCGGCGCCGGCGGCTGACGCGACCATGGCGTTGCGGCGAATGAACTGAGAAAATCCCAGCCATAAGCGCGGTCGCGAGGCCTGGATCATTGCCCCTCCAATCATCATCACATAGAAGCCTTGAATAATGCGTCGGTCAAGGACGATTGCTACATCTGCGTAATCCAGCTGCGCAAAAAAGCGAACGACCGCTATCGTCCAGGACAGAAAGAGCGCGTCCACCCAGAAAACCAGTATGCTCAATGCCGGCGCGAAGACGCTGACGACGACCGCCGCCAAGCCCAGCAGCAGCACCGCCGACTGAATCGGCACGATCAGCAGATTGACCGGAAGCGCCACCAGCGACAGCCGCCCGAAGTAAAGAATGATGAGCGGCATTGTGGCGACTTGCGCCGCGAACGAGACGATTAAGGGTTCGTTGAGAAAACTGTGCAGCGGCGTGACCAATATCGCGGGCAGCCAACGATCCAGCAGTGCTGCGAAACGCTGCGACAGCGGGTCGGCAAAGAGAGCGAGCCCCAGCACCGCGCAAAAGCTCAGCTGAAAGCCGATATCGAGCAGAACATTCGGGTCGATGACGGACAGCAGAAGGGTGGCGAAAGCCAGCGACGCCGGCACAAACGTCCGCCGCTTTAATTGACTGCCGACGACCAGCAAGCTGCTCATCAGCGCCGCCCGCAAGATGCCTGGGCTGGCGCCTACAAAGAGCGAATAGACGACGATGACGGCTACCGCGCTTACGGTTGCAGCGATGCTTCTGCCGCCAAACAGGCTGGAAAGCGCGCGAATAACGATGGCGCTGACGATCACCATATTGAAGCCGCTGATGGCTATGACGTGCGACGCGCCGGCTCGCGTGAAGTCATCCTTTAGCTGCGGCGCTATGCCGCTTTCATCGCCGAGCAAGATGCCGGTCAATAATCCCGCCTGCGGCTCCGGCAAGGCCCTGGCAATCTCGCGCCTTACAATAGCTTTCAGTTCCAGCAACCGGGCGAATACGAGATCGCCGTGCCCGCGGCTAACCCGGATTACGCCGGCGTTGCGCATGATCGTGAATACGCCGCGGCGCGCCAGGTAGTCGGCGTAGGAGAAGGTATCGCCAGTGGCGGCTGTAGCCATGGCGCCGGTCGCCCGCACCCGGTCGCCGTACGCGAGCTCAAGTCCGCGCTCAGCCTCCACCTGCGCCAGCCCGCTCGTCGGCCTGGATTGCCCGTTGACGAAAACGGATTCCGCCTCAAGGCGCAGTTGGACGCGACCGTCGCGATTTCTGGGTTCGTCGATGATGACGCCGGTAATCGTGCCGCTGAAGCCGTTGTACGCGGCGAGGTCGCTTGAGCGCGGCAGCATCGTTTGCCGAGCGCCGCCCGCCGCCAGTATCAGCAGCGCCAGCAGCCATTTGCCGGGCGCTCGCCATGATCTTGACAGGGCCAGCGCCAGCGCGCCGACGACCAGCGCCCCGATCCAGTAGTGCGTCGTTATGTCAGGCAGTGCGCGCGCCAGGCTGATGCCCAGCGCCCAGGCTACAGCGGCGAAGATTAGGCGCATCGACAAGCCAGTTAGGAATAGCGGTTAAGCGTAAAACACGCATACAATACCCCAATTTGCGCCGGGCGCAACTCAAACAGACATCCTGTTATAGATGCCTGTTTGACTGCTTGCTATTAGGTTGGAAGCGGAAGCGTTGCTTTAGAGGCGGCTGCCCATCGGCGCCTGCGCCGGGCGGTCGAAGCTGATCGGCTCCGCGTTGCCCTCGTTTTGCGGCGCCTGGACGGCCTGCATTTCCGGATTGACGTCGACCGCGACCGGCTCTTCGTATTGCATCAACTGGATGCCGTTGCGGATTTCATCGAGGGTGAGCGCAAAACGTTGCTCGAGCTCGCTCAGTTGAACCAGCACGTATTCGTCGGCTTCCTGCGTGATTTTCTGCGCTTCCATATTGGCTTGCTCAATCACGAATTCAGCGCGGACTTTGGCCTGCTTGACCATTTCCTGATCGTCGATCAAGTCTTCGCTGTGCTGCCTCGCTTGCTGAACGATGCGCGCCGCTTCTTCGTTGGCTTCCGCCAGGACGCGGTCACGCTGCTGGATCGTGCGCGCCGCCGTCTCGATCTCCTCCGGAATTGAAATCCGCATTTGATCGATGATCTCCAACGCGCGCTCTTCGTCCAACATCGTGTACTTCGTGCCGAAGAGGTGACGGCCCTCGTCGATCAAGTCTTCCATCCGGTCTACCAGGTGTTGAATATCCATCGCCCCCTCCCCGTTAGAGACATTGTCATTGCTTGTAAAACTACTTACTGAACTTTCTCTTTAACGCTTCCGATATGATTGGCGGGACCATTGAACTTACATCGCCTCCGAGCTGCGCGATTTCGCGAATCGTGCTTGAGCTAATGTGCATGTACTGTTCGTCCGCCAGAATCATGATGGTTTCCAACTGCGGCGCCAGCTTCTTGTTCGCCATTCCCATCCGAAACTCAAACTCGAAATCTCCGAAAACCCGTAAACCGCGAACCAGGGCCATTGCTCCTACTGACTCCGCATATTTTACTGTAAGAGTACTATATTTCGCCACTGAAACGGTCGGGTATTTCTTGAAGACTTCGCCGGCCAGTTCAACACGTTCGTCGATATCGAACAAGACCGCTTTTCTGTCGGGATTAGCAAAGATGCCAATGACCAGTTCGTCAAAGAAACGCGAAGCGCGCGCTGCGACATCAATATGTCCATAATGTATCGGGTCAAGCGATGCCGGATAGAGCGCAATTCCGCGTCCTGACATTAGGTTTCTCCCGCGCTACCAGCGCATTGTAGTGGGACTGCGGAATTCGCGCCAACCAATACGCCCGCAGATTTGAAATTGCAAATTGATCGGATGTCTGACCGATGCACAGGCAAGAATCGTGAGGTTTGGCGCGCGCTTCGGGTTGATTCCGGCAGTGTAGAACAGCGATTGCGCGCTACTGTCGGACCGGCGGCCGGTCGCCGCAGCAGCGCGATTGTTCAGTGCGCTTTCGGCGGCCTTAACTCATCTCGCCGTCAGTCGGGTAGAGCTGGCTTAGCAAGGTCGCCAGCAGCTGATGCTCGGGGAGTTGCAAATCGGGGTCTTCTTCGACCAGTGTCCGCGCTTCAAATTGGGCCTCTTTTATCAGCTCGGAATTGTCGGGGTCCAACATATCAAAGTCCAGATGGCCGCTTTGCCGCGTCCCCAGCATTTCACCCGCGCCGCGCAGCTTCCAGTCGCGGTCGGCCAGTTCAAAGCCGTCATTGGACTCCTCCAGCGCCGCCAGCCGCTGCTCGGCGATAGACAGCGCGTCGCTGTCGAGTTCCCCGGCCTGGCAGGCGCGGATGCGGTCAATGCTGATGTCGGCTGCGCTATCGGGCAGCAAGAAGCAGTACGACTGATGGTCGCCGCGCCCGACGCGGCCGCGCAGTTGATGCAGCTGGGACAAACCAAAGCGATTGGCCCCGTCAACCACGATCACGCTGGCGTTGGGCACATCGACGCCAACTTCAGCTACCGACGTCGTCACCATCACATCGTATTTGTGGGCGGCGAAGTCCGCCATCAACTCATCTTTTTCCGCGGCGCTCATCCGTCCGTGCAAGAGACAAACGCGATACTGATAATAGACTTGACTCAACTGCTCGTAGGCTTCGGTAGCCGAGGCCGTGTCCAGCGATTCGGATTTCTCCACCAGCGGGTGGACAAAGAAAGCTTGCCGACCCTGCTCCAGTTGGCTGACCACAAATCCATTCAGCCGCTCGCGCGCAGCCGGATCGATAACTTTGGTCGAAATCTCGCGCCGGCCGGCCGGCTTGTCCGCGATGATGGACAGGTCAAGGTCGGCGTAATGCGTCAGCGCCAGCGTGCGCGGCAGGGGAGTCGCCGTCATAATCAGCAGGTGGGGATTGCCGCCCTTGCCGCGAAGGCGCGACCGTTGCGCGACCCCGAAGCGTTGTTGTTCGTCTATAACGGCCAGGGCGAGATCATCAAACTCGACGCCTTGCTGGATCAAGGCATGCGTTCCGACAACCATGTCTACCGCGCCGTCGGCGATGTCGCGATACACCGTCTCGCGCTCCGCTGCCGTCAGCGCGCTGGTCAAAAGCGCGATAACCGGTTTGTCGGGGCCGCTCATTCTGGCAAAGGTCTCGCTCAGCGAACGGTAATGCTGCTCCGCCAGGATTCCCGTCGGCGCCATCAAGGCCGACTGCTTGTGATTTGAAAATGCGATCGCCATGGCCAGGATGGCGACGGCGGTCTTGCCCGAGCCCACATCCCCCTGGATTAGCCGGTTCATCGGCACGGTAGAGTCGAAATCCCGCTGAATCTCTTGTATGGCCTGTTTCTGTCCCTCGGTCATTTCGAAAGGGAATACTTCGGCTGCAAAGCGCTCGAGTACGTTTTCGTCTTCCGACAGCGGCGTTCCCGGCGCGGACTGCCATTGGCGCCGCCGTGACAGGAGCGCCAGCTGCAACATCAGCAGATGGTCAAAGGCCAGGCGCCGCTGCGCATGACAGCGGTGGTCGTCGCCGTCGGGGAAATGCGCCTGCTTCAGCGCCCAGCCCAGATCCGCCAGATCGCCCCGCTCCAGCACCGACAGCGGCACGGGATCCGGCAGCTTGCTTTCCCATTCCGACGCCAGCGTCTTCATGGTACGGCGCAACATGCGCGGGCGCAGCCCTTTCGTCATGCGATATACCGGCACGATGCCAATATTGCGCAGGTTGTCCAGATCAAGCTCTTCCCATTCCGGGTTGGCCATGCTCTGGAAATCACTGACTTTCCCGCGCAACAGCAGATGCATGCCCCGCCTTATCTTCTGCGACAGGAAGGGCTGCGCGAAGAAGCGCAGGGACATGCTGGCGGTGTCATCGGAGACCGATACGATCAAATCCATGCGACCGCCCGCGCCAATCGCCGTGCCCGCGCGCTTAACAGTGGCGATGACATTGGCCGTCTCTCCCGCGACCAGGTCCTTGATGCAGGTTAGCCGGGTATAGTCGACGAAGTCGCGCGGAAAGTGGTAAAGCAAATCCCTGACCGTGTGGATATCCAGTTGCCCCAGCATCTCGGCATAGGTTCTGCCGATGCCCTTGATCGCCGTGACCGGTTCTGCCAGCTCCTGATAGAGCGCGAGCTGTTCCTCAAGGCTTTGCGCCGGGCGGGGCTGGCGCGGCGGGCGATTCAGGCTGGGCAAAGGCGGAATATCAAGCTTGCGCTGGTTGGGTCCGCGCGTGAAGTCTTCATCGTAGGAGGCGCTGTCGTAGGCGTGGAAACGCTGCTTCTGGCCGCCGCGCGGCTGACGGGCGGGCCGCCGGTCGACGTGATCATGCGACGCGCGGCCGCGCTTTTGCTTTGGCGGTCGGTCCTTCCGCGGGCCCAACTTTTCTTCCCACTCAGCCAGCCGCTTCTGGTAAGCCGGCGGCGCTTTCCGCCGGTTCGTCACACGATTCAACAAATAATTGATTCTGTCGATGCGCTCGTCTTCGCCCTCAATGCTGTCATAAGCCGTCAGCGAATCGACGATTTCGTCGATCAAAATATGGTGATGCGCGCGCCGCGCCTGTTCTCGCGCTTGCGGCTGCCAGCTTTCCGCGTAGGCGCTCAAACCGCCCACCACCGCCGTATTCTTGCCGCCCTGGTCGCGCTCCAGCTTGAGTATCTTGACCAGCGTTTCCAATGCAGATGGCATGGATCATAGCCTCCACTCGCGCTTCAATGTCGCCACGCCAATTGAACCGGGCCCAATATGCGTGCCCAGGGTCGGCGTCGTTTCGATGACCAGTGTATCAGATGGCGCGATATCTTGTATGGATTCCAGGAAGCTCTCGGCGCCGGCGCGATTGGCGATATGAAGCACGGCCAGCCGATCCAGCGGCGCTTGCGCCCGGGTCAGCTCGCGCAGGCGCTGCTCCGCGCGCGACCAGGTGCGCAGCCGGCCGATCGACTCGATTTCGCCCCCTTCAACGCGGATGACGGGCTTGATTCGCAGCAGCCCGCCCACGCTGGCGACGAGCGTGTTGACGCGTCCGCTGCGGCGCAGGTACTCCATCGTGTCGATTATGGCGTAAACCTTGCAATTCTCTCGCGCGCGCTGGATTCCCTCAAGTATCGCGTCGAGTTCAGCGCCCGCTTGCGCCAGCTCGGCCGCCGCCCATACTTGCAGCCCGATGCCAAAGGTCAGCTGCAGGCTGTCCACCAGTGTAATCTTGTCGTTTCCGACGGATTCCGCCCCCAGGCGCATGGCGTTCAAAACACCGCTGAGCTTCTCCGGCACGTGAATCGAAATGATATGTTCGGCGCCGTCGGCGAGAATCCGCCGGTAGAATTCCGCGGCGTCGCCGGGCGAGGGGGCGGCGGTTGTCGGTTGCGTCGCCAGCGTCGGCAAGTCGCGATAATACTGGTCACGGTCCAGCCCAACGCCGTCATCGGCAATGCTCTTCCCGCCGATATTGACGTAAGTCGGGATGATGCTCACGCCGAGAGAGGCGACCAGCTCAGCCGGCAAATCGCAGACGCTGTCCGCGGCTATGCGTATCCGCCTAGAAGTCATCGTCGAGGTCGTCGCTTTCTTTCTCGAGCACAGCGACGCCAGTGGCGCTCGTGCCTAAAAATGACGCCATGGTCGCGCTGTACATCGTGAAAGGAAAGTGCTGGCCCGGGAATTCAAGCGCCAGCCGGTCCTGCATGACGCGCGTCTCTTCGCTGATCTGTTTCTTGTCCTGCAGCACAACGGCGTCTTCCAGCTCGGTGAATTCCACCAGGAACTCGACCAGACGCTCGATGACATCGCCGCGGCCGCGGATCTTCTCGATTACGATGATTTGCCCGTCTTCCAGGCTGACGAAAGGCATGATCTCCAGATGCGCGCTCAGAATCGCGTGTGACGGTTTCATGAAGCCGTTGGCGCGCAAATAGCTGACGTCGCCGACGCAGTATACGGAATAGATCCGGTTGACCGCTTGCCGTACCGTCTGGATGACATCCTCGGCCGAGTCCAGTTCCTGCGCGGCACGGGCCGCCACCCGAATCAGCATACCCTGTCCGGCGCACAGACTCTGCGAATCGACCACCGCAATCTCGCAGCCGCCGTTGACCTGCTGCGCGGCCAGCCGCCCGTTCCGCCAGCTATCAGACAACTCGCGCGACGGATGTATCGAGATCACCGCATCGCAAAAGTGGGACAGGCGCGCGTACAACTCGGCATAGTCGTTTTCCGACGGCGGCGTGACTTTCGGCGGTCCGCCATGACGCGCCATCAGCTCAAAGGCTGTCTCTGTGTCCAGGTCGACGCCTTCCTGGTAGCGTCTGCCGCCGATTTCGATGATATTGGGCAGGATGGTCACCGGAAAGTGCCGCACCAGGCGCGGGTTGGAAAAGCGCGCGCCGCTGTCAGTTACAATCTGAATACTGGGCATTATTCGACGCTGACCAGGAGCGGATACAGGGCTTGGCCGCCGTAAACCGCCTCAAATTCCAGGCCGGGAAGGGCCGACGATAAATGTTCGATGATCTCATCCGCCGCCGCTCGCTTGATTCCAGCGCCGTAGTAAAGCGTCGCCAGCTCCATACTGTCGCCGCAGGCCTTCACCAGCGCCTCCTTCAGCGCGCTTTCGAGGTCGCTCGCGGCTACGCTGATCCGCCCGTTTATAATGGCCAGGTAATCATTTTGGCGGATGTCCAGCCCTTGCAGCGTCGTTGAACGCGTGGCGCGGGTGATCTCAATCGATGTCGTGGCCTGCGCGGCCGCGCTCATTTTCTCCGCAATGGCGCCCGCCGGCAGCCGTGCGTCGCTGCCGTCGCCGTATGCGATCATCGCGCTGACGCCTTGCAGCACCGAGTCCGTGGCCACAATCGCGACGCGCTCGCCGGCCATGTCCGCCGCTTGCCGCGCCGCCAGTTCAATATTGCGGTTATTGGGCAGGATGATGATCTCTTCGGCGTCAATCCGGTTCATCGCGGCGATAAAATCTTCCGTGGCGGGATTCATGCCCGCGCCGCCTTCAATGACCAGGGCGCAATTCAAGTCGTGGAAAACGCGGCGCATGCCCTCGCCCTCGGCCACAGCGATAACCGCCACAGGCGCCTTCGCCTTTTGCGCCTGCCGCCCGGTTTGCCGCCGGACCGCATCCGCCTGCAATTGCATGTTCTCCACCACAATATCATCGAGCGCGGCGCCGGTCCCTACCGCGTAGTCCAGGGGCAGGGCGGGGTTATCAACATGGATATGCACTTTGATCAGGCTGTCGTCGCCAACTACGATCACGGACCAGCCGAGCTGCTCAAGGTCGTTACGGATTGTCGCGACGTCCTGCCCCGCGCCCAGCATGAGAAATTGCACATCGTAGCCGTAAGTCTCGGCCGGCGAACCAGTGATGTCGACGCTTGCCGCGTTGTTGACCGCGGACGGGGCCGTTATGGCCATGTCTGCTGGCGCGCCACAACTGTGCTCAGCGATGCCCCGCAAGAAACAGACAAGTCCCATGCCGCCGGCGTCGACCACGCCGGCCTCCTTCAAAATCGGCAGCTGATTGGGCGTGTCTTCCAGAGCAGCCTGCGCTTGTGTCAGCAGTGTTTTTAACATGCTTTCAATCGACAAGTCCTTATCCAGGCTTTCCGCCGCTTCGCGCGCCACGGTCAGCACCGTTCCCTCCACCGGCTGCGACACGGCGGCGTAGGCGCGTGTAACCGCAGAATCGAAGCCGGCGGCCAGCAAGGGCGCGGAAAGCGTCTCCGCCTGGCCCAGACCGTCCGCGAAACCCGCCAGCAGCTGCGAAAATATCGTGCCGCTGTTGCCGCGCGCGCCCATCAAAGCGCCATACGCAAAGCGCTCCGCCACTGCGCCAGCCTGCATGGTCTCGGTCTCCGCAATCTCGGCCCAGGCGCGATTCAGCGTGTGAAACAAGTTGATGCCGGTATCGCCATCGGGCACGGGGAAGACGTTGAGCTCGTTGATGAGCTCGACATTATTGGCTACGCCCTCGACCCCGGCGCCCAGCACGCGCTTCAGCGCCCGTCCATCTATGTTTGTCTTCGCCATTCAAGTATTTGCCGCTCGGCGCAATTCGGCCATGCCCGCCGCAATGCCGCCTTCGTGCTGGAACACGGAGGCGCCGGCGACGGTCACCGATGCGCCCGCCGATATCGCAGCGCCTATCGTCTCGCTGTTTATGCCGCCATCGACTTCAATATCGATTTTCGCGCCGCGTTCATCGACGAGCGCGCGCAAGGCGCGGATTTTCGAGAGCGTGCTCCCGATAAACTGTTGGCCGCCGAAGCCGGGATTGACGGTCATCACGTTGACGAGCTGCGCCATGTCCAAAATCTCGCTGATGGCTGCCGCCGGCGTGTGTGGATTGAGCGCGACCCCGGCCTCGCAACCGGCGGCGGCGATTTGGCCGAGCGCGCGATGCAGATGCCGACAGGCTTCCACATGCACGCTGATGCTGCTCGCGCCGCTATCGGCGAATCGCCCTACGAAATTCTCCGGCTCAACAATCATCAGGTGAACATCAAGCGGAATCGCAGCGACTTTGGCCACGGCCTCCACCACCTGCGGCCCCATCGTGATATTGGGCACGAAGCGCCCATCCATAATGTCAATATGTATCAGATCGGCGCCGGCGTCTTGCGCTTCTTCGACTTGGGCGGCAAGACGACCAAAGTCCGCCGCCAAAATAGATGGCGCAATCTTGACGACATTGTCGCTCATGCGGCTTTCTGAAAGTTGCGTGGTCAACGCTTATGATCATACTGTTTATCGCTCGCGATCGCAACAACCGGCCGCGGCGCCAATCGTCTGAAAATAGAAATATTCTCAACCCGCTAGCTGATCGCGTCCGCGCCAATCACCGCCGTTTTCAGTTGGCCGCAGCCGGCTTCAATGTCGATGCCGCGCCGCACGCGCACGGTCGCCTTCACGCCGTATTGCCGCAGCGTCGCCAGGAAACGTTCGAGATCAGGCCCGGGCGCCGGCCGCCCCCCATAACCCCCGGTCGGATTCAGCGGGATAACGTTGACGTGACAATGCAGCCCGGCCAGCAGGCGCCCCAGTCGTTGCGCCTCGGCGACCGTGTCGTTCTCGCCCGCGATAGCCGCCCATTCAAAAGTAACGCGCCGTTTGGTCCGCTCGACATAATAGCGGCAGGCGTCCATCAGCTCAGCGATCGGCCAGCGGCGATTCACCGGCAGCAGCGCCGAGCGCTCGCCGTCGTCGGCCTTATGCAAGCTCACCGCCAGTTTGACCTGCAAACCCTCATCGGCGAAGCGGCGAATCTGCGGGACCAGCCCAACCGTGCTGATAGTGATGTGGCGCGCGCCGATACCCAGCCGGTCCATGAGCATCGCGACCGCTTCCAGCGAGGCGTCATAGTTGTGGAAGGGCTCGCCCATGCCCATGAAGACCACGTTGCTCAGGCGTCCGCCGCGCGCCGCCAAATCTCGCGCGAAGATCATCGCTTGCTCGAAAATCTCAGTCGCGCTCAGGTGCCGCCCGAAACCCATCTGCCCGGTGGCGCAAAAGACGCAGCCCAGCGCGCAGCCCGCCTGAGACGAGATGCAGGCTGTCTGCCGTCCGTCGTCATAGGGCATCAGCACCGACTCGATCAGCTGGCCGTCGGGCAAGCGGTAGAGGCGTTTCTCCGTCCCGTCCCGGCTCAGCCGCTGCGCCGCCATGTCCAGCTCGCCCAATCGCGCCGATTCGCTGAGCTTCGCTATCGTCGCGCGCGGCAGATTCGACATCGCCTCGAAGCAGTCGACGCGCCTGCGGTACAGCCAATCCCAAATCTGCTTCGCGCGGAAGGGCTGCTCGTCCAGCGCCGCGACAAAGGTCGTCAATTCGGCTTGGTCAAAAGCATACAAATTGCTCATCATCCGGCATTCGCTGCAATTGCTAACGTTCACGCCGCCATGCCCGCCAGCGCAAATGGTATGACATTGTACGCGGCATGCGCGATGATGGCGGCCGTCGTGCTGACCCGCGCGCGCAGCAGCCCAAAAACCAGCGATACCGCCAGTATTATTCCGGCCGCCGGCGTGAACGCGTATTGCAAATGCAGCGCCATGAACAGCAGCGAGCTTATCAGAATCCCAAAGACTGGCTGCAGCGCGCCGCGAAACAAGACTTCTTCCCCGATGCCGACGCCCATCGCCAGCAGCCCGCCCGCGAGCAGCGACGAGCTCAGCGCCGCGAACAGCGCCCGCGCCGCGCCAGTTTGCGCCTCGAAGGCGCCTGGCCCGACCGCCGCTTGCCAGAAGTTCATCGTTGCGGCGACAAAAAGATGCAGGGCTATCGCGGTTGTGATTCCCGCCAGCCAGTCCGTCCGCCGCGGCCGGCGCAAGCCCAGCCGTCGCAACACTGCCGGCCAGTCGCGGCGCGTCAGCCAGCCCACGCCCACTGCCGACAGAGCCAAATACAGCAGTGTCGCGAACAGCGGTTGCGGCGCCGCGCCGGCTTCGGTGAAAGCCACGGGCTCGGTGTTAAGCGCGCTCCAGCTCAAGGCAGTCAGGGCGAAAACAAGCGCCAGCGCCGCCAGCTTGTGAACGCTGCGCCGAGGATCAAAGGAGACACGCTCGAAGCGCCCGGTTGACTTGATAATTCGCGCCACCCACAGCCAGGGTCGCTCCGCGCCAATCAGAGCGAGCATTAGCAGCGATACGATTAGTCCCGCACCCGCCAATGCCGCGCCATCCGGCAGAGCGCTCCAGGTGTGGACGAGCAGCGCAATTGGCAACAGGGTTGTCAACGCGGGCATGATTCGCGTCTCGGAAGGTCGCGCCGACTCGATGTTCGCGATTGCCGTCAGCAGAAGCAAGTAGAGAAGGGCGGCGCCAGCCACAGTTTGATGCCTCTAATCTCATTTCTCGCCGCAGTGTAGTCCAGCGCTCGTCCTGCCGCAAGCGCAATGGTCGGGCCTCAGCTGAGTCTTGCGAAAAAAGAATTTCTGCAGGGGCGGCACGCTGAGCCGCCCGTCGGCAAATCTGTCAGCCCCGGATGTCGCTAATAAATTGATTTTCGGGCGTTTCAGCGAAACGCCCCTGCCGTTTTCGATTTATCTGTGCCCTCTGAGGTTAAATTCCAGTTTGATCATTCTTTCCGCGGCGGATCAAGGGCTGCTCGTCTGCGCAGCGCCATCGCAGTTGACAGCGCGGCGGCGCTATGCTAGCATAACCGTCGCCACATCGCGGCTCACCGGAGCCTTGGAGAGGTGGCCGAGTGGTTTATGGCGATGGTCTTGAAAACCATTGTACGGTCCTCCGTACCGCAGGTTCGAATCCTGTCCTCTCCGCCTTGAACAGCTTAACAGCTTAATTCTGAAATGGAGAGGTGCCAGAGTGGTTGATTGGGGCCGCCTGCTAAGCGGTTGTACCTGTTAAGGGTACCGCAGGTTCGAATCCTGTCCTCTCCGCCTTGTCTTGCCAGACTTCTGCATGTCTCGGTCGTAATGGTTGTTCTGGCGCCGCAATAGGTATAGCAGCATGACGCAACGTATCGCCATTCAAGCAGTTGTAAATCGCAAGCGCGGCGATGTCTGGCGTTTCTTCAACCAGCCGGAGCACATCGTCAAGTGGAATTTCGCCTCGGATGACTGGTGCTGCCCGAGCGCTGAAGTCGACCTGCGGGTCGGCGGCCGACATTGCT
>CAZWCV010000069.1:0-3665 GCA_964632725.1 uncultured Anaerolineaceae bacterium
GCTTCCTTTAGCTCATTGGCAACAGTACCATTATAATCCAAGACTATACAGCTAGGGAAGGGGAGAAATGCCGACTGCGCCGGACGCTGGAAACTGAGCGAGCCACCAGGGCGCCCCTACGCGCGTCGATGTTCGTGGGCGAGCCAAGGCTCGCCCCTACAGACAGTTTGATTGCGGCCTATCAGCCGGCGTAGCTCCAGCCGAGCTCGGTCAGTGAGAGGACATCGGGCGCGCCGGCTTCCTTGATCACGGCGGCGTTGATGGCTTCGCCGACCACGATGTCGTGATCGCCGCCGACATCGACAATTTGCGTCACCTTGCACTCGATGTATGCGGCTGCGCCGGCCAGCACGGGCACGCCGGTTTCGGGCGCGGGCGAGTATTCGGCTTCTTTCATCTTGTCGGGCCGTTTGGCGCGTCCGCCCAGGGCGGGCTTGATGGCTTCTTCGTCAGCCTGCAAAAAGATATTCAAGCCGAATACGCCGCCGGCCTTGACGACGCCGTATGAGTGGCAGTAATTCTGGATGCCAACGGCGATCAGGCGCGGCGAAAAGGACATCTGCGAGACCCAGTTGACGACCATGATATTGGCGTCGTCATCGCTCTTGGTGGTGAAGGCGTAGAAGCCGTAGGGCATCATCTTGAGGGCGTTGCTGATGGTGTCGTCGGACATATTCGGTTTCTCCTCAGTCGCTAGGCTGTGATGCAGTTGACTATAGCAGGGCTGTCAGGCCTTGTCCATTCGAGCGGGCGACCCAAGGGTCGCCCCTGCAATTCCCGATTGAGCGGGATACGCCGGGCGCCGCCGCGAGAGGCAAGTCAATTCTCCATTACGCATCAGGCCGGCTTGTCAAGCTTGAGCGAGATTTCTTCAAGAACGAGCAGAATTCTCTCTTCGGTGGAAGGTTCTGGTTCGGGCTCTGGCTCGGGTTCGGGTTCGACCGTCACTTCTTCGTCCTCGCCGTCGAGCATATCGCCGATGTCATCGACCGCTTCGTCGAGCTTGTTGACGACTTTGATGAGGAAGAAGATGGCGATGGCGGTGATGAGGAAGTCGATGACGACATTGACGAAGTTGCCAATGTTGATGGTGGCGGCTTCGGCGGCGGCTTCGCGCCCGAAGTTGAGCAAATCGAGCGGAATGACCCAATGAGAGAAATCGAGCCCGCCGGTGAGCTGGCCGATGGGCGGCGTGACGACGTCTTTGACGAGTGAGGTGGTGATGCCTTTGAAGGCGGTGCCGATGATGATGCCGACGGCGAGGTCGACTACATTGCCGCGCATGACGAACTTTTTGAATTCTTCGATTATGCCGCTCATGGTGTGCCTCCTGGATTTGGGGATGGTTTCATTTTAGCAGGGGCGGGGGAAGGCGAGGATTTTTTTGACCACAAAGACACAAAGGCGCGAAGGTCACAGAGAGGGTTTTGAACCACAGAGACCACAGAAGTAGAACAAAGTAAGTCATGCAAATCTCATGTCAAGAAACTTTTCCTTTACCACAGAGGAAAATGAGGATACACAGAGGGCACAGAGAGTTTTGAATTGTTTCGATACCACCGCAATTCAGGCGGCCATCCGACAAATGAGAACTTTCGCTGGCATGCGATCACTTCATTGCTTTACTCGGTGTACTCTTTTTAACTCTGTGTACTCGGTGGCAAATCTTTTGCATGACTTAGCCGCATTTACTGAGATCACAGAGGGGGAATTTGCCACGGAGGCGCATAGGCGCAGAGGTTTTTGCTTATGTGGCGGCGGTATGGTATCGAGTTGAGTCTCTTTGCGATTCTGCCATATCTCTTTTCGCCTAGCTTCGCCTGCCACCAAACCCCTTGGTGACCTTCGTGTCTCTGTGTCTTTGTGGCAAATGAGCGGGCGACTCGCAGTGTCGCCCCTACATCTGCTAAGAAGTCCCCGCCCGCCCGCACTGCTTGACATCCTACCCCGGCGCGGCTAAGATGGCGTCATAGCGCCAGTTTACCGAACACGAAGAGGGCAGCCAGATGGCATTAGCAGAGCTACGCATTAAACGCGCCGAAAAAGATATCGAGACGCTGCGCAGCACGCAGAGCGCGCTCATGGATCGCGTCGACAGCTTTTCTGATACGCTGGACGAAGTGCTGGAAATCGCCCGCGGCAATCGTACGCGGCTGGACGGAATTGATTCCCGGCTGGACGGTATTGATTCCCGGCTGGATAGTATAGAAGCCCGGCAGAACCAGATTGAAGAAGTTGTACTGGAGAACCGCGTCATATTGTTTGCCATTGCCGATCACCTCGACCTGACTTTGGAGAAGCCGACTCAATCAGGCTGAGCCGCCCGCGCCAGATTCAGCTCCAGGAGCCGCCGCAGAATCTCCTCCTCGTCCTCCAGCACGCCATAGTCCCAGCCGTAGGCGTCGCAGACGGCCTCGTCCTGCTCGCGGTGCAGCGCGTCGAGGCGAGGGGCGAAGTCAGCGGCGGCGGGTTTGACGCGCATGGCATCGCGGCCGTGAAAGACGGCCAGGGCGTTGTAGAGGTTGGTGAGGGTGCGGTCTTTGAGGGTTTTGCCGGCGAGGTCGGGCGGGTTCAGCCAAGCCTCGCGCTCTTCGTGCAGCTGCTTGGCGGCGGCGCTGATGCGGGCGTGGGCGGGGTGGGTGCTGTCTTCTTGTCCGGGCGGCCAGGGGAAGGGGAAGGTCTCGAAGGTGGTGGTGGGCGTGTAGCGGGGGCGGTCTTCGAGCGATGTGCCCATGCGCAGCGACCAGACTTCGTGCAGCTTGGAGTGCAGGACGCCGAAGAAGTAGTCGTCGTCTCGGGGGAAGACTACCAACAGGTTTTCGGGCAAAATCTCACTATCAAGCCACACATATATTCGGTATTTCGCTGTTACAGGTGTAGCCACAAATCTTCTACAATTTGATATAGCTTTTCGCATATCGGATCCGGGAATACGGTGAATCCACCAGAATTCGCGCAAACGAGCCATATTGTTCTTCTGACGTACGGGCATCACATTTTCTTCTACATACCTAAACGGCAATTCGTATAATTTGGCTTGTTCTAACGACATATCGTCGCCAAAGTCTATAATCCACTTGTTACGCGGTCTTTTGACAACATCTGTCGCATTTACCCATCTCTTGAGCACATCTCGGTTGGAACGACCAGAATTGTTTTCCGCATTCAACATGCTTACCGCGGTCTGCGCCGAAATATCAAAGGCGCCGCCTTTTTCATTTGCCCGCAAACAGAAACCATTGTTTTCCAAAATACGCTCTGCCTGCAAAAGATCGACATCACCGGTCAAATTTGGATATATCTTTGTTACGGCCTGACCATCAAGGGATTTCTTCTGTTCGCTGCCATTGTCGAATCCCAACATTGACACACGAACTGCCGCGCCGTCTAGAATCCAGTCGCGGTCTGACCAAGCCATAAAAATGTCGCCGCTGTCCACGATCTTTCGCAAGACAGTATTGTTAGTCTGTTGCCGTATTGAATTTGTGGCGAGCAAGCCCGCTCGTTTTGCATTACCGGCTTCTATATGTCTCTGGGCGTTTTCAAACCAGTACGTGACTAGGTCCGATGCTGCGGGTAATTCACCTGCGTAATGTTTGAATAACCGATCAACATAGTCATCACCTAGTTCTGTCCGGAGGCGCTTGCCGCCCAAGAAAGGCGGG
>CAZWCV010000069.1:3675-19212 GCA_964632725.1 uncultured Anaerolineaceae bacterium
GCCAGTTGACGTCCCCCACCTCCTGTAGTGGCGGCAGAATCGCATCCCGACAGACGATATTGTCTTCCAGCTCTTCCAGGATGGGCTCGGCGAACTCCTGGCCGTAGCCGTTGTTGATGCGCCACTGGATATAGCCGATCCAGACGACGATGCTGGCCAGGGCGTGGGCGATGGGGTCTTTTTCGATGCCGTACATCTGGCGCGGGTGGACTTCGCGCGCGGCCATTTGCAGCCCGGCCCAGAGCGGGTGCTGGATGATGGCTTTCTCGACGTCCATCAGGGATTGCAGGGCGACATAGAGGAAGTTGCCGCTGCCGCAGGCCGGGTCGAGCACGGTGGTTTCGCGGACGCGCTTGAGGATGCGCTCGCGCAGGGCCAGCAGCTGCGCCCGGGCCTTGGTTTTGGCGCGGCCGGTGCGGGCCTGGTCGTAGCGCTCGCGGATGGGCGCGGCTTCCAGCTGCACGGTGTCCCACTCGTAGCGCAAGGGCTGCATCAGCACCGGTTCGACGATGAGCAGGATGTCGTCGCGGGAGGTGTAATGGGCGCCGAGCTGGGCGCGTTTGTCGGGGTCGAGGCTGCGCTCGAAGAGGGCGCCGAAGATTGTCGGCTCGATGTATGCCCAGTTCAAGGCGGCGGCTTTCGCCAGCGCGTCCAGCGCTTCTTGCCGGAGTTCCTCGACCGTCACGACATTGAAGAGCGTGCCGTTGAAGTAGGGGATGTCGCGCATGAGGACTTCGCCGCCTACGTTCATGGCGACGAAGAGATTCTGCACGTACTGCTTGAAGACGGCCGATTTACCGCGCGATTCCTGGACGATGTGGGTGAAGATGCCTTGCGAGCTGCCGCTGCTGGCTGTGGGCAGCAGGCCGACATCCTCGGCGAAGAGGCAGAAGACGAGTTTGGTCAGGAAATAGGCGATGCGCGTGGGCTCGGCGTCCCAGCCGCGCATGTTATCGGCGATGAGCTGGAAGGCGTCGGCGGCGTCTTTGGTGACTTGCGCGGTGTCGCGGCCGGGGTGCAGGCGGTCGGGCGCGCGGAACATGGCGCGCAGCCAATCCATGACTTCGGGTCTGGTGGCGATGTCGGAGCAGCTGAATCTGTAGACGCGCTTTTCGGTGTTGGGGAAGTTGCTGTGTATCTCCCAATGGTTGATGTCGGTGACGACCAGCAGCGGCGGGTTGTTCAGGTTTTCGCGGTATTGCAACAGTTGTCGGTAGGCTGCCTTCAAGTCGGGGTACTTGTCTGGCGTCTTGTACTCGATTGCGAAGCGACCTTCATAATAGACATCGGCGAAACCGCCTTGCCCTGCTTGTTTGCGAACGAATCTTTCAAACTGAAATACTTTACCGCTGCCATCCGTTCCGCTTGCGTCGGGAGGCGCATGTCCAACTAATTCGCATACATTGCGAAAGTGCAGTTGGTAGCTCTGTCGCTCACCTAATTGGGGGTTCGCCCATTCATTGACGAAGTCTTGCGCCTTCATTGTCCCTCCTCGCTTGGCGCTCATTCTACCATTTTCAGTCGAAATCTACGCCGCTAAATCCCCCGCCAGCGCAAGCGCCCGCAATTCCGAACGATGCTATACTGCCCCTCATGGACAGTCAGAATGAGCCATCAGGCTGGATTGAGGCGGCCAAAGGGCGCGGGCAGGCGCCGCTGCTGCTGTGCCTGCTGGACGCCATCGAGCCGATCGCGCCGGTGCTGGCGCAGGGCCTGCTGGTGGCGGAGCCGCTGGCGCTCTTGTGGGGCGGCGGCGGGGCGATGCGGGCGCTGTCGGAGCAGCTGGAAACGCCGGGCGGCCTGGAGGCGCTGCGGCGGCAGCTGGCTGACGAAGCCGCGGAGTAATCCCAATTGGATGAGACGACCTTACAGGTATATAGCGTCCTGTTTGTGCTTGCGACGGTCGTGCTGGTGTATACAGCGCGCTATTTTACGGCTCGGCGGGCGCGGCGGCGGGCGCAGCGTCAGATCGCGGGTTTCGAAGCGCTGTCCGGTTGGGCCGGGCAGGCGATTGAGTCGAATCGACCGCTGCATCTGGCATTTGGCGGCGCCGGCGTCGGCGAAGACAATACGGCGGTCGCGCTGGCGAATGCGGAATTCTTTCATCATGTGATGCAGCGCGTGGACGCGGGCGATGTTTCGCCGATAGTGTCGACCTCGGCGGCGGCGACTGTGCCGCTGGGGCAAGACACGCTGCGGCGCGGCTGGCCGATGGGCGGCACGTTGACGCGAACGCAGTGGTATCCGCAGGGCAAGCGCTCCATTGGTTACGCGGCGGCGGTCAGCGCGGCGGTCGAGTCGGAGCGGCCCTCGGCGCATATATTCGCCGGCAGTTTCGGCCCGGAATTGGCGCTGATGATCGACAGCGCGGATCGGCGCGGGCAGGGCAGTCTGGCGGTCAGCGATCAGTTGCAGGGGCAGGCGGTGGCCTACGCCATGGCTGACGAAGCGCTCATCGGGGAGGAGCTTTTCGCCGCGGCCGGTTATGTCGCGGAGGCGGGTGAGACGCCGGCCGACGCCATCGTGATGGATGTCTGGCGCGCGCTGCTGATTATGGGCATGACGGTCGCGCTGCTGCTGGAGGTGGCGAATCAGATGCCCTGGTTGAGCTGGCCGGCGGTGGCGGTGGTTTCGCTGATTTTGCTGGGCCTGGGCCTGCTGGTCAATCGGAGGCGATGAGTGATGGGTCGGGGACCGGGCATCGGCGGCTTCTTTACGGCTTTGGTCGCCTTCGCGGTCGGCGTCACGGTCATGCTGAGCCTGCTGCTGGGCGACAATCCGGCGCTCTTTGGCAATCAGCCGGGCAGCGACGAGTTGGCGCGGCGGCTGGCGCTGCCGGCGGATGTGCTGCTGCGCCTGGTGGTGATTTTTCTGGCGCTGAGCATCGTCATCGGCATCGCCAACTTACTCTTTGTGCACGTGAGCCGGCTGGTGCGCGGCAAGTTCTACAGCGCGGTTTTGCTGGCCAGTTTCGGCTTCACGATCTTCTGGTATGTGACGCGGCAGGGCGACACCTCGCTGCTGGAGGCGGTGCAGTTGCCGATCGAGTCGGCCCTGGCGGCACTGCTGTTTTTATCGCTGGTGCAGGGCGGCTCGCGCGTGATGGGCAAGCGCCGCGACATTTGGGGTTTGCTCTTCGTGGCGGTGGTGGTGGTGGTCTTGCTGGCGAGCTTGCCGCTGGCCGAGCTGGCGCCGCTGCAAGTCTGGAGCGACTGGCTGATGCGCGTTCCGGTGAGCGCTGGCGCGCGGGCCATGCTGCTGGGCATCGCCCTGGGCATGGCGGTGGCCGGCGCGCGCGTCGTGCTGGGTCAAGACCGCTCCTACCGGGGATAGCGGATGAGCGAAGAATTCAACTGGCTGGAATACAGCGAGAGCGTGGAGCGGGCCGCGGCGGAAGCTGAGGAAAGCAGCGGACGCCGCGGATTGCGCCGCTTCTTGCCGGGACGCCCCAGGCTGCCCGGATTGCCTGGCCTGCCGAAGCTGCCGCGCTTGTCGCGTCCGCGCTGGCCCGGCTTGCCCGGTTTACCACGATTGTCGCGCTTGCGGCGGGCGCCCGAGAGCGCCCAGCCGTCGGCGTCTGATTTGCTGGGCGGGCAGGCGAATCGGCCGGTGGAGGATCTGGACGAGCGCTTGCGCGCCTTGCGGGAGCGGTCCTCAACGGGCGCGCCGGCAGCGGAGCCGAGCCAGAGCCTGATCCACGTAGACGAGGTGCTGGTCTCGCCGGCATTTCAGGGTAAACCCGGCGGCGTCATCAGCGCGGCTGCGCTGTCCAAGGCGCAGCAGCAGCAAGTCGAAATGCTGAAGGACATCGTGGGCGGGCCGCTGCAATCGCAGGCGGGCGACGCGCGCAGACTGCCGCGGCCGACATCGGTGTTTTCCTTGAGCGGGGCGCCGCGACTGCTGGGCACGGCGCTGCTGGTGCTGATGGTGTCGCTGCCATTTGTTTCGTCGGACTTTGCCGAAGGCGAGCTGCCGCCGGCCGAGTTCGCCGAGGATCGGCACGGCGCCACCAACTTCTACAATTTGCTGGACAATATCACGCGAGACGACTATGTGCTGGTCGCCTTCGAGTATGGGCCGGCGGCGGCGGGCGAGTTGGACATGCTGGCGGAGCTGCTGCTGCGGCATGTTTTCGCGCAGCGCGCCACGCCGTTGATCGTCAGCAGCAATCCGATCGCCGTCGTGCATGCGCGGAACGTGATCCGCGAGATCAACCGGTCGCTTGAAGATGATGTAGCCCGGCTGAGGGCCGGCGACGACTATCATTTGCTGCGTTACTTGCCCGGCGGCGCCCTGGGTTTGCGCGAGTTAAGCGAGAACTTCGCGGATGTCGCCCGGGTGTCGGCGCGGGGCCAGCTCACCGGGCTCGACTTTGACTCGCTGCAAGACATGACGCTGACGGCGCTCATCACGGAGAATGCGGAAGACCTGCGCAACTGGGTGGAGCAGGCGCTGCCCGAAGTCGACGGCATGAAGCTGCTGGTCGCGACCGGCTATGCGGCCCAGCCCCTGGCGCAAGCTTACGCCGACAGCCTGGACCATGTAGTTGGTCCGGTCTATGGCATTCGCGACGCCTATACTTACAGCGAAAAGCTGCGGGTGAATTTCGGCGCTCTGCTGCCGTCCCCGCCCGACGATGAGCCCGAGGTCGCCCCGGTGGCGGTGTCAGGCGCGCCTGTCAGCGGACCGATAATCAGCGACGAGTCTGAAACGCAAGCTGAACAGGAGCGGGCGACTGCACAGCCGGCCGATACGGAAATACCGGCGCCGACGGCAACGCAACTGGCATCGGCGACCGCTACGTCTCAGCCGACGGCGACGAATACGCCAGCGCCCACAGCGACCGATACGCCCGCGCCGACCGCCACCGAAGCCACCTTCCTGGCTGTCGAAGTCACATCGCCGCAGCGGGTGAATATCCGGCAGGGCCCAACGACTGTCCACGCCGTGCTGGCGCTGGGAGATCCGGGCGATTTGTTCGAGGTGCTGGGAACCAACGGCGATGGCAGTTGGTATCAGATCGCGCTGGACAACGGTCTGGAGGGCTGGATCGCCGCCTTCTTGGTGGAGGAGCGCCGGGCGACAGCGAGCGAGCTGGCCGGCGAGGGGACGACTGACTCAGCCAGCCTGTCGCGGGAAAGAGCGGTCATGCGTTTGGATTTCACCCTTCGGCTGGGCAAGAATCAGCCGCGCTACTATCAAGCGCAAGCGCCGGACGCGGGCGACCGGCCGGAGTTGGCGCCGTCCGGAGATCGGGATCTGGTGATAGCGCGTTTACAGGCCATGACCATGGGCACGGTGGCGGCGGTGCTGGTAATCGTGATTGGCAATTTGCTGCATGCCGCGCGCGGGCTGCTGCGGCGGGAATCGGCGCGGGCATAATGGGGCGAGCTTGATGGCGGATAACATCATCGCGCTGTTTGGTTTTGCGCTGACGCTCATGGTCTTCAGCTATCTGCTGGGTGATCTGCCGCTGCTCGGCAGTCTCTACCGCATCGCGGTGTATATCTTCATCGGCATGACCGCCGCGTTCACGCTCATCGTTAGTTATGAAGGCGTCATTCTGCCTTATTTGCAGGATATACAGGACCCAACGACCAGTTGGACGACGCTGGGCAGTCGCGCCGATATTTACATATTTTTCGCTGCTCTATTGTTCGCGCTGCTGCTCTTGCTAAAACCGGTCAAGTCCTTGACCTGGCTGACCAATAGCGTCCTGGCTGTAGTGATTGTGGTTGGCGCTGCGGTGGGCGTCGTCGGCGCGCTGACGGGCACGCTCTTCCCGCTGTTGCAGGCTACGGTGGCCATACCCGAAAACATGACGGCAGACTTCGGCGCGTTAGTCGATGCGCTGCTTGTCTTCGTGGGAACGATGACCGGACTCTATTATTTTCACTATCAGGCGCGGGCGAGCGCTGAGGGTGAAAAACAGAGTAAGGTTGGGCGCGGTTTTCGTCATATCGGAAAGGCCTTCCTGGTCGCGGCGCTGGGCGCGATTTACGCCTCGACGATACTGACCTGCCTGACGATACTGACCGAGCGGATCGGTTTCCTGTTTCAGTTCGGAGCTTGATCCATGCCGGATGCAACCATTCATTCGATACTGGCGGTGGACTTCGGCAGCGTCAATACACGGGCGCTGCTCTTTGACGTGGTCGAGGGCGAGTATCGCCTGGTGGCGCGGGGGCGCGGGCGCACGACTATCGGCGCGCCAGGCGATGACGCGCATCTGGGCCTGTCCGCGGTCTTGCGCGAAATGGCCGAGGCGACCGGACGCCGCTTCCTGGACGAGCAAGGCAATGTCATACGGCCGGAGCAGGCTGACCGCGTCGGCGTCGACTATTATCTCACCACAACCAGCGCGGGTCATGCCTTGCGCGCGGTTTTGGTCGGCTTGTATCCCGGGCAGGATCTGGTGGCGGCCCAACGCGCCATCGCGCCCTTTTATATTGAGATTGCCGCTACGATTCACCTGGAAGACGGCCTGGGGCGGACGGGGCGCTTGAACCGTATCGTACATAGTCGTCCGCAGTTGATACTCATCACGGGCGGCACGGACGGCGGCGCGCGGACGGTGCTGCTGGAAATGCTGAGCGTGGTGCGGCAGGCGGTTACGCTGCTGCCGATGGGCGGCCGGCCCATGGTCGTATTCGCCGGCAACAGCAGCTTGACCACGTCAGCGCGCGAGATGCTGAGCCAGCAGGCGGAGGTTTTGATCGCGCCCAATATTGTGGCTGGCGCCGGCGCCAGGGAAGCGGCGCAGACCGTGCTGGCGGGCGTACTGGATGAACACAGGCGGCGCGAAAGGAGTTTTCAGCGGGTCGCCGCCATGACGGATTCGGGCATTTTACCGACTGCGCGCGGCTTGGAGACGATGACGGCTTTCTTCTCGCGCGCGCTGCGGCAGGATGTATTGGCGATAGATATCGGCGGCGCCCATTCGACGCTGACGCTGGCGGGCCAGGGTCGTGTATGGACGGCCATCCACAACGACATCGGCCTGGGCCATAGCGCGGCCAATGCGCTGGAGCTCATCGGCGAAGAGGCGGTCAGCAACTGGTTGCCTTTTTATCCGCGCAAGGGCGAGTTGGCGCAGTACGTCTTGAACAAGGGTTTGCGGCTGGAGAGCGTAGCGCGGGACATGCGCGAGATCTACATCGAGTACGCTTTGCTGCGGGCGGGGCTGCGCTATATGCTGGGCGCCGCTCGCAAGCCGGGCGCGAGTGAGATTGACCCGGCGCGGGTCGGCATGGCGCTGCTGGCTGGCGCGGCTTTTGCAGGCGACGGGCCGGGGGCGCTGAATATGCTTATGCTCTCGGACGCGTTGCAATGTGACGGCGTTCTGCGGGTCAAAGCAGACCCCTATGGCGCGCTGTCTGCGTTGGGGGCGCTGGCGCCTGTCCAGCCGACAGCGGTGGTGCAGTTGGCGAACGGCAATGTCTTGGAAGATGTGGGTACCTTGATCAGCGCCACTGGCAAGTCTTCCGCCGGCGCGACCGCATTACGCGTCAGCGTCCGGCTGGATAATGGCGAGTTGCTGCAGCGGGAAATCGCCGACGGCGATGTCTGGCATTTGCCTCTGGACGCGAACGCCACGGCCGAGGTGCGGTTACAGGCGCGGCGCGGATTGTCCCTTGGCGGCAAGCGGCGCATGCGTTTGCGGCTGGCGGGCGGGCGGGGCGGCCTGCTGTTTGACGCGCGGCTGGATACGCTGGACAGGGAAAGCTCGATGACCGTGCGCGCGGTGAAAATGCTGCGCTGGTTCGCGGCGGTCAGCGGGCAAGACGAGCCGGTGGTGATACCCGAGAGCTGGCTGGCGGGGGCGGACTGAACAACTCTGTGCTCAAGGCAAGGGTTATTTGAGGACAACGTGATTTGACAAAGTCTGCAGGTCCTGGTAGATTCCAGTGTGCGGTACTGAGGTGTGTAGGATTGTCCTCAATTGTAATCGCGAAGCGGCGGAATCTTCTATATGCTCAGTGTCGATCAGACTCGGACCGTTCAATGGGAACGGGATGTAGCGGAGTTCCGTGATACAGAGATGATCGCCATAGGAAATGCTATTTTGAAAGCGCCTCACTTTTGGATGGACCTTGAGGCTGGACCAGTACGATCAGAACGGATCAATCATGACGATCGCGCGCTACTTGTGCTGTATATTTGCTTAACCGCAGAAGACGATATTGTTTTGGAAATCATGCATATTCAATAGCTCGAAATGGAATGACGTATGGCGTACGAATATTCAAAAGAGATTCGCGACCAGCAGGCTGTCGTAAAGCGTGAGATCAAAAAACTGAACAGAATGCGTAGGGAACATCTCGTCGCCACCGGCCAGATGCCCACTAAGGCAGATGTCGCCGCCTATCTCAAAGAGAATGGCATTACCAGCGAGCAAGCGCCAAGCCAGAAAGAAACTCCGCCCGCCTAGCGTCCGCGCCCCGAGAACAGCTCTTGAGTCAAAAGGCTCCGCTGGAATGCGGCGGGGTCATTTCACCGCGCCCATGGTCAGGCCGTCGACGACATTTTTGCGGATGAACATCGCCAGGAAGAATATTGGAACCATCACCACCATGCCGGCGGCCGCCATTTGTTCCCACATGACGCCGCGCACGCCGCTGGTGGTCATCAGGGCAACCTGCATCGTGCGCATCTCGCGCCCGATGATGAGCGCGAAGAGGAATTCGTTCCAGGACATGATGAAGGCGAAGACTGAAGCCACCAGAATCCCCGGGCGCACCAAGGGCAGCGAAACGAAGAAGAGAACTTGAAAGTCGTTGGCGCCGTCGACGTAGGCGGCTTCTTCGATTTCGCCGGGCAGGGCGTCGACGAAGCCTTTGATCATCCAGATGGCGTATGGCAGCACCATCGACATGTTGACGATGATGAGACCGAGGCGCGTGCCGAGCAGTGGCGAACCGAAGACCTCGACCGTGCGAAAAAGGGCGAAGAAGGGAATCGCCACCACGATCGCGGGCAGGAATTGTGTGGTGAGGATCCAGATCAGCAGGGCGCGGTTGCCGAAGAAGTTATAGCGACTGAAGGCGTAAGCGGCGATGGTGGCCAGGGGGAGGGCGATCAAGACGGTGGCGCCGGATACGACGACGCTGTTGATCACGTTGGGAATCATTTTGCGGCCAACGGAGCCGCGTTCGCGATCGGTGCCTTCATTTTCTATGACGGTGGTATCGGAGAAGATAATCTCATAGTTCTTTAGCGTGGGCGTGAAGAAGACATCGGTGCTGTAGGCTTTTTCCAGGGGCTTGAACGAAGTCAGGGCCAGCCAGAAGATGGGGAACATGATAAACGCGATAATCATCAGCAGGGCCAGGATTTCCAGCAGGCGAGCGAGCTCAAGACGCAGGTTTTGGACTGGCGGCAGTTTGCGCGCGTGAATTGCGGAATTGGCTGTCATATTGCCTGCCTTCGCGCTCAGTCTCGATTCAGGACTTTAGCGACGTACAGCGCCGAAAACGCGGTGAGAATCACCACCAGGATATAGGCGAGCGCCGAGGCGTAGCCGATGTCCAGATTACGCACGAAGCCCACCTGGTGAATATAGTAGTTGATGGTCTGGGTCGCGCGGACGGGGCCGCCTTGCGTCATGGTGACGACTTGATCGAACATCTTCAACGAGAAGATGGTCTTGAGCATGGTGACGATAAGGATGACCGGGCGCAGCAGCGGCAGCGTGACGCGCCAGAAAATCTGCAGGTTATTGGCGCCGTCGATGCGCGCCGCTTCGTAGATCTGCGCGTCGATGGAGCCGAGCGCGCCGACGAACATCAGGGCGATCAGCGGCGCCCAGCCCCAGGTTTCGCTCATGGCCAGCATGAAGAGCGCCCAGAAGCGATCGGCCAGCCAGACGACGGTCTCGTTGATGGGCGCGATGGCGATGAGCGGCAGATTGTTGAGCAGTTCGATTATGACGTTTACGGGTTTGATAAACAGCTCGACGGCGAGCAGGTCGTAAATACCGTATTCATCGTTGAGCATATAGCGCCAGCTGTAGCCTTTGAGGGCCGGGCTGACGGCGAAGGGAAAGATGAGGAGGATTTTGGTCAAGGTTTGCAGCTTGCCTTGCTTTTGCACGACTACGGCGATGAGCAGGCCGATGACGACTGACAGGCCGACGGAGATAATCGTAAACCAGAAGGTGACATTGAGGCTGTTGATGAAGCGGGAGTCGCTGAAAGCCAGGGTGTAGTTGCGGAGCGAGAGCAAGCTCCAGTCAATCGATATAAGCGGATCGCCGGCCTGGCTGGCGAATTGGATGGCGAATTGAGGCGGCTTGCGCAGGTCGTATTTGTGGAAGCTGTAATAGAAGGCGGCCAGCAGCGGATATATCGTGGTCGCGAAGACGACGACCAGGGCGGGGCCTACCAATACCCAGGGAACCCAGCGTTTCTTGCGCATTGGTTCTACCCCCCTCGGTCCCCCCGTAGCAACGGGGGGAAGACTGCTACAAATCCAGCAGTTGGAGTGTAGCCGCGCTCCCCTTCCCTGAAGATTCGGGGAAGGGGTTGGGGGATGGGGTTGACAAGCGGCGTGTTCATAGTGGTTGCTGTCACGCCCTCCACTTGCGCGGGCAACTTAGCCGTCGTAGTAGCCGGCGGCTTGCATCACGAAGCGGACGTCATCGGCGGCGATATCCAGCAGCCCCTGAATATCGGCGTTGGGATCGATGGCGATCTCGTTGATTGTTTCGGCCAGGATCGGGATTACCTGGGTGTATTCGGGAATCAGCGGGATGGTGCGGGCGTCAGCCAGAACTGCTGAAGCGACGCCTTGCAAGCCGCCGTGGGCTGCGTTGACTTCTTCATCAGCCAGGATTGAAAGACGAACGGCGACATTGGTGTCCAGCGCGGAATCTTCGGCATCAAGCACGATGCGGCGCTCGGTGATGGGATGCAGGAGCCACTTCAGATACTCGAGCGAGGCGTCCAGGTTGTCGGATTGCGCCAGGACACCCACGGGCCACAGGTAGCCGTAAGAGGCGGCGCTGCCGCCTTCCCAGCCCGGCGCCGCGGCAAAGGCCGCGTTGTCGGCGACTTCAGGCAGCTCGGAGGCGAAGACGCGGCTGGCGTACCACCACCAACCGACAAACATGGCGGCTCGGCCCTGGATCAGCTCCTGGTTGGCTTCTGATTCGTTATAGGTGACGGAAGCTTCTGAGGAATAGCCGGCGCGCGCGTAGCTGACGTATTGCTCGGTGGCGGCCACACCTATTTCGTTGTTGAAGGCCGGTTCCCAATTCTCGTCGAAGATATCGGTGCCGGCGCCCCAGAGATGGCTGTACCAGTTGAAGAGATTCTGATCGACGTTCACGCCGTAATACATGGCGATGGGATCAATGTCCATGCCGCTGTCCACGATGGCCTGGGATACTTCGGAAAGCTCCTGCCAGGTCGTGGGCACATCGACGCCGACCGCGTCGAAGACATCCTGGCGGTAGAAAAGCAGCAAGGGATGACCGCGGAAGGGCAGGCCGTAGATGGTGTCGCTATTGCCCGTGGATGCGCTTTGATAGGCGGGGCCGTAGTCGTCCCAGTCGAAGCCGGCTTCTGCGACAAAGTCGTTGAGCGGATGCAGGAAGTCGTAGATGTTGGTGCCCCAGGCGTCGACAAAGGCGACGATGTCGAATTCAGTGCTGGGGTTGGTGGCTTCCAGATAGAGCTGTTCCTGGAACGAGCCGAAGGGTATATCGCCAAAGCTGACGGAGATGCCGGTCATGGCGGTGAACTCATCGGCGCCCTTGACGGCTGCCGAGGCGAATTGCGGCGCGGTGCTGCAGCAGATCAAGAAGTCAAGCTGCGTGCCGTCATAGGGCTTGCCTTCTTGCAGGCCGAAGGTGGCGGGATCCATGATGTCTTGCGCGGTCACGGCTGACAGGGGCAGCGCCAGGAAGACGACCAGCGTCAGCAGCAATAGAAGTTTGCGACTGGGGTTCATGGGGTGTCCTTTCGTTCTTTGAATTGATGAACAGTGATTCGGTTGCGATGGTTGAGCGCGGCGGGATTCGCTGGATTGTAACACATAACTGGCCGGAATCGTTATAATGCCGGAATTTACGGTGTATTGACCTCATCGGCCACCGGAAAAGGCCATCGCAGCCTGGAAGGTCATCCAGCCTGTTGGTCGCCGGCGTTATGGCGTCCGCTGCTCGCTTTCAGGTCTTCTGCGGGCGTACTCATTGCGCAGCCACAACTTGGAGACCCGGCCGGTCTCGTCCAGCTCAAAGCGCGCCGTCTCATTGGATTGGCCCGGCGCTTGAATGATGAATTCATGCTCGACGCCGGTCGGTTCAAGAATTATGGGCGCGTCATCAAGGAAGTCGAGCGAGACGATCTGCAACTGGCCGGCGCGGATGACGACTTTTTCATAGCCCCATTCGTGGAAGTACTCGCCTTCGTATTGGCGCCAGGCGGGGTCGATTGCCGGTTTGGGCGCCTCGGTCGCTTTTATGAGCTCGGGCAGGACCAGCTTGTAGCCCTGATTGATGTATTCGGGCGGGTTACTGCCCAGGGCGTTGGTCAGCAGGATCAGCCCGAAGTTATGCTCGCGGCAGAGCGTGAACCCAGTCAGGTAGCCGGGATAGCCGCCGCTGTGGCCGCTGATGGTCCAGTCGTCCAGTTTGTAGATCATGCTGCCCAAGCCGTAGCCCGCTTGCCAGGAGGGCTCGAGCCAATGCACGCGGTGCATATCGCGGCGCGAGTGGCGGGAGAGCAGGGCGTCGTCGGCGTCGTTCAAATGAAAGGCGGCGTATTTGACCAGGTCGTTGATGGACGAGGCGAAGTTGGCTGAGGCTTCGAAGCCGTTCATCAGGAAGAAGGGCATGGGCGAGCGCCGGTGATCGGCGTCCAGCTGCGAGTAGCCGGTCGCCAGCTGGGGATCGTCGCGCTGCGGCCGCGGGCGGGTGGCCGTCATGCACAGCGGGTCCAGGATATTGCGCTGGAGATAGTCCGCCCAGGGAAGTCCCGACACTTGGGCGATGACGCCGCCGAGCAGGGAATAGCCGACATTGCTGTAGGCGAATTTGTCGTAGGGCGCGCGCGTGGGCGGCCGGTCTTGCAGGGCCGCGACGAAATCATCCCAGTCCGGCGCCTCGCAGTCGGTCCACATGGGATTGTGGGAATCGCGCGGCAGCCCCGACGTATGCGTCAGCAGGTTGCGGATGGTGATATCGGGCGCGCCCGGGTAGCGCAGGGCGAAGTTGTCCAGATGCTGCGCAAGGGGATCGTCCAGGCTGAGCCGGCCGGCGTCGCGCAATTGCAAGATGGCGACGGCCGTGAAAGTCTTGGTGATGCTGGCGATGCGAAAGCGCGTGTCCAGGCTGACCTTGGTCTCACTGGCGAGATCGGCATGGCCCAGGCCACGGCCCCATATCAGCTCGCCGTCGTGCACCAGCCCAACCGCCAGGCCGGGCTGATGATTGTGGTGCATCTTCAGGCGAATCCAGGCTTCATAGATATTGATGGCTGCGGCCAGATCGGGATTTTCAAGCAAGAGCGCGTGTGGCATCGCTGCCTCCTGTAGTCGCCGGCGGCTCAAACGGTCGGGTTCCAGGCGAAGGTCCCGTCTTCCAGCGTTACTTTGCCCAAGCCGGGGAAATCAAGATGATAAAAGAGCGTCAAGACTTCTTCGTCGACGCATTGCTGCAGGACGCGCCGGCGGGTTTGGACGGCCGCCAGGGAATCGGTGTCGAAGGAGAAATGCCAGTCGATGTTGGCGAATTGAAAGTGCTGATGCAGCAAGTCGACGACATGCAGCAGGCGCTCGCCGCCCGCTTCGACGAGCAGGCCGGCGTGCCCGAGCGTGTGCCCTTGTAAGTCGACCACTGTAACGCCTTGGGCAATCTCGGCGCCGGCGTTTACAAACTGGAAGCGATCTTGCCGGGCCTTGAAACGAGCCAGATTCTGCTGATCCGCCGCCGCGCTGGAGGCGGCCCAGCGCCCCATCCATTCGTCCCATTCCGCCTGCATGGTTACGAAGGTCGCGTTGGCATAGACTGGCTCGCCATCGGGCGTGAAAAAGCCGGCGATGTGGTCGCCGTGGAAGTGGGTCAGGAAGACGATGTCCAGGTCGGCGGGCGATAGGCCCAGTTCAGCGAGCCCACGCAGCGTGCCGCCCATGCCGGCGGGCCCGTCAGCGCCGAAGCCGACATCGGCCAGGATGCGCGCGCCGCCGCTGTTGATGTACAGCAGATTCAAGCTGCCCGAGGGTTCGCTATCGCCCAGGGCCGCGGCGACATCGGCGGGAGCGACGTTGGGATAACGCGCGATGACCGATTCGCGGTCCATGAAGGCGGCGCCCTCTTGCAGCACGGCGCATTTGATGTCGCCGATGGTCAGTTCATATACGCTCATGGAAGTTTCCTTTCCTGATTATGTGCGGACAGATCGACTCGCGCGCTAGGCTTGGAAAAGCGCCAGCGCTGTCAAGAAAAACATTAGTCCGGCGCTCATGCGGGCGATGATAACGGCGCTGCTGGAGGCGGTGTAAACGCGCAGCAGACAGAAGGCGAGTCCCAGAAACGCCGGGTAGACGAGCCCGCGCCAGAGCAGATCGTAGACTTCGCTATAGGCGGACCAGAACACCAGCAGATGCAATGCGACGAATAGCGCGCTGGCGGTGAAGACGCCAAGCCAGGGGCCCAGGCGCCAGCGCAGCGACGGCAGCAGGATGGCCTGGAAGACCAGCGACTCGGCCAGGGGCTGGAGCAGAATCACGAGAAGGGCGGCCAGGATAAGGCCACGCGCGCCGTATAACTGAAAGCCGTAGATTTCGGTGACGGGCAGGAAGCGACCGCCCGCCAGGCTGACGACCAGGTCGATCGCCAGGGCGATGGCCACACCCAGCAGCAGAACAAGTGGACGCGGCAGGTGGCCCGGGACCAGCCGGAGAGCGGCCCAGTCTTCAGCGCTGCTGCGGCGGTTGACCAGCACGAAGCCGATGGCGAGGCCCATGCCCAAGGCCCAGCTGAACATCAGCAGGAAGGGCGTGATTTCCTGGCTGCCGAGCAGCAGGGAGGCCAGCGCCGGCCCCACCACGATTAAGCAGACAAGCAGGACGGCGACGGTGAGGGCCGCGCTGAGGGGGCGCCAGGGTGGGGCCGCGTCTTCCGGCAGCGAGAGCTTGGCGCGCAGGGACATTTCGCGGCGGTCGTTTTTGGTTGCGTCCAATTTACCCCACCCCTCAACCCCCTCCCCGAAGCATCAGGGAGGGGGAGCTAACATCAGCGGAGCTGTTGCAGAAATGGCAAAGTTCGCTTTGACTCACTCAAAATCTACTTTACGCAATGCAATTACAGGACATTTCTGTCTGGTCTTGATGTATCGGATAAGCCTTTTAGCCCGGCGCGCGCATGACAGTCTCGTAGACGGCTACGGTTTCCCGGGCGGTTTTGCGCCAGGAGTAGTTGCTGGCCAGGGCCAGGCCCTGATTAATCATGGCTTCGCGCAGCGGCTGCTGAATCAGCAGGGCGATGATCGCGCCGGCCATCTCCCGTGCATTATTGACGATATAGGCGGCATCTTC
>CAZWCV010000070.1:0-10304 GCA_964632725.1 uncultured Anaerolineaceae bacterium
AGCATCTAGTATACTCTCTTTACTAGGTGTCCAGTTTTTCAGGACCACTACAGGGCTTGAAGGACGACTGAGTTGCACGACTGAGTTGCGTTTACTTCTGTGTACTCGGTAGTAAAGAGAGATTTGATGCGATTGCCCTGAAATTAGTGGCTAGAACATTTGACGCAAAAACAAATGTTCGTGTATAATACCTGGTAAATCTGCCGGGCCATGCCGATGCCGCGCTGGCCGGGGTTAGCCATGAGGACAAGCTAATGAAAGCGTTCAGCAAACTCTCCAAACGCCAGCAGCACATGATGCGATTCATGCATGCCTATACGCAGAAGCAGGGTTTTCCGCCGAGCATACGTGAAATCGGCGAAGAGTGCGACATCGGCTCGACGTCGGTGGTCAATTACAATCTCAATAAACTGGTTGCCGAGGGTTATATTGAGCGCTCAGGCAAGGTCTCGCGCGGGCTGCGCATCGTCGGCCCGATTCCGGGCGTGACCAGCGCCCGGCGCGTTATCGGCGCCGTCGAGCCGAGTCGCGTCGCCTTGGTGGGGCGGATCGCCGCCGGCGAGCCGATTTCCCTGCCCGACGACATCGGCCACCATATCGAAGAAGACGACTACATCACGGTGCCGCCCGCTCTGCTGGGCAGTTATGACGCCAGCGAGACCTTCGCCCTGACTGTGCGCGGCGACTCCATGATCGACGCCATGATCAAGGACGGCGATATCGTCATCATGCGCCGGCAGAATACCGCCGAAAACGGCGAGATGGTGGCGGCCTGGCTGCCGGAGGACAATGAGACGACGCTCAAGCACTTTTATCGCGAAGACGGCGGCGTCCGGCTGCAGCCCGCCAACCGCGATTACGAGCCGATCTATGTGCATCCGGCCAATTGCGAGATTAAAGGCAAAGTGCTGTCGGTGATGCGCACATTTCACTGAGCGCGGCCGGCGAATCCCGCGGGATTACAAGCCCAACTCTTCTTCCGCGCTCGCGCAGAGGCGCTGCCCGCCGGCGGCCAGCCACTGGTCGAAGGTTTCGCTGGTATCGCGGCCGGCGACGGCGTCGCTGTAAATCCCGACACCCCAGCGATAATACATCTGCGTCTCCCGCGACCAGCTTTCGCGCGGCTTTGAAATCACCGAGCCGCCGCCGTTGTAGCAGGCCAGCGTCAAGCCGATGACGCCGCCGGCCGCCTGATGGCATTGCTTGAGGAAGGCGCTGCCGCGGCGGGCGTTGGTATCGGGCTCAAGCATGTTCTCGCCCTCGGCAAAGTGGAAGGGCATGACCTGGAATAAACCTTGCGCGCCGGCGTTGCTGATGACCGTGGGATGGCCGCAAGATTCGATTTGCATCACAGTCGCCAGCAGCTGCGGATCGACCTGGCGCTCTGCCGACCAGTGGCTGATTTTGCCCGACCAATGCTGTACGCCCGGCGCGAAGAAGGGCGCCATCTCGGCTTCACGTGTTCCCCTCATCAAGTGAATCGTCGCCTCGGCGCCGCGTTGTAATACACGCGCAATATCGCCCCAGAAGACAGAAGACGCCAGCAGCAAAGCCAGCGCAATCGGCAGCCAGAGCGGCACATAATAGACCCCGCCGCGTTTGATCAGCCCGCGGCCACCGCGCATCTGCGCCAGGCTAAAGCGCAGCGAGCGCCAGGCGCCGTCGGCCAGCTTAAGGCTGTAGCGCCAGGCGGCGCGGCCGCAAGACTTGGCCCTTGCGGGCAGCTTGCTCGCTCTGATTCCAGCCAGCACATTGCGCAACCTGTTCAAGGCGCGGTTCTTTCCATTCGCATAGAAGCCGTCCCGCATTTCTGCTACACTTCCGGCAGCGCATAGCGCCTACACTATAACCATACGCGAATCTTAGTAAACATAAGTGAGTCATGCAAATCTTGTCTCAATAGAATTTACCTTTACCACAGAGGAAAATGAGGACACACAGAGGGGCGCGTAGACACTGCCCGCCGGCACAGATGTAAGCGCGAGTAAGTCATGCAACAGCTTGACGAGAAATTCACAGCAGTAATGGGCGAGCCAAGGCTCGCCCCTACACACTCACGATGATTTGGTGATTTTCTTTTTTGCTGTAACGATTCTCATAATTTACATGGAACTACTGAGGGTTTCGTATTGTCTCGATACTGCCGAAACGCAGGTGGCCATCCAACAGATGAGAACTTTCGCTGGCATACGATCACCATAAGCTTTACTCGGTGTTCTCTGTGAATCCTCTGTGCCCTCTGTGGTAAGTATTTGCATGACTTACTCGCACTTACATTGATTCTCGGGTAGCATACCAGCGCTCCGCTTTTACGTGCGCGGGGCTGAAATGGAACACGAGGCAAGCATGACAAAACCGCCATTCCGCGAGCGCCTTGGGACAGGCGCGCCCATCCTGGCGGATGGCGCCATGGGCACCATGCTGCATGAGCAGTCTCATGCGCGCGCCGACGCCTGCTTCGACGCCATGAATGTCGACGATCCCGACGTGGTGCTAGCCACTCACAAAGCCTATATTGAAGCCGGCGCCGATCTCATCGAGACCAATACCTTTGGCGCCAACAGTTACAAGCTGGCCAGCGCCGGGCGCGACGGCAAGGTCGAGCTCTACAATCGCCGCGGCGTGGAGCTGGCCCGGCTGGCCATCGCCGAGAGCGACCGCGCCGACCTCTATATCGCCGGCTCGGTCGGTCCGCTGGGCGTGGGCATCTACCCTTACGGCCGCCTGTCGCAAGCGGAAGCGCGAGCCGCTTTCGCCGAGCAGCTTAGCGCGCTGATCAAGGCCGGCGTGGACGCCGTGCAGTTCGAAACTTTCAGCGAGCACCGCGAATTGCTGCTGGCGATAGCCGTCCTGCGCGGCCTTGACCCGGATTTGCCCATCATCGCCCAGGCGACCTTTTATCACGAGAACCTGAGTTATGCTGGCTATCCGCCGGCCCGGGTCGCCAACGACCTGCATAAATCGGGCGCGGATGTCATCGGCGTCAATTGCGGCAGCGGCCCGGTCGGCATCGCCGAGATTCTGCGGCAGATGCGTTACGCCGCGCCCGACGCCGTATTCTCCGCCATGCCCAACGCCGGCTACCCCGAGGTGGTCGGCGGGCGCATTCTTTATCCGGCTACGGCCGAATACTTCGCCGATTTCGCCACCACTTTCGTCAACATCGGCGCGACCATTATTGGCGGCTGCTGCGGCACGGCTCCCGAGCATATCGCCGCCATGCGCGCCGCCCTTGACCAGCCGTCGGCGGAATTCGTCGATCTTGACATCGGCCAGATTGAACTTGAACAAGAGACGTATCGGGCTGACGCGCCGACCGAATTGTCGCAGCGCCTCGAAGTCGGCGAGTTCACCGTGACGGTGGAGATGGCGCCCTTGCGCAGCTACCGCACGGACACGCTGCTGCAAGAAGCGCGGCGGCTGCGCGCGGCCGGCGCCGACCTGATTAACGTGGCCGATACGCCGGCGGCGCGCATGAAGATGAGCGCCTGGGCGGTCGCTCATTTATTGCAATCGCAGCTCGGCATCGAGACGGTCTTGCACTTCCCGACGCGCGGCCGCAATATGCTGCGCGTCCAGGGCGACTTGCTGGCTTCCCACGCGCTGGGCTTGCGCAATCTCTTTGTCGTCATGGGCGATCCGACGCGCATCGGCGACTTTCCCGACGCCAGCGATGTCAATGATGTCGCGCCTTCGCGCTTGATCGGCGTCATCAAGCAGGGCATGAACCAGGGCGTGGACATGGCCGGGCACAGCATCGGCATGCCCAGCAGCTTCACCGTCGGCTGCGCTCTGAATATGGGCGCGGAGGATCTCGACCGCGAAATCCGCATCTTGCAGAAAAAGATTCGCGCTGGCGCCGATTTTGCGTTGGGGCAGGCCATCTTCGAACCCGAGCGTATTCACCGCTTTCATCAGCGCTATGAGAAACTGACTGGCTCAGCTTTTGATTTGCCGGTGCTGATGGCGGTGATGCCGCTGCACAGCCATCGGCAGGCGCGCTTTCTGAATAACGAGGTGCCGGGCATTAATATCCCCGACGCCATTATGAAGCGGATAGCTGCCGCTGGGAACGCGCCGGAAGCGGGACTGGCGATCGCGCATGAATTGGTGGACCAGATGTCGGGTTTGATACAAGGCGCCTATATCATCCCCGGCGGCGATTACGATCTGGCGGCGGAGGTGGTGGCTTATTTGAAGCGCGGAGGTTTGCAATGACTGGACTCGGCGATATTGACCTCAAGGTGGCGCTGATCGACAGCGATTATTACACCGAGAAAGCCATCCACGCCTATCTCGCCTGGGACCGCCGCACCCGCGCCTTGACCGATTACTCGAGTCTGCAAGATTTCTGGCGCGCGCTTGACGGCGTCAAGGCCGACGCTCATCCGGATGTCATCATTCTTGACGTCAACAATGTCGGCGAGCGCGGCGATATCCGCCAATCGATCCGACGTCTGGTCGATGGAGTCTCGGACGCGGCGCTGGTTTGCCTGTCGCATATTGACGACCTCGATCTGTTTTACGCCGCGGCGGAAGGGGGCGCGCGCGCCTTCTTGCACAAAGACGACGTGCGCTACCATATCGCCTCAGCCGTTTGCTTCGCCGGTCAACTTCGCGGTGAAGAGTTTCTATATAGTCAGAGCATGGATAAGGCGCGCCGTCTGCTTAATCACCCGCGCGCAAACTGGCCCCTAGCTGTTGCTCTGCCAAAGCCGGTGGAATACCAAGGTTTAAGCAAGCGCATACGCCAGACTATAGAGCTACATGCCGTTGAGGGTATGCCGGCCGCGCTCATCGCAGATGAACTGGATTTGGCGGAGTCCACCATCCGCGGCTATATCAAGGATGCTTACGAAGCGCTGGGCTTGAGCGCCGATCAACACGACGACAGTTTCCTCGCAAATCTGAGCCAGCGCGAGCGCGCCTTTATGAAGCTGACGGCTTTACAGGAAGCGCGCCGCTGAGCCGGGCGCTCAGGAAATCAGCGCGTCCGTCTCCGACGCGTCTTCCTCGTCGCGCTGCTTGCGAACCAGTTTCATGGCTTGCGTGCGCGTCAGAACAACGGTTTGGTCGCGCTCGCTTTCCAGCGCTTCCGGCACATGTGCGCGCTCGTCTTCCAGGTAGGACTTGATGGCGCCGCTGAAGGACTTGACCGGCGCTTCGTCGCCGTATTGATGGCGCAGGTCCAGCAGGTTCAACATCAGCCAGAGGAAGAGATCGCCTTCGGTGCGGGGCGTCTTGCGGCCTTTGGCCAAGTCGAGCACATCATGCTTGCGAATGAGGTCGATAGCGGGCTTGTAAATGGTGTGATACCAGTCAGCGGTGGCTTTCTCGGTCGTGAGCGCATGGCCCTCCAGCTGCTCCATCACGCGCTGATGCAGGAAGATATGCCCCATGAGCTCATGGTAGCGCGAGGGCGCTGAGAGCTCGATCGACTCATGATCGGGCACCGCGCGCGACAATCCGGTCTCATCCAGAAAGTTGGCGTAGGCTTCGGCTGCGTCCAGCTCTTGCACGCTCATGCCCGGGCGCAGGGGCACGGTCGTCGGCAGCTCGACCACATGCGCCTGGATGCTTTTGGCGCCCAGTTGCCGCGCCACCGAGACGCGGTGGTTGCCATCGCGCACGAAGTAGGCGTCGCCCACCTTGTACAATTCGATAGGCGGCGGGCCCTCCATGCTGTTGGCCAGGGCGTAGACGCGGCTCCAGCGATCGCGCATATTGCCGCGTTTGGGCAGGAATTGCGCGGTGAAGTCTTTGTAGCGGCCCACGCTGCCCACGATGTGATCAAGCGGGACATCGCGCACGCCTTCGTAGTGTTCTTCGTGCAGGTGCAGCCGGCTGCGAATCTCGTCGAAACTCATCAACTCGTCGTGCCGTCCGCGCAGGTGGCTCAAGAGTTCTTTCCAGAACACTTTGTTCTGGATGGACTGGAATTTGTTCCGGCCCTCGTGGTAGTGGCTGCGGAAATTGTGATCCTCTGCCATGGCCGCCTCTTTTCAACATCGCGTATTCGGAACCGTTGCCGCGGCCGATCGTTCTTAAAGCGCGCCACAGGCAAACGGGCAACTCTTCTTAATCAGCGAATACGCTCGAAATCGAATATCACTTCCTTGACAACCGACATTGGCTAGGCTTGAACACACTATAACATAGTAAGGGGCGCTAGCGGTAGAATCGCGCATGGGCGGGAGTGTTAGAACTTCGATAACATCATGCGGCTGATGGGCTTGGCGGGCGGCGCATGCTTTTCTACCCCACCCCCCGGCCCCCTCCCCGACGGGTCAGGGAGGGGGAGCTAGAAGCGGCGAAATCAGCGCTTGCAGCCGGGCGACAATTAGGAATGCTAAGGACGCGCGAAGAAGACTCGCATGGACTTGGAAACGCAGCGGCGGCTGAACCAGATCAATCGCGACTTCTACCGTGTGACAGCGGCGGACTTCGACGCGACGCGTCAAAGCGCCTGGCCGGGCTGGGAGCGGATGCTGGACGCCATCGACTTGCCGCTCGAGTCGGTGCTGGACATCGGCTGCGGCAATGGGCGGCTGGCGCGCTTCCTGGCCGGGCGGCAAGCGACGGGCTTTAGCTATATCGGCGTCGACAGCAACGCCGAGCTGCTGGCCTGCGCCCGCCGACAGGACCGGCGCGTCAAACTGGAGTTGATCGAGCAGGATGTGATCATGGGAGCGCTGCCCCGGCGAAAGGCGCAAGTGGTGGCGCTATTCGGCTTGCTGCACCATGTACCCGGCGCGGCGCGGCGGCGGGAGCTGGTTCGCGCGGCGGCTTCGCGCGTCATGCCCGGCGGCTGGCTGGTATTCGCGGCCTGGCGCTTCTACGAGCGGGAGCGCTTTCGCGGGCGCATCCTGCCCTGGCCGGACGACATGGCCGCAGAGCGCCACGATTACCTGCTGGACTGGCGGCGGGGCGAGCGCGCGCTGCGCTATTGCCATTTCATCGACGATGCGGAACACGCGGAATTGATCGCGGCGGCCGGCCTGCCGGTCATCGACGACTTCCGCGCTGACGGCGGCTTGAATCGGTATAGCGTGCTGCGCAGAGAAGCGGCGGAGCGAGGCTGACGATCCCCGCTCCGCAGGTATGGATTTTGCCTAGCAATTGCCCTGTTGCAGGATGTAGGGCGCGACCGCGTGGAGATTGTCGTTCTCGTTTGTTTCGGCCACCGCATCCGTATAATCGACTCTTAGGTTGATATTGTGCGTTCTGCCAATGTGAACGGTTGGTGTTAGGTATCCGCTGACCGTCTGCGACGCCCCGGCCGCCAACGGACCGTATCCGATTTCGGTACGTTCGCGCTGCGGTTCGCCCGGCACCAGATCGGTAACCTGGACCGCGCCGCCAACAGTGGCCGCGCCATTGCCATCATTGATCACAGTCACCGTGATGCTGTAGCCGACTTTGCATGCCGCCGGATGAGGTGAGATGACGACCGAATCCGCCACAATGCGCAGGTTGGCGCCGCTGCTTGGCGCTTGCGCTGGCGCGGGCACAGCGGTTGGGACTGGAATGGGCGTTGGCGGCAAGGGCGGCGGGTTGATGCGCGCCAGGTTGCTGAGATCGCCTTCGGTCCGCACGATGTTGGGATGGATGAAGCCGCTGCGGCCAGTGTCCAGCTCAATGTAGAACCAGCCGGTGCCGTAGCTGCTGAGGCCCTTGATCAAGGCCGAATCGCCTTCGTGCAAGCCGCCGATAATGGTATAGAGGATTGAGTCGCCGGCGCGAACGTTGCTGTTGACCAGGGCGACGACGCGCGGTCTTGGATCGGGCGTCTCGGTGGCTTCGGGCGCCGTCTCCGGCTCCTGCTCGGGCTCTACGGCTACTGGTTCCGCCACCTGCTCAGCTGCTTCGGCCGGTTCCACGACCACCACGGTCTGCTCGACAGCGGCGAAGGGCGGCGGGCTGTTTTCGATGCGAATGGGGCTGACGCGGAAATAGGTCGGCGAATCGCTATTGGGGTTGATGGCCAGGCGCAATTCGTACAAGCCGTCGCGCATGGTCACTGTATTCCAGGTACCCAGAATATCGTCGGTCACGGCTGTGATCTGCGGCAATGTCGCCGGGAACCACTGGTCATCCGCCGCCTCGTCCGCCGCCATGTCCAGGACCAGGGGACGAAACTCGATGAAGAAGTTGTTCAGCTCGGGCAGCGAGACTGTGCCGCGAATATCGACGTTGCCCCGCACCACATAGACCGGCGGCGGAAAGCTGATATTGACTTCCGGATTCACCGCGTCCGGGTCTCTCGGCGAAATCAGGCCGCCGTCGTCCTGGCCTTGCGCGGCCGGTATCAGCAGCAGCGCCGCAACAACGAGCAAGATGAGCAATTGAGTGCGTTTCATAGCAAGGCCTCCTGAAACATGCGCCACCGGTGCGCAACTGTCTGTTGAACCATAACCTTATCATATGCGAAAAGCGTCAAGCGCGCCCATCTCAATTGTACTGTATCGGGCCCGGGGGCAAAGCTACATGATGTAGAAAGACACTCTACCCGCCTATAAGGCTTTCCGATACGCTTCTGGAGGCGGCAACAGACCCTGTGATACAGCCTGCCCGGCTCTGCATTTGCAACGATAGCGCGCCAAGGATGAAGCCTACTACTGTGTTGCGGATTCGCGATCTGCTCAAGACCTATAACGAAGGCGACCGTACTCTGCGCGTGCTGGACGGCGTCAGCCTTGATATCCGCCAGGGCGAATTCCTGGCGCTGCTGGGCGCCAGCGGCAGCGGCAAAAGCACCTTGCTGAACCTGCTCAGTGGCATCGACAAGCCGGACCGCGGCAGCATCGTCATCGACGGTACGGATATCACAAGGCTCAGCGATACCCGGCTGACGCTCTTTCGCCGCGAGCGCATCGGCATCGTCTTTCAGTTTTTCAACCTCATCCCGACGCTGACCGTTATGGAGAATATCACGCTGCCAAAGGAGTTGGGCGGCGCGCGACGCCAGCAGGTTGAGCCGCGGGCGCTCGAAATCCTGGGGCAGGTTGGCCTGGCGGACCGCGCCGAGACTTATCCGGACAAGCTGAGCGGCGGCGAGCAACAGCGCGTCGCCATCGCCCGCGCGCTCCTGCACGAGCCGGCCATCGTCTTCGCCGACGAGCCGACCGGCAACCTGGATGAGGACACCGGCGCCCGGGTCTTGCGGCTGCTGCTGCGGCTGACGCGTGACGCGGGCAAGACCCTGATTATGGCCACGCACAGCCCCGACATCAGCCAAAGCGCCGACCGCGTCTGTGAGATTCACGACGGGCGGCTGCAAATCAGCGCCGGCTGAATCCGGGCAAGCTGCACAAAATACGTCCAGGTCCTCGCCATTCCGTTTTCCTTGGCCACCGGTATATCAGAATAACGAGGCAGTGTAGAGGCGTTTCGCTGAAACGCTCGAAAAACGACGGCGCCTTGCGCGGGCGTCTCGGCGAGACGCCCCTACTTCTAGATCTGTGTGACAGTCGACATAGAATCGCTTTGATCCGATTGCCTGGATAGTCGCCGTCCAGCGCTAGGTCTTTGGCGAAAGACGCGGTAAAATGGTGGTGGAGCAGGTGAGGGTCGCAAGCGCTTGAAGCGCTCGCAGCTGAATGTTCTTATGGTCAATAGATGCGCCGGCAGTTTTCGTTGAATTCGATACGGGGTCGAAAGGCGGGGGCCGATGGCTGACTCGAAGAATGACAGCAGAGTGCGAACCATCCTCTCCGAGTTGCGGGACGTCAACAAAGACCGGCGGCGCACAGCGGTGATGAAACTGGGCATGGTCGGCGGCGACCAGGCCGTGCGCACGCTTATCAGCATCGTGGACAACAGCCAGGAAGACTTGATCGTGCGCGGACGCGCCGCCCTGATGCTGGGCAAACTGAAGGATGACCGCGCTGTGCCCCATTTGATCCGCGCGCTGGAAGCGCCGGGTTTCCTGACGCCTTATAACGCCGCGCAGGCGCTAGGAAAAATCGGCGACCGCCGCGCCGTGGACGCCCTGCTGGATTTCGCCGACAGCAGCCGCGACAAGACGCGCGACGCCGCTGTGCTGGCCCTGCGACAATTGGGCCACGAATCCGACCTGGAGACGCTGACGCCGCAGCCGCCAATCTAAGCCAGCGCGCTTCCGCATAAGGCCGACCCTCTTTTCGCCTCCGCTCCCGCTGTCGCCTGTTCCGCAAGACATGAGTCGCCCGCCAGCCCCTTATAGTCAAGGCCCCGCGCATTCTGGTATATTGCAGCCAGGCCAATTGAGGAATACGCGCCATGAATGAGGTTGTCATTGTCGACGCCATCCGCACGCCCCTGGG
>CAZWCV010000070.1:10314-19212 GCA_964632725.1 uncultured Anaerolineaceae bacterium
GGGCAAGCGCAATGGCTGGCTGCGGGAGCAGCATCCGGTCAAGCTGGGTTCGCGCGTGGTCGGCGCCTTGCTGGAGCGCTCGGGCCTGGACGCGCGCGCCATTGATCATGTGATCTTCGGCTGCGTCAGCCAGGTGGCCGAGCAGACCATGAACATCGCTCGCAACGTCGTCCTGGATGCGGCGCTGCCGATTGAGCTAGCGGCGACGACTGTGGATTTCCAGTGCGGCAGCAGCCAGCAGGCGATTCATCTGGCCGCGGCCATGGTCGCTTCGGCACAGGCGGACGTCGTCATCGCCGGCGGCGTCGAGAGCATGACACGCGTGCCGATGGGCGCCAGCATGGGCGCGGGCGGCGCGCTGCCTTTCACCGACCATATGATGGAAGCTTACAACATGATCCCGCAGGGCATCGCCTCGGACAAGATCGCGGCCAAGTGGGGCATCACGCGAGCGGCCATGGACGAGCTGGGCCTGCGGAGCCATCGCCGCGCCTGGAAAGCGACCCAAGCCGGCCTGCTGCGCCGGGAGATCGCGCCGATTCAAGGCGTGGACGACGAAGGCAATCTCTTCACGGTGGAGCGCGACCAGGGCATTCGCCCGGAGGCGACTCTGGACAAAATGGCGGCGCTGGAGGCTGTCTTCACGGCTGACGGCGTCACCACCGCCGGCAACAGCAGTCAGATCAGCGACGGCGCCGCCGCGGTCCTGGTCATGACTGCGGGTCATGCTCAAGCCTTGGGGCTGCGACCGCGCGCGCGCATTATTGAGGTCGCCACTGTCGGCAGCGACCCGCACCTGATGCTGACGGGACCCATCTCCGCCACCGCAAATGTGCTGGGGCGCGCCGGACTGGCCCTGCGCGAGATTGACGTCTTCGAGGTGAACGAAGCCTTCGCGTCCGTGCCGCTGATATGGGCGCTGGACAGCGGCGGCGACCTGGACAGGGTGAATATACACGGCGGCGCCATCGCGCTGGGACACCCGCTGGGCGGCTCCGGCGCCCGGCTGATGACCGCGCTGATCAACGCGCTGGAGACCAGCGGCGGGCGCTACGGCTTGCAGACCATGTGCTGCGGCGGCGGCATGGCGACGGCGACCGTTATTGAGCGCGCGGGCGTGTAAGGTCGCGACATAAATCTCTACAAAATTGAAGTCGCGCTCACAAGCAGGGCCGACCGACGACTTAGCCCGAGCGCCCGTCTGCTGTTGTACGGACGCCGATGGCCTGCGGCGTACCGTTTGTTTGGCCGTTGCCGTTGGACGGCGGCTGCGCGCCGCAGATCTGCGCGGTCTGCTGCTGCCTGGTCGTTAATTCGCCGCGGCTGACCGGGCTGTAAGTCGGGTAGAGCTCAAGCGCGGCGGCGTATTGATCCCGGGCTTGGCAGGCGTCCCCCTGGAAGGCCAGCGCGTCGCCGTAGTAACGCAGCGCGTCCTGCAATTCGCCCACTATCTGACCGTTCATGTAATTCGAGTTGTGCTGATAATAAATCTCGTTGAAGCGCAGCACGGCCAGGGCCGGGTTGCTGGTCTTGTAGCGCTGTCCGGTCAAGTACTGTTCGGCCACATAACGTTCGTAATTCAGCTCGCCGATGTCGCCGTAGACTTCGGCGCGATCGGTCAGCACGATGGCTTCCGACAGCTTGCCGCCCCGATAGAGCAGCAGAGCCTGCGCCGAAAGCGCCCGCAACGCCAGGCCGCGCACCTGCTCCCGCTGATAGTCGCCGTCAATGCCGATGATGGCTTCCAGCGTGTCAATTGCGGCGGCGAAATCGCGCGCTTCGACCTCGGCCCGGGCTTCAGCCAGCAACGCGCCCAGGTCGTATTCCCAGCCGTTGACGTCCTCGCCGGGCGTCGGCGATGCCTCGGGCGGCGGGGGCGTGGCCGTTGGGGCGGGTGGGGTCGCGGTCTGCGTGGGGAGCGCTGTGGGGCTGGGCTGCGCCAGCAAATACGCGGCCGTCGCCGTGGGCAGCAGCGTCAGCAAACAGTCAGGCGCTGGCATGTTAGCGCGCAGCGATTCGAGGCGAGTTCGCGCTCGATCGAAGTTGCCCGCGGCCAAGTCAGCGGGTATTTGCTCGCACTGATGCCGCTGCGTGACTGCGGCGGCGGCGGTGGCTTTGGCGCGCGCGGTCTCGACGCCAGATCCCCAGCCGGCATAGGCGGCGAGCAAGACGACCGCAGCGGCCAACAGCAGAAGCGTCGTCGCCGCCATCGCCCAAATCAGGCAGCTGGCGGCGCGCCCGCGGCCACGCGGCTTGCGCAGGTTGGTCACTTGCGGCTGTTGACTCGACAAAGACCTTGTCTCATTTCCAGAATCGACGGTTGCGCATTGCCCGTTGCGCCTTGCTCATAAGGCCGGGCGGCGCGAATTATAGTGCAGATGCAGTGGGCTCGCCAGACAGCGAATCACCGCAGCTTAAGTCGCCGGCGGCCGCTTGACGCCAATTCGCCTGTCATGTTACACTCGCGCCATGAGCAGCTATCAGCCCGACGCCACGCCTATGCGGATGCCTTCGCTCAAAGAGGACAGACGGCTGCTGCGGCTCGCCTAGGCATCGCAAAGCTCTATTTCATCACCGTCTGTCAGCGACAGGCGGTTTTTTGTTGCGGTTCATGCGCGCCCGGGTCGACTTGAGGCCGTCGGCGCAGTCAAGGAGTAAGAGACCATGTCAGCAGAGTACATTCATGTGTCGGTGGCCTGGCCCTACGCCAACGGCGACCTGCACATCGGGCATTTGGCCGGCGCCTACCTGCCCGCCGATATCTTCGCGCGCTACCATCGGCTGCGCGGCAATCACGTGCTGATGGTCAGCGGCTCGGACAGCCACGGCACGCCCATCACAGTTGAGGCGGATAAACGCGGCCTCTCCCCGCGCGAAGTCTTCGAGCATTATCACGAGCGCTTCCTGCAGACGCAGCAGAAGGTCGGCGTCAGCTACGACCTTTTCACGCATACCGACACCGAGAATCACCATCAGGTGGCGCAGGACATCTTCACGCTCTTGCTGCAACGCGGCTTTCTCTATAAGGAGCGGCAAACGCTGCTCTACAGCGAAAGCGAGAAGCGCTTTCTGCCCGATCGCTATGTCGAGGGCAGGTGTTATATCTGCAAGTATCCGCACGCGCGCGGCGACCAATGCGAGAATTGCGGCAACCTGATGGACGCGGTGCAGCTTATTGACCCGCGCAGCCGCAACAATCCCGACGAGAAGCTGATCAAGCGCGACTCCGAGCACTACTTCCTGGATCTGGGCGCTTTCACGGAGCAGATTCTGGAGTACCTCGACAAGCACGAGCACCACTGGCGGCCCAACGTCAGCACCTTCAGCCAGAATTTCGTCAAGGACGGGCTGCGCGGCCGGCCCATCACCCGCGATATCGACTGGGGCGTGCGCGTGCCGCTGGAGGGCTGGGAGGACAAGCGCCTCTACGTCTGGTTTGACGCCGTCATGGGCTATTTCACCGCCAGCATCGAGTGGGCCAAGAATATCGGCCAGCCCGACGCCTGGAAAAAGTGGTGGTACAATCGCGACGCCAGGATCTACAACTTCATCGGCAAGGACAATATCCCCTTCCACACCATCATCTGGCAGGCCGAGCTGCTGGGCATCAACGGCATCTATAACGAAGACGATCCGACTTACGGCGATATCCCGCTGCAGCTGCCCTACGATGTGCCCGCCAATGAGTTCATGAATATCGAGGGCGAGCAATTCTCGACTTCGCGCAACTGGGCGGTCTGGCTGCCCGACTTGCTGGAGCGCTATCAAGCCGATGCCGTGCGCTTTTACGTGGCGCGCACCTTCCCCGAGCGCCAGGACAGCGACTTCTCCTGGGAGGGTTTCCTGGCGCGCGTCAACAACGAGCTGCTGGCCGCCTGGGGCAATCTGGTCAACCGCATGCTTGGCTTCGCCTTCAAGCGCTTCGACGGCGAGGTCCCTCATTATGACCAGTTGACGCCGGCGGACGAGGCCATCATCGCGGCGACCGAAGCCGGCTTCGAGACGGTTGGCGCGCTGCTGGAGGCGGTGCGGCTCAAAGACGCGCTGGAAGAGACGCTGTCGCTGGCGCGCGCGGTCAACGCCTGGCTCAACGAGCGCGAACCCTGGAAGACACTCAAGCCCGACCCGGCCGATGCCGCCCGCTCGGTCTATACGGCGCTGCGCTGCATCGATAATTTGAAAGTGCTGTTCGCGCCCTTTGTTCCGTTCAGTTCGCAGCAGGTGCACGAGATGCTGGGCTATGAGGGTCAGTTGTTTGGCGAGCTCAATATCGAGAACTACAGCGAGGAGACGCGCGATCATCTGGCGCTGGTGTATGACGGGAGCGCGGCGACAGGGCGGTGGGAGAAGAGCGAGCTGGAGTCCGGGCAGAGGCTGCGCGCGCCGAGTCCGCTGTTTGTGAAGCTGGATCCGGAGATCGTCGAGGAGGAGCGGAAGTGGCTGGGTCGGGAGCGGGTGGAGAGTGCGATAGGGTAGGGCTTTTGCCACAGAGGCGCAGAGGCGCAGAGATTTTTCTGCTGGGCGCGTTGCGCGTTCAACCCCCTCTAAATCTCCCCCGGAGGTCAGTGTCTACGCGACCCATCGCGATGGGGGGAGACTTACGTCGCCACGAGTAGCTGCCTAGAAAATGCCGTGACTCGCCGAATGCGCTCCCCACCTAATGCTTTGGGGCGGGCGCGGGTTGAGAGTGCGATTGGGTAAGGTTTTGCCACAGAGGCGCAGAGGCACAGAGATTTTTGTGCCGGGCGCGTTGCGCGTTCAACCCCCCTCTAAATCTCCCCCGGAGGTCAGTGTCTACGCGACCCATCACGATGGGGGGAGACTTACGTCGCCACGAGTAGTTGCCTAGAAAATGCCGTGACTTGCCGAATGAGCTCCCCACCTAATGCTTTGGGGCGGGCGCGGGTTGAGAGTGCGATAGGGTAAGGTTTTGCCACAGAGGCGCAGAGGCACAGAGATTTTTCTGCTTTCTCGCACAGCGTACTGTTGGTAGGGGCGACTCGGCGGGTCGCCCGGTTTTTTTCACCACCGAGTACACCGAGGTCACCGAGAAAGAGCAAAAGTACTTGTTGCGGGAGCGGGTTGGGGGTGAGATTGCTTAGCGACTTAAGGCCGCCATTCGCGGCCGGCAATTGCCGAGGGAAAAGTTTTTTCGGCAATCTGGCCGTTAGGCAATCTGGAATCGGCGAGGCTCGATTTCTGTGAGATTGTTAAGGCGCACTTGGGGTCAAGCTAACATAGATTGGGTTGTGAATGGTGAACCGATAGTCGCGCGTTGAGATTGAGGCGCGATCGGGTTGGGCATCCGATACGGAAAGGTGTTTGCCAGAGAGAAGCAGAGGCGCAGAGATTTTTCTGCTGGCGCGCTGCAGGACAGCTGGGTTAAGATAGACCGTACTATCCAGCCTGACTTTGCGGTGAAAGCGACCGTCGACGCGCTTTATCCGATGTATCGCGATCGTTGCGGCTATAATCAAAGGCAAATGCGCAGGCTGTCGCAGCTGAATGCAAACGAGCTTGCGCAATCAGGAGTCGATCATGTCCGCCAAGAAAGCTGATAAAGACGCCGAAAACCTGGCCGCCGTCCTGGAAAAAATCCCGCAGATGTTCGGCGTTGACGCGTCTGGCGGCCGGCGCATGCACGATGTCATCATGGCGGCCGCGCCCGCGCTCAAGCCGCGACTGTGGTACGGCATGCCCGGCTACGCGCTCGGCCGCAGCAAACCGGTGCTGGTCTTCATCCGCAAGGACGACTACCTGACCTTCGGCCTGACTGAGAAGGCGAACTTGCTGATCGACGAGGCGGCGCCCCACCAGCTCACGCCCAGCAGCTGGTTCTTGACTGGGCTGGACGCGGCCACCGAAGCGCGGATTGCGGAGATTGTGCGCGCCGCGGTGGGCTGAGGCGGCTTGCTCGCAGTTAGGACTCGCTGTCTTGTTGACCCGCCGTTAAAGCGCCGCCGGCAATCGTGACTGTTCGCGGCAGGTATTCGGTCGCGGTGAGCATGAAGGTGTCGTAGAAGATTGGCGGTCCCCACTCGATTGCGGCGATGGGGCTGTCGACGATTCCTTTGAGGTCGAGGTAATCCAGATAGGGAAGGTTGTCCTCGTCGTCAAAGTAGTAGCTGCTGTAGAATCTGAATTCGATCCGATAGTCGCCACGCAGAATCGCTGGCTGGCCATAGAAGGGGTCGTAGGCGATTTGCCGCAGAGCAGACATTGTGTCGCCCAGGTATCGACCCCCAACCATGTTGTTGTTGTCGTTATCAATCGCCGGATGCCAAGATTGGCCAACGACGCTGCAATCACCCCCAGTGCAACCGATCAGGCCGAGCAATTCCATCTGATAGGGGAATACCGTGATTGTTTCGGCGTTTGGCATACCAATGTAGACGGCGCAGTTCTTTCTAAGCGGCGGTTTGCAACTGTCGCCGCTCCAATGCTTGATGGGCCTGTCATCGCTGTTCACGAATATCAAGTGACGTTCGCCGGGGCTGGCCAGGGCATTGGCGAAGGTTTCGCCGGTGTCGCTGTCGAAGAGCGTCCAGCCGGAGCTGTTGCGGTAGCGGACGTAACGACCGCTTTCGGAAATGTCAAGCAGCTGCACGTTACTGCGGCCGGCCTCAACCAGCAGAGAAGCTTGCGCGTCGTTGTACAGATCCCAGCGCCAGACGCCGGCAGAGTCTTGCCACGCGATGGTGCTGCTATCCGCGCTCCAGCGGAGGACCGGCAGCTCGTTGACTGATGTGCGAACCGGTACGCTCGCGATCGCGTCCATCACCATGCCGACTCCCCAATCCAGGAAATCGCCCCGCCCGGCGTTGCGAAACATGTAGACGGTCAGCTGCGTATCGTCCCAGACGGCGACCATATGACTGTCGTTGCTGAAGCTTAGATCGCGACCAGGCACATGAATCATCTGCTCATAATGTTCGGGCGAATAGCCATGGGGCCAGACATAATAGAATCCGAGCGTGTCGTCATCCACCGGCAGCGCGACATGCGCGTCGTCGGGAGAGATATAGCGCGCTGTCTCCGCGCCGATTGCTGTAACGCTGCGGTCGGGATTGACTTGGTAGCCTGAGCCGTGCTCGGTCGTGATCATCAGGTAGCGCTTTAGAGGTTGACGCTGCACGCCGTCAAGCGTTGGCGCAAGCGGCGCCTCGCGGCCGCCGGCTTCTAACATTTTCGCGACGAAGCCGTCTTCGCTAATCGACCTGGGCGCATCCCACTCCAGAGCATAGCCTTCAGTCGCGCCTTCCTGGTAGGTGATGTGGCCGTCCCAGACATAAAAGTGCGCCGAGCCATAGTAGGAGTCCGTAAGCGTCTCGAATTCCCCATTGTCGGTTAGCCCGAAATATCCTTGTAAGCCTGGGCGCCACTTGTGCCCCCTTCCGCTGTAGAGGCAGCCCGTGTCGTAGCCACGGACGCTGTTGCCAGTCTCCAAACCAACGTTGTAGCGGGACACCGTTAGCAGCCTGGGGCCCTCGCCCTTGTAATACTCTTCCACGCGAATGACAGCGCTGTATCCGCGATCATCGGCGTCTATCACGGTCGCGCGCACCAGCAGATCCATCTCGGGCAAATCTTCCATGCTGAAGTACGGGTAGCCGCTGCAAGCCGATGCCGTAAACGGCGATAGCGCTGCAATCAATACGATTAAGCCGGACAGACAGATCGTTTGTCTTAACATTGCAGGAAATCCTCTCGCTTGGTGGACGCTTTCCAGTTTACGCGTGAGATTTCGCGTCCGGATAACTCACCTGATTGGCGCAGGCAGGGCGTAGGTCGGCGTAGGTTTGGCGCAGGCGCGCCGTCGGTTTCAGCGTCAGCTGCAACCGGCAATAGACATCTCCCGGAATTTATACCACAATAGGCGGCGTTTTGCGCCAGTTTGGAGCCGCCATGAACTACGACCGCAACATGTACGACTCGCACATGCACACCACGCTCTGCAAACACGCCCGCGGGCCGCTCAGCGCCTACGCGGAGCAAGCCGAGCGCGCCGGGCTGCGCGGCATCACCGTCACCTGCCACAGTCCTATGCCCGAGGGCTGGAACCCGGCGGTGCGCATGAGGGCGGATCAGTTGGCTGAATATGTCGATATGGTGGCGGCGGCGCGCGACGAATTCGCCGGTCGCCTGGATGTGCGGCTGGGTATGGAGAGCGACTACTTCCCGGGCATGGAGCGCTGGCTGGACGAGCTGCACCGCCGCGCCGACTTCAGCACCATCCTCGGCTCGGTGCACCCGCAAACGCCCGAGTATCAGGCGAGGTATCTGCAGGGGTCAACGCGGCTGGACTATGAGAAGAGCTACTTTGAGAACCTGGCCAACGCCGCCGAGAGCGGACTCTTCGATTGCCTCAGCCATCCCGACATCGTCAAGATCGTGCATCCCAAGCAGTATCAGGTGGGCGACCATCTGGACACCATTCGCCGCGCGCTGGACCGCATCGCCCGCGCCGGCGCCGCCATGGAGCTCAATACCAGCGGCCTGAACAAGCCTTATCCGGAGATGAATCCCGGGCGCGAAATCCTCGACGAAATGGCGCTGCGGGGGATACCGGTCGTGCTCGGCTCGGATGCGCATGACGCCCATCGCGTCGGCGCCGATTTCGACAAAGCGCTGGATCAACTGCAAGACGCCGGTTACCAGAGCGTCAGCTATTTTATCGAGCGCGAACGCCGCGAGCTGGAGATCAGCGAGGTCTTTCTGGCGGAGCTGCAGCCGCGTTTGGTGTGAGATTGCGCGCTTGCCGCAAGACTACCTCACCCCCTGGCCCCTTTCCCGTTTCAACACTGAGGACAGGACAGGTCTTGAAGTTCGCCGCCGGCTGGTTTTACCCCACCCCCCGGCCCCTACCCCGCCATCTCTATGGCGGGCATCCGACGGGTC
>CAZWCV010000071.1:0-19168 GCA_964632725.1 uncultured Anaerolineaceae bacterium
CCGGCGTCACCATCATGCGCCGGGCGCTGGAGATGCCGATGCGCAAGATCGCGGCCAACGCCGGCGAAGATGGCGCGGTGATCATCCAGAATGTCCGCCGCGCCCAGGATGACAACAGCAACCATCGCGTCGGCTTCAATGTGATGAATGGCGAATACGGCGATATGATTGACGCCGGCATCCCCGATCCCGCCAAGGTTACGCGGGGCGCAATCGAAAACTCGGCTTCGATCGCCGCGATGATCTTGACGACGGAAGCGCTGATCACAGATGTGCCGGAAGAGACGCCTCCGCCGATGCCGGGTGGCGGCATGGATGGCATGGGTGGCATGGGCGGCATGATGTAAGCCGGCTCCAAGCCACGATTCGTAACGATTCTGGAGGACTGTCGTAGGGCAGTCCTCTTTTGTTTTGTAGTAACATGAAAACCGGAGAAGACGAACTTAGCGACGCGAGGGAAATATGACACAGAAGGCTAAGCGCTCCAGCGACAATCCTACTGCAGGGCGCCGACGACGGCTGCAAGCGCTGGTAGGGCTGCTGGCGCTTGCCGCTTTGGCGGCGATACTTGTCTTGACGCTGCGAGATCGCGCGGCGCTAGAAGAACGAATCGAGGTCTTGACGGAGCGTGCGCAGACATCGGAATCCCGGCGACTGGTTGCCGAGAATCAGCTCGGCAGATATACCGCGGTGCTCAACGACAAACTTGACCGGATTCTGGACCTTGAAGCGAGCCTGCGGACTGCCAAAATCCGATTCGCAAAATATATGTCCCAATTTGCCGAGCCGCTCGGATTTATTGATATGACGGATGATTCCGGACCGGCGCTTCTGCTTGTCAGTTGCGCGCGTATATTGACGGAAAACCCGCAGTTTCTGGTTGGAGAGAGGGTGGACCCCACCCTAATGTCCTTTTCGGTGAGGAATCCTCAAATTGTGGATCGTCTGATGACTAGCGGCAATTATGAGCGAGTCGGCCGCTTCCGACGGTCAAGCGAGCGCGACGGACGACCAAAGGGCGACATGTACAACCGAAAGGATATCCGCCCACGCAGGCTATTTTGGACTCGAACTGAAACTTGGGAAGAGGCTTGGCGGGGCTTCACCGATCATCTTCAAACATTCTGTAACGATTGAAGCCCGCTTTCGTCCGCTGACAAACGCCAGTTGGAAGAAAGGAAAGCGGCTGCGCGCCGAAACCACATGAGTTTGGTCTGCTTCAAACGCCAGGTTCGAGCTCGCCGGCGACTTCTTCTTCCTCGACCGTGACCATCGCGAGCCCGCCGTCATCGTCCATGTCGATGCGCACGATGCTGGCCAAGCCGAACTCGCCGGACAAGATGCCATCGGAGAGGCGGTCTTCGACTTCGTTCTGGATCAAGCGGCGCAGCGGGCGGGCGCCAAACTCGGGGTTGTAGCCGTTTTCCGCCAACCATTCGATGCCGCCGTCGGCGGCTTCCAGCGTGATCGCGTGTTCGAGCAGGCGCTCGCGCACTTTATTCAATTCCAGGTCGACGATGAGCTTGATCTCGTCGCGGCTCAACGAGCGGAAGATGATGGTCGCGTCGACGCGGTTGAGGAATTCGGGCCGAAACATGCGTTGCAGTTTGTCGGTCACATTGCGGCTCATGTCTTCGTATTGTTCATCGTCGAGTTTGTCGGCATCCAACTGCGTATTGAAACCCAGAGCCGAATTGGGCTTGATCAGTTCGGCGCCGACATTGCTCGTCATCACAATCATGGCGTTGCGGAAGTCGACGCGGCGGCCCCGCGCGTCGGTCAAGGTGCCTTCTTCCATCACTTGCAGCAGCATGTTAAAGGCTTCGGGATGCGCTTTCTCGACCTCGTCGAAGACGATTATGCTGTATGGACGGCGGCGCACGGCTTCGGTCAACTGGCCCGCGTCTTCGTAGCCGACATAGCCGGGCGGCGCGCCGACGAGCCGGGCGACCGAATGGCGTTCCATAAACTCGCTCATATCGAGTTGGATAAGGGCGTCTTCACTGCCGAAGAGAAACTCAGCCAATGCCTTGGTCAGCTCGGTCTTCCCGACGCCGGTGGGACCGAGGAACATGAAGGAGCCAATCGGGCGGCGCGGATCTTTCAAACCGGCGCGGGCGCGGCGGACAGCTTTGCTGATGGAGACAATCGCTTCGTGCTGCCCGATGATGCGCTCGTGCAGCTTGTCTTCCATCTCCATCAGTCTTTCACTTTCTTCGTTGGCGATCCGCGTGACCGGGATACCGGTCCACATCGCCGCCACCTCGGAAATGTCCTCGCCGATCAAGCGCGGCTGCCCGGTCTCTTCGTTCCAATTGTGGCGGATATCAGCCAATTGGAACGAAGAGACCGGGCAGACAGGTTCGCCGCGGTCTCGATGGCGTCGTCGGTGATTTCGACATTATGATGATCTTGATAAGGGAATTTGATGCCTTGCAGGATTTCTATGGTTTCTTCGATGGTGGGTTCCGCTACTTGAATCTGCTGGAAGCGCCGTTCGAGCGCGGCGTCGCTTTCGATATGCTTGCGATATTCGTCGAGGGTGGTGGCGCCGATACACTGCAATTCGCCGCGCGCCAAAGCCGGTTTCATCATATTGCCGGCATCAACGCTGCTGCCGGCGGAACCAGCGCCGACAAGCATATGCACCTCGTCGATGAATAATATCGTATCGGATGCTTTGAGCTCTTCGATGACGCGCTTGAGGCGCTCTTCGAATTGTCCGCGGTACATGGTGCCAGCGACCAGGGAGCCCACATCCAGTTGGAGGACGCGCTTGCGCAGCAGCGGCTTGGGTGTGTCGCCTTCGACAATGCGCTGCGCCAGCCCCTCGACGATGGCGGTCTTGCCGACGCCGGGCTCGCCGATCAAAGCTGGATTGTTCTTGCGCCGCCGGCTCAATACCTGAATGACACGCTCGATTTCCATTTCGCGGCCCACAACCGGGTCGAGCTTGCCGTTTTCCGCCAGGCTGGTCAGGTCGGTCGCCAGTTGATCGACCAAGGGCGTGCTGTCTTTGCGCGACCCCTTGCTGTGAGAGCGGTCGGATGTTCTCTGCGCCGATTGAACCGGGCTCTCCTGCAGCACTTTGCTCGTCTGCCGGCGCACTTCCTCGGGGCTGACGCCCAGCCGCCGCAGCACATCCAGCGCGATGCCTTCTTGCTGCCGCACCAAACCGAGCAGCAGATGCTCGGTGCCGATGTAGTGGTGGCCCATGCGGCGCGCTTCATCAACCGCCAGCTCGAGCACTTTCTTTGTGCCCGGCGACAGGTCCAACTGCGAACTCGTCGTTCGCTCGCCCGCCATGGACAGGCGCGACACCAGTTCTTCCACCCGCCGCAGATCCAATCCGAGGTCGCGGAGGACGCGCCCAGCGACGCCGCCGTCTTCGCGCATCAAACCGAGCAGCAAGTGTTCCGTTCCGATTTGATGGTGCTGGAGGCGATCGGCTTCTTCTTGCGCCAAGCTCAGCACACGCCGCGCCCGCTGGGTAAAGCGTTCCATTTTATTTGGCACGGTCTAATCCTCCGTTTTGAACATCGTGCTAGCGGAGCCGGCAAGCCGCATTCGCCTGGCAACCATTATACCAGCAGTTGCATTCAATTGTGTCAACCCGAATTAACTTTTGACGGGAAACCGGCGCCCGAGATTGAAGCGGGAACAGGTCAGCTAATACTAGCGGATTTGCTTCCAATTATCAACGGACGGCTGGCGGCGTCACGCGTCTCTGGGATCGCGAAGCTGGCGAATGAAGTCTTCCAGATCAACGTCGGCATCCGTCAGAAGCCGTCTCAATGCGCCCGCGCGATTCTGCAGCAGTCCGAGCAAAAGATGCCTTTCTTCCAGTCGCATCTGCCCGGCATAGCCAACTTCTTTCAGCGCTTCTTCCAGCGCGTCCTTGACCTCGGGCGACAGGTCAACCGCCAACTGGGTGATGCCGCCGGACGATCGGCTGGACGAGCGCAGCAGATAATAGTCGAAATGACGCGGGGCTGGGCGCTGGGGCGATTCGGCAAGAACCTGCGACGCGTTCGCCGATGCGCTTTCACGCAGGGCGACGGCGACTTGCCGGCGGATTTGCTCGGGCGCGACGCCAAGCCGGCGCAGCATGTCGACGGCGACGCTCTCTTCGAGGCGAAGCAATCCCAGCAGCAGGTGCTCGCTGCCGATTGCATGATGGCTAAGGCGGCGCGCTTCATCGACGGCAAACTCGAGCGCCTTCTTCGTGCCCGGGGAGAGATCCATCTGCGCGTCCGCCGCGTTTTCCTCGCGACTTGGCAACTGCTTTGCCATCTCTTCGAGACGCGGCAGCTCCAAGCCCAAGCCGCGCAAGACGCGCCCGGCGACCCCGCCGTCTTCGCGCATCAAGCCGAGCAGCAGGTGTTCGGCGCCAATCGCTGGGCTATTCCGCGACGCTGCCGCCTCTTGCGCCAAGCTCAATACGCGGCGGGCGCGTTGGGTAAAGCGTTCCATTCTGCTCGGCACGGCGCAGTCATCCTGTCTGAACATCCAGCTTCTTATAAACCATGCTACGGGATTCGGGCGGTATTGGCAAACGCAGGCGTCGCAGCGGATGATGAATAGAAAAAGGACACCGTAATCGATGCCCTTTTAGAAACGCTAAGGTGGGGCGGCGCTTTAGTCTTCGGCTTCGGCTTGCGCGTCTTGCGCTTGCGATTCAGCCTGGGCTTCCGATTCAGTCTCATCCGCGGATTCGTTCCGCAGCGTCGCCGAATCAAGTATCGCCATCTCCCAATCCAGATCAAGAAACTCGGTCGAATTGACTGATTTGAGGCTGAGACCGAGGCGGCGCTCTTTGATGTCGATTTTGACGATGCGCAAAACCAGTTCTTCGCCGCGATTGACGACATCGCGCGGATGGGCGACGCGCTCGGCCGCGAGCTCGGATATATGGATGAGCCCTTCAATGGCGTCGTAGTCAATTAGCCGGGCGAAGGCGCCGAACTTGGTGAGCTTGGTGACGCGGCCGCGCACCAATTGACCGCGGCGGAGGGCGCTCGCAACTTCATCCCAGGGATCGCTAATCACACGGCGCCGGCTCAGCCCAATGCGATTCGCCTTCGGATTGATGCTGATGACCTCGACTTCGACTTCATCGCCGACCTTGACCGCCTGGCGCGGGTGCGTGATATGACCCCAAGCGAGTTCCGACAGGTGCACCAAACCTTCGCCGCCGCCAATATCGACGAAGGCGCCGAAGTTCTCCAGGCTGACGACCTTGCCCTTCTTGATATCGCCGACATTCAGTTCAGCGATTAATGCTTCCTTGCGCGCCTGTCGCACCTCGCGCAGGGCGGCGCGTTCGGACAGGATCAGCCGATTGCGGTGGCGATCAACTTCCATCACCTTGACGCCGATGGGTTGGTTGACCATGGGACCGTATCGTTCTTCGGGCGTCGCGCCGGACATCGAGCGGGCGCGCTCTTCCGCCAGTTGGCTCTGCGGCACGAAACCACGCAGCCGGCCGAAGCGCACGATTAAGCCGCCCTTGTTGTATCCGCCAATCAGCGCCTCGTAGACCGCTTTCGACTTGGCGTATTTCTCGGCATTGCGCCAGTCAAGCTCTTCCAGGGCGTGGTTGATTGAGAGAATCGTCTGCCCCCGGTGATTGCGCGGGTTGACGATGTACACATCCACTTCGGCGCCCACCACCAGCGATTCGAGCATTTTGCGCGTCATCAATTCCAATTCGCGGCCCGGCACCAGACCCTGATCGCCTTCGCCCAGGTCGACAGTGACGGCGGTTGGCTTGGTGCTGCTGATGACGCCGCGATGAATTTGCCCGCGTTTGAATCTGGATTTTTCTTCGGCGGGCGGGTCTTTTTTCTTCTGCTTCTTTTGCTGCGGCGGCGCCGATTCTTCGGCTGGCGCGCTCGCCCCGGCTGCGGCTTCCGCGGTTGGTTCCTGTGCGGCCGCCGGGGCGTCTGCGGATTCTTCGATGGCCGGCTGCTCCTGCGCCGCGGTTGGCTCGCTCGCGGTTGTTTCCTGGTCGGTTGTCGCCACTGGTTGCTCTTGCTCTACAGCGGGCGCGGCTTCGTCGGCCCCGGCTGATGCGGCTTGCGCCAGCGCGCCGTCCGCAGTCTCGCCCGGGCTGTCGGTTTCAACCGGCGAGTCCGCTGGTGATTCTTGGGTGGTTGCGGGCGCGGCGGACGCATCGACGACAGCGACCGGCGCCTGAATGTCGGTGGGCGTCAACTCGGCTGACGAAGACTCCGAATTCAGTACCTCGTCTTTGCCGCGTTCTTCTTCTCTCATGGCGAATTCCAATTCTTGCTTGGCGTGTGCCAGGCAATTATAGCCATAGAACGGTCATAGTCAAATGACAATTCGATTATGAACGCCGCGAATTTATTATGCGCCGGGCGGCGCAGCGCTTTGGATTGCGCCTGCGCGCGGATGTCTTTCGCTCGATCGGCGGCGCTCAGTCGTAGCGCTCGATATCCTGAGACCGACGCTGCGGCGGCGGCAAGGGATCAAACTCGTCATCGTCATCGGTCTGTGACAAAAAATCGGCGAAGTCTTCATCGTCGAATTGGGCATCGTAATAATCGCGGGCGGGGTAGGGCTCGTCGGGGGCGCCCTGTAAGGCGTCGGCGCGAGTGTCGGCGCCTTCTATGTAGTCGCTCGCCTGATCATGATGGCGCGCGAAGTCGAGCCGATCATCCGTCTCGTCGATGACGACCAGGTCGCCGGCGTTGAAATCGCCCTGCAGCAGGTGGATGCTCAGCGGATTCTCGATATGCCTTTGGATGGCGCGGCGCAATGGGCGGGCGCCGAACTGCGGATCATAACCCTGCTTCGCCAGCCAATGGCGCGCCGGCTCCGTCAGGTGAATCGCCAAGCCCGATTCGTCCATGCGTTCCGCCAGGTCGTGTATTTGGAGGTCCACCATTTGCTCGACCGCTTCCAGGGTGAGCGGCTCGAAGATGATGATTTCGTCAATGCGGTTGAGAAATTCCGGACGGAAAGTATCGCGCATGGCTTTCTCGATCTTGCGATGATCGGCGACCGCCTCTTCATCGTGGGGCAGAAAACCCAGCGCCCCGCCGTGGCGAGCGAATTCGGTGCCGAGATTGCTGGTCATGATCAGCACCGTATTGCGAAAATCGACCGTATGTCCTTGTCCGTCGGTCATGCGCCCGTCTTCCAACACTTGCAGGAGGACGCTCCAAACATCGGGATGGGCTTTCTCGATTTCGTCAAAGAGGATAACGCGGTAGGGGCGGCGGCGGATCGCCTCGGTCAATTGACCGCCGGCTTCGTAACCGATGTAGCCGGGCGGCGCGCCGAAGAGGCGGCTGACCGTGTGCTTCTCGCGATACTCGCTCATGTCGACGCGGACGAGGCTTTCTTCGTCATCGAACATGAACTCCGCCAGCGCCTTTGCCAGTTCGGTTTTGCCGACCCCGCTCGAACCGAGAAAGACGAAGGAGCCAATCGGGCGTTTGGGATCTTTGAGGCCGCTGCGCGCGCGGCGGATGGCGTCGGCAAGGGCGGCGATCGCTTTCTCTTGACCGATGACGCGCTGGTTGATGACCTCTTCCATGCGCAAGAGTTTCTCCGATTCGGTCTCGAGCATGCTCTGCACCGGGATGCCGGTCCACTGTTGGACGACTTGCGCCACGTTATCGGCGGTAACCAGTTCGTCCAGGGTATTCTCTTGCCGCCATTGGTGGTGCGCCTGCTGGTATTCTTCTTCCAATTGGATGCGCTGCATTTTGCAATCGGCGGCGCGTTCATAATCGCGCGATAAACCGGCGGCTTGTTCTTCGAGCGCCAGTTGATCGATGGTCTCGCGCATGCTCTTCAGGTATTGCGGCATGGAGAAGAGGGCGACGCGCAGCTTGGCGGAGGCTTCGTCGAGGAGATCTATCGCCTTGTCGGGCAGTTTGCGCTCGGTCAAGTAGCGGGCGGATAGGCGGGCGGCTGCTTCGATGGCGTCATCCGCGATGTTGACGTTGTGATGCGCTTCGTAGCGATCGCGAATGCCGTAGAGCATTTCGATGGTGTCTTCGACATTGGGCTCTTCGACGAAGATGGGAGCGAAGCGGCGATCCAGGGCGCTGTCCTTTTCGATATGCTGTCGGTATTCGTCCATGGTGGTGGCGCCGACCGTCTGCAATTCGCCCCGCGCCAGCGCCGGCTTCATCATATTGCCGGCATCCATGGCCCCGGCGGCCGCGCCCGCGCCCACCACCTGGTGCAGTTCGTCTATGAAGAGGATAATCTCGCCCTCGGAGCGCTGGATTTCTTCGATGGCGCCTTTGAGCCGCTCTTCGAATTCGCCGCGGAAGCGACTGCCGGCCAGCATGCCGCTCAAGTCCAGGCGCAGCACGCGTTTGCCCAGCAGCAAGTCCGGCACGTCGTTGGCGGCGATTTTCTGCGCCAGGCCTTCGACGATGGCGGTTTTGCCCACGCCGGCTTCGCCGATCAGCACCGGGTTGTTCTTGGTGCGGCGGCTGAGAACCTGGATGACGCGCAAGATCTCGCCGTCGCGGCCGATGACGGGGTCCAGCTTGCCCTCAAGCGCCATTCGCGTCAGGTCGCGGCTGTATTTCTCCAGCGTGCGATAGCGGCTCTCGGCTTGCGGGTCGGTCACGCGCTGCCCGCCGCGGATGTCCTTGACGGCATCGGCGACGCGGTCGCGCGTAATGCTGTATTCAGCCAGGGTCTTGGCCACGGGCGTATTGTGTTCGTTGAACAGGGCCAGGAAGATATGCTCGGTGCTGATGTATTCGTCGCGCAGGCGGTTGGCCTCTTCGTTGGCGCGGTCGATGATGCTCTTCAGCCGCGGGGTGATGAAGACCTGGTTGGCGCCTTGCCCGTAGATGGTGGCGGTGCGCGGGCTACTACGGAGCAGGTCGTCCACGCGCGAGCGCAGACCGCCGATGTCCACCGCCAGGCGCTCCAATATCTGCGGCACTACCCCGTCCGTCTGCTCGAGCAGCGCCATGAAGATGTGCTCGGTATCGACCTGGGAATGGCCGTAGCGGTGGAGGATTTCGTAGGCGCGGGCGGCGGCGTCCTGCGCGCGCTCGGTGAATCGGTCGAATCGGATCATGGATTGTCCTTCGTTGCCACTCTTGCTGACTCTTCTCTATGCGAGTCTGTACCTATTCTATAGCGCCCCGTGAATTCTGCTTGGCTTGGCAACGGACAACGCCAAGCGAATATGGCCATCAGCAGCGATTGTTGCTAGGGATATCTCGCCGTCTCCAAGTTGTTAAGTATCTGTGTCGGACTGCCGGAATTTACCGAGAGCTTCCGATACAGTAGGCAACAGTGTCCAATATCAGCCAAAGCTGATCATTGGTGATCACACCAATCGGACGTTGAAAACGCTCTCTTGACACTGACTTCAATTGAAACGCGTCCGCTCCCGAATCGCTATTCAGTTTGTTGTTCTTGTCCTTATTCAGACGAACAATCCAGAAATAGTTTCTTTTCTCATAGCGCGTCCTCCATCGGCGCAACGGGACGACAATGTGTAAATCTAGTTCCCAGGCGGCAGATACGTTCAATACAATGGCGGGGCGGGGTTTTGCTATCTCGTGTCCCGTTGTAGGCCACTGGGACTGTGGGGATCCCGGAGGCGGAGTTTGAGCGGAGATTGGTGAGTTAAAGTTCACAATCCAAATCTCCCCTCTTTGCGGAATCCGCCGCGTTCTTAAGCTATTGGGCATCAAATTCCTCGTCGTAGTCGTCGTAAACCTCATTGGCTTCAAATATCTCAAAGTCTTCTTGCGCCGCCAACTCAAAGGCTCGCGCCATCACCGCCTGGCGTTCATCTTCGGGCATAGCCAGCAAATCGTAGACAGTTAAATGCTCCGATTCAGGTTGCACCCGTTCAGGTTCCCAATAATCTACGCCAATCCTCGTCATTCTGTCGGGAGACACCAGCCCTTGAGCCACTGCGCGTTGCACCATCTGTTTGAGTTGCAGGGGTTCTTCGTCTCCCAGATACTCGACTGGCTCACAGGTCCGCCATCCGAGCGACGAAAGTTCAATGTTGAGCATCTCATAGTAACGTTTAGAAATTATCTTCAGGTCTCTTGCGCGTCTGATCCAAGCCGACATGCTCAAGCCGTACTTTCTCTTGAGCATCATCAGCTCGCCCCAATCCAGGTGACGCCGTTCGCGCCCGAGTTCGCGGTAGGCATGCTCTTCAGGAACCAACAGCGCCGCGGCAAATCGATGCGCGAGACTTTCGTCGTCCTTGCTGGCGCGGGACGTATCCATAACCAGGTGTCCAATCTCATGCGCCAGATTAAACCGCTTGCGATCCGCGCTGCTGTTTACATTTATGACAGTAACCGGGTAGTGGCCGCACCAACCGGACAATCCGTCAAATCGTCCGCTCTCATCGTCCCACCCGATGATTATCACGCCCCTGTCTTCAGCCGTCTGTACAAGATTGTCCAAGGGACGATTTCCAACCTCCCAAGCCGCGCGTAGTTGCGCCGCGATTTTTTCGACGTCTCCGAAGTCTTTCACCGTTGCCGGTTCCGGCAAAGTAGGCGGCGAATTTGGATGCAATATCGAATGCAATTCAACTTGCAATTCGGCAATGTCTGAAGCGTACGCCATAACGGCTTCCTGCTGTTTCTTCCCGAATCTGCTATGCCGGCGAAAAGCCGTCCACTTGACGCTCGCTGCTGGTTGATGCAATAGATACGAGCCCGGCACATTGAGAACACCGCTTGCTCGCAACATGAATTGCGCAGTCGGGTAGCTCTTCTCATTTTCATATTTGGAGATAGCGGCCGCCGTTATCTTCAGTCCGCCCTCGCCTAAGGCGCTGGCGAGCTCGCGCTGCGTCATGCCAGCCAACAAGCGCGCCTGCTTCAGCCTTGCCCCTATCATGCCTCACCCCCTTGTTATGTTGACAAGTATACGATAATTATACAAAAAATCAACGGCCTTGTCGGCCCGGCTTGTATTGAACTGCGCCTTCACGCCAATAGACTTGCGTATACATCCTCCAGGCGCTCAGCGACACCATCCCACGAATACCGCTCCGCAGCCAGCCGCCGCGCCCGCCGCCCCATCGCCCGCCGCAGACCAGCGTCGCTCAGTAGCAAGCCAAGCCGCTCCGCGAACGCGGCCGCCGTCGCCTCGACCACGAAGCCCGCGCCAGCCGCCGCCTCATCCAGATTGCAGCCCGGCGACAAGACCACCGGCAGCCCCGCCGCCATCGCCTCCAGCGCCGCCATCGGCTGCCCTTCGCCAATAGCCGGCAGCGCAAAAATATCGCTCGCCGCCAGCGCGCCCAGCCGCGCCTCGCCCGCCAGGTAGCCCGTGAAGACGATGCGCGGGTCGCCTGTCGCGAGGGCTTGCAGAGTCGGCAGCATACCCTCGTCCGGTCCGACGATTAGCAGGCGCGCGTTCTCGACGCTGGCCGCCTGGAAAGCCCTGATCAGCACATCGACGCCCTTGCGCTTTTGCAGGCGACCCATGAATAGAACGACAGGCGATTCGCCCAGTCGGTAGCGCTGGCGAAAGTCCGCGGCCAGCTCGCGCTTATTGAATTTGGGGAGGTCAACACCGTTTGCGACCACGCTGAAACGGGTCGGGCGCTGCCGCCTGCCGAAGCCGCGCCATAGCGCCTCGGCTTCAGCCCGCTCTGCTTCCGACAGGGCAACGACGTGATCCACGCGCAAGGCCACTCCCGGGCTCAGCAGGCGATCCCAGACCGTTTTCAATCGACCGCGCCCGGTGGCCAGGCTGAGCGTGCCGTGCGGAGACAGCGCGATTGGTTTGCCCAGCCGCTGCGCTACCGGCGTCACCAGCAAGTTTTCCAAGGTGCGGAATTCGTGGATATGCACGAGGTCGACTGTTGGCAGCAGCGCTTCCGCTGACTGCTTCATGCCGCGCGGCGTGGACAGGTTCAGGCGACCGCGCAGCCAGGGCCAGACATTCGCCTGTCGCAGCACGCGCACGCCGGCGAGCGTCTCTACGGGCGGGCCCGGATGGCGCCGCCGCTGATCGAGAGCGTCGGTGGTCATTACGGTAACTTCATGACCGCGCTTGGCCAGCGCCGTGGCCATGCCCTCCACCGAACGCGCCACGCCTCCAAAAGCGTAGGCGGGCGCGTAATAGGGCGTCAGGTGCAGAATGTGCATGGCGTCACCAGCTCAGGTCCACATCGCGTTTCCAGAAACGCGCCATCAGCGCAGCGCCGGGCATGGCCGATGCCAGCCGGTAAATCAGATCCCAGTCTTCAGCGCTCAAGACGCGCGCCAGGATGACGCCGCCGACATAGACGCCCAGCCCGCCGAGCAGCGGCAGCGCGATAAACTGTTCCCGCAGCGCCAGCATCGCCAGCGCAGCGGGCAGGACAGCAAAAAGCGCTCGAAGGGCGCCCCGGGCGACGCGTTTGGGCTGCCAGCCAGGCGCTTGGAAGCTCAACAGCAGGGCGATGAGCACCAGGACTTCGCCGACAATGGAAGCGATGACGGCGCCGCGCGCATCGCGCCAATTGAGTAGCATTATGGCGGTCAGCGTGATATTCAGCGCCAGGCTCGACGCCCTTATAAACAGCAGGCGGCGCTGGCGATTCTGCACCAGCAGGCCCTGACTGAAGACGTTGCCGACGATGGTGATGCCGGTATACCAGATCAAGAGGCGCAGGATGCCGGCCGAGGGCGCATAGGCTTCGCCCAGCAGCGGCAGCATGATTTTGTCGGCCAGGATGCTGACGCTCACGGACATCGGCAGGGCGATCAGGATCATATACAGCGCAAGTTTTTCGACCATGAAGCCAAATAGCGGATTGCGCCCGTCGTCATAATAGCGCGAGAGCAGGGGATAGGCGGCGACAAGCACCGACACGCTAAGCAGTTCAATGACGCCGAAGTTGATGACAAAGGCGGCGGTCAAATAGCCGGTGACCCGCTCGCTGAGGATGCCGGTAGTCAAGAGCTTGTCGGAGTGATTGTAGGCCAGGGTCAGGAAGGCCGAAAGCGCCAGCGGCGCGCTGTTGATGAGCAGCGGCTTGGCCGTGCCCCAGTCAAATGGGAATTGCGGGCGGATGCCGGCGCCTAAATTCAAGCCGACCAGCACGATCGAGCGCAGAATGCCCGAGACGATCGCCGCGCCGTAAACGCCCAGCAAACCCCAGCCGGCCGTCAGCGCCAGCCAGGCCAGCGCGATCCGCAGGACGATATGGACGATTTCCACCAGCGAGGTCTTGACCAGCTTCTCCTGCGCCACCAGCAGGTCGTATCCCATATTGCCGAAGAGGTCAATGAAGAGGTTGATGCCGGCCAGCGCGGCGAATCCGCGCAGGGTCTCGCTGTAGCCGATGGCGAAGCCGTTCATGCCGACATAGGCGACCAGCGCCAGGGCAGTCTGCGCGAAAAGCATGGCCGTCCAGTATTTGCCGGCCTTTTGCGGCTCGCGCGCCACATCGCGAATCACGATCAAGCCCATGCCGAAGCTGGCGACCGAGGCCGCGGTAACCATCATGCCGCCGACGGCGCCGTAGATGCCGTATTCGCCGGGTCCCAGCAGCACCGACAGCGCGATCTGCCACAGGTAGAGCGCGCCCTTGCTGATGACGCTGGCCGCCATCAGCACGCTGACATTGCGCGCGGCGCGCTTGGCGTCGCTGCCGGTGAGCCCGGTGGAATCGGTCATTGCAGTCAGGCTCCTGGGGGAGTTTCACGGCAAAATCTAGCCCAAAGTCGGGCAATAACACAGGGGCAATGGCTGCGGCTTGACCGCGCCGGGAATCGCGGTGGAAGCCACTAGGGAAGCGCCGGGTCTTTCGTTATGATTGGCGCAAAGCGCGACAGAGAACGACGCCCATGTTCGATGATATGGAAGCGGCCGTCACTTACATCTTTCGCACCCGTCGCCGGCTGGATGCCGCGCCGCGCGGTCTGGACGAATATACACGCGATACGACGCCGACGCGCAGTCTGCTCGCCGCGGCCGGCCTGCTGCAGTTCGAGCGCGACTATGTCGTCGTGACCGGCAGCCGCGGCAAAGGCTCGGTGACAACCATCATGGCCAAGCTGCTGCAAGCGCGGGGACGCCGCGTCGGTACCATCACCAGTCCGCACCTCCTGCACTGGAATGAACGCATCCGCGTGGACGGGCGCATGATCCCGACCGACCGCTTCCTGGGCATCCTGACTGACTTGAAGCCGGCGATTGACGCGACTGTCGCCAGCCTGGGCGCGGGCAAGTATCTCAGCCCGCAGGGCATATTTCTGGCTATCGCCCTGCGCCATTTCGACGAGACGGGCGTAGATATAGCCGTGCTCGAAGTTGGGCGCGGCGGCCGCTTCGACGATATCGCCGTCGTGCCCAACCGACTGTCGGTTTTTGCGCCCATCATGCTGGAGCATAAGGCGCTGCTGGGAAACACGCTCGAGCGCATCGCCTGGCATAAAGCAGGCATCATCAAGCCGGCGAGCGCCGCCATCAGCCTGCCGCAAGCGTCGGCTGTTCAAGCCGAACTCAAGCGCGAAGCCGCCAGGCAGGCGGCTGACCTGACGATCCTCACGGACTCGGACATGGGACAGTGGCTGGCGGACCTTCCCGGTGGTCAATTGCTGCGCTTGCCGCCATACGGCGAGCTGACACTGCCGCTGCTGGGGCGCTATCAGATTGAGAACGCCACGCTGGCGATCCGCGCAGTGGACATGCTGCGCGACGCGTCAGCCGCGCCGTCCGAGGAATACGTTGAATTGATTCGCCGCGGCTTGAGCGCCGTACGCTGGCCCGGCCGCGCGCAGCAGTTGGCTGACGCGCCGGCAACTTACGTCGATGGCGCCATCACCGTGCCCTCGGCGCAGTCCTTCCTCGACAGTGTCGCGCCGCGCCTGCGCCAGCCGGCGATCGCCATCGTCGGCGTCCCGCGCGACCGCGACTATGCCGGTGTATACCGTGTGATGGCGGCGGCCAGCCGGGCGCTGATTATCACCGAGACTGACATCAATCCCAGCACACGTTTCCCGGCGCCCGAAGCGGCTCTCGACGCCGCCTATGGGCTGACTGACGAAGTATTCCATTCCACCCGCTTAAGCCAGGCGCTTGCCCTGGCGCGCGCGCTGGCGGGCGAGTCTGGCACAATTCTGCTGGCGGTCTCGCTGATGCTGGTAGGCGAGTGTATGCTCATCTGGGATGTCGATACATCTGAGATTTAGTCGACCGCGCCCGTCAGCCGTAGTCTGCGCCGCGCCCGGTGTAGAATATTGCAAAAGCGAGACCAACGGAGCATCATGCCTGACCGATACGACAGCACGCGCCGCGCCTGGGAAGACATCTGGGACGAAGCGTCTATCCAGGTCGAGCTGGAGGCGGTCGCCTATTCGCGCGCCCAGGACACGATAAGCGCCTACCTGCCGTTTCTCGATAGGCAGGACCTGCACCTGGAAGCGGGCAGCGGCTTGAGCGCGATCGTCATTGCCCTGAGAAAGCGAGGCTACAAGGTTCACGGCCTGGACTACGCGGTCAACGCCTTGCTGGCGTCGCGGCGCTGGGATGGCTCGCTGCCGCTGGCCGCGGGCGATGTCCACCATTTGCCCTATCGCGACAATTGCTTCGGCAGCTACCTGTCCTTCGGCGTGCTGGAGCATTTCGAGGGTGGCATGCTGCCCGCATTGCAGGAAGCTTACCGCGTACTCAAACCCGGCGGCGTCCTGGTCCTGACCATTCCCTACCCCAATCTGATCCACAGGCTGGTGCAATGGCGGCGCAGACTGTCCGGCGCGGGACCGCTCACCGACGACGCCTTTTATGAGTCCACCTACACTCGGCGGCAACTGCGCGAAGTGGTGACTGCAGCCGGATTCCGCCTCGAGTTGGCGCGGCCCACCAGCCACGCCTTTACCTTGTGGCAGCTGGGCGGCCCGTTCCGCGTACCGGGTTATTATCGCACCAGCCGACTGGCGGAGCGTTTGGGCGCGCTGCTGCAAGGCCTGCTGCCCTGGCCCTTCAATTATTCGACGCTGATCGTCGCCCGCAAATGAGCCCCGCCCTCGCTGATTGACAAAGGCTGGGCTACGCTGTAGCCTACAGTGCGCGAGCACGGCAAATCCAGATAGATCAGGAGTTAGTGGCGGATGGAGCATCCCAGGCAGACGCAAGAGAGCATGGCGGCGCGCGTCATGCGCTTTGAAAAGCTCAAAAACAAGGGCATTCCCATCATGTTTATCGACAGCATGCTGCCCGGGCACATGCGCATGAATTACGCCGTCATCGGCGATACCGCCGCCGAGAACCCGGATTACAGCATTCAGCGCGCCATCACCGAGCCGCACCGCTTTCAGATCGGCATGGCCTGGGCGCCGCCCGGCTGCGGCCCCGCCTGGCATACCCACGACTACACCGAGTCCTTCTTTATCTTGACCGGGCCCTGGACCTTTTACTGGGGCAATGAGGACGACCCCGACAAGATTGAAGGCGAATTTGTGCTGAATGAATGGGATATGATTTCGCTGCCGCCGGGCATGTACCGCAGTTTTGAGTACACCGGCGATTCAATCGGCTGGTTCTACGCCGTGCTGGAGTCGCATCAGGTCTTCGAGGGCAAAGATCCTTACTGGGCGCCCAAGATTGAGGCGGACGCCAAAGCCAATGGCTACGCCGCTGACGAGCGCGGCAAGATGGTGCATCCGCCCGATTACGAGGCGCAGAAGGCGCGGCAGAACGACTACCTGCTCAAGACCTTCCGCGACCAGACCGGCGTCGACCTCAAAGATTTCCGTCCGCCGCGTTAGAGTAAAGGCCAAAGCGCGCTTATGAAAACCAGCACAGACCGCATTTTAACCACGCATGTCGGCAGCATGCCGCGGCCGCAGGCAGTGGTCGATCAGCTTTTCGCACAAGACCAAGGGGAAGCCTACGACCAGGCCGAATTCGACCAGGTCATGCGGCAGGCCGTGCGCGACGTGGCCGCCAGGCAAGTCGAGGCCGGCGTCGACGTCATCAGCGATGGCGAGATGAGCAAGATCAGCTACGCCACTTACATCCGCCACCGCTTCACCGGCTTCGAGATCGACGAGGTTCCGCGCGCCACACCCAAAGACCTGGACGACTTCCCGGCTTACAAGCAACGCCTGGCTGAGGCCGGCGGCACACCCAAGTATCATAGGCCGGTCGTGCGCGAGGCGATCACGATTAAAGACCTGGCGCCGCTGGAGAAGGATATCGACAACCTGCTGGCGGCCAGGGAGGCGTCCGGCGCGACCGAAGCCTTCATGAACTCGGCCTCGCCCGGCGTCATCGCCGTCTTCCAGCCCAACGAGTATTACCCGGACGACGAGCAGTTCCTGGCGGCGTTGGCCGAGGTGATGAAGGTCGAATACGAGAAGATCACCGCAGCCGGCTTGATCCTTCAAGTGGATTGCCCTGACTTGGCCATGGGGCGGCATATTCGCTTCCGCGACGAGGACACCGCGACCTTCAAGAAAGCGGCGCAAGCGCAAGTTGAGGCGCTGAACTACGCCCTGGATAATGTGCCGGCTGACCAGGTACGCATGCACCTGTGCTGGGGCAACTACGAAGGGCCGCATCATCACGATGTCGACTTGCGCGAGATCATCGACATTGTGCTATCCGCCAAGCCGCAGGCGATTCAATTCGAGGGCGCCAACCCGCGCCATCAGCATGAGTGGCGGATCTGGGCGGAGGCGAACATCCCCGATGACAAAATCCTGATTCCCGGCGCGCTTGATACTACCACCAACTTCGTCGAACATCCCGAATTGGTGGCGCAGCGGATTGAGCGCTTCAGCGCCATCGTCGGCAAAGAGCGCGTCATCGCCGGCACTGACTGCGGCTTCGGCACCTTCGCCGGTTTCGGCGCCGTGCATCCCGATATCGCCTACGCCAAGCTGGGCTCCCTGGCCGAAGGCGCGCGTATCGCCAGCCAGCGTCTCTGGGGATGAGTACTTAACAGTTGCAGCGGGTAATCACAGGAAAGAATGCACATGGCAATCCGGTACATCAAACGCGGCAAGACCGTCGAGCAGAAAGCCGATGCCGACGCCAAAGTCCAGGAAGTCGTGCGCGGCATCCTGGCCGACATCGACAAGCGCAATGACGCCGCCGTCCGCGAACTTTCGCAGAAATTCGACAACTGGAATCCAGACGAATTCAAGCTGTCGCCGACGCAAATTGATCAGGTCATCGGCAGCCTGCCCGAGCAGGCGATCACGGATATCAAATTCGCCCAGGCGCAGGTGCGCAACTTCGCCGAGGCGCAGCGCGCGGCCCTGCAAGATATTGAAGTCGAGACCCTGCCTGGCGTCGTGCTCGGCCACAAGAATATCCCGGTCAATCGCGTCGGCTGCTATGTACCCGGCGGGCGCTACCCGATGGTGGCTTCGGCGCATATGAGCGTGGTCACCGCCAAGACGGCCGGCGTCAAGCGCATCATCGCCTGCACGCCGCCGATCAAGGGCGAGCTGCCGGCGGCGACCATCGCGGCCATGCACTTCGGCGGCGCCGACGAGATCTACATCCTGGGCGGCGTACAAGCGCTGGCGGCCATGGCTTACGGCGCCTTGGGCATTGAACCGGTCGATATGATCGTGGGACCGGGCAACGCCTACGTGGCCGAAGCCAAGCGTCAGCTCTTCGGCCTGGTCGGCATTGACCTGCTGGCCGGCCCCACCGAAGTCCTGGTAGTCGCCGACGAGACGGCTGACGCGGAAATGTGCGCGGTTGACTTGCTGGGTCAAGCCGAGCACGGCCCGACTTCGCCTGCTGTGCTGCTGACCACCAGCCGCAAGCTGGCCGAAAGCATCGAAGCCGAAATCGGCCGCCAGCTGGAAGCTCTGCCTACCGCTGATCTGGCCGGCGCAGCCTGGCGCGATTATGGCGAGGTCATCCTGGTAGACAGCGACGAAGAGATGGTGCAGGTCGCCGACGAGATCGCCAGCGAGCACGTCGAGATTCTGACGCGCGACCCCAACTATTTCCTTGAGAATATGAGCAATTACGGCGCGCTCTTCCTGGGGCCCGAGACCAACGTGGCTTACGGCGACAAGGTCATCGGCACCAATCACACGCTGCCGACGAAAAAGGCCGGGCGCTACACCGGCGGCTTATGGGTGGGCAAGTTCATCAAGACTGTGACCTACCAGCGCGTGACCGAAGCGGCCAGCGTGGTCATCGGCGAATACGGCAGCCG
>CAZWCV010000072.1:0-803 GCA_964632725.1 uncultured Anaerolineaceae bacterium
AAAGCACGATGATTTTGTCGATGCCCTGGGCGCTGAGGTTGTCGACCTGCTCTTGGGTGATTTCAGCCAGGTTTTCGTGGAAGACGAGATCTTTGCTAGGCAGGTTCAAGACCACGGTTTCCGGTGTGGTCAGCCCGATGACGCCGATCGACTCGCCACCTACATCCAGGACGACCGACGGCGCGACCAGACCCGCCAGATAGGGGTCCGCGCTGAAGTCGATATTGGCGCTGATAGTCGGCAAGTTCAGCCCTTGGACGAACTCCGCCAGCTTTTCGCTGCCTTCATTAAACTCGTGGTTGCCGAGCACGATGGCGTCATAGCCGATGGCGTTCATGATCTGTACGCTGTCCTGCCCGCGATGCTGAACGTGGAAGAGTGTGCCGGTGAAGCGGTCGCCGGCGTCAAGCAACATGCTGTTGCCGCCTTCCGCGCGGATCTGGTTGACGACGGTCGCCTGACGGGCGGCGCCGCCATCGCCGTTGCGCTGCGGCTCGTGGTGGCCATGCACATCATTGGTGTGCAGGATGGTCAGTTCGTATGAATCCTGCGCTCCCGCGACGCCGACGAGCAGCGTGAGCAGCACAAGAGCAAAAAGCAGTTTGCGGTACATGAGATTCTCCTGATATTGGATACGCGAATCTGTGGGCTGGCTGCGCGCGTGGCGCACTGCAACCCGTCGGATGTTGCGCCAGATTATAGCGCATCAGGCGGTGGGAATCACCTGCGATATGATGTGTGGCAAGGCAGGTGTTAAGGCATTTTGTTCTACCAGCGGAAACCAATATGGGAAATTCACCACA
>CAZWCV010000072.1:911-19077 GCA_964632725.1 uncultured Anaerolineaceae bacterium
TTGAGCTTTGCGCCCTTCGTGTCTTTGTGTCTTTGTGGTGAATCATGGTGCTGGCGCCGCCTCCAAGGTGGCGCATCAGGTAGCGCGTGGATTCCGGATCAGGCCGACGACCTCTAGCCAGCGTGGTTCGTCGGTGGGATTGCTCAGCAGCTTCATGCCCAGCTTTGCCATAACACGCTGCGAGGCGATGTTGTCAAGCTCGGTGGTCGCCACCACTTGTCGCGCCTGTAGCTCATCAAGCAGGTAGCCAAGCAGGGCGCCGCCGGCTTCGCTCGCGTAGCCGCGCTTGCGACAGGCCGGCATGATGCCCCAGAACAAGCCGATCTCGGGGCTGAGCAGCGCGTCGGACGGGTCGCCCTTCAGCGCGCCCCAGGGAATTAGCGTCGGCACGATGCCCAGCGAGCCGACGAAGGCGCCATCGCCGCGCAGCTCGACGGCGTAGTCGGCGTAGGGCGGCTGGCCCAGCCCGGCCAATTCGCGGTAGCTGTCGATCGTCCAGTTCAGCCAGTTGCGCGTGGCGGCTTCCGCTTCGTCGACGCCGAATACTTCGCGGCGGAAGCGGATACAGTCGGCAAGGTCGTCGCGGGCAAATTGCCGAATGCGCAGGCGCGCCGTTTCCAGGCTTTCGAGCTTCATGCTGTCAGCTCCGCAGGTAGGAAGCGCCGTTGACATCGACGATGGTTCCGGTGGTGAATTCCGCGCCGTCGGATGCCAGGAAAAGCGCGACATGCGCCACTTCTTCGGGTCTGGCCACGCGGTTCAGCGGCGACTGACGGCGGATGTCGTCGCCGTCGGGCTGCGCCAGCCGCTCGGCCGCCATGTCAGTCTCGACGAAGCCCGGCGCTACCGTGCCGATGAAGATATTGTGCGGGGCCAGCAGCTTCGCCAGCGACTGCCCAAGGCTGTTCAGGCCGGCTTTACTGGCGCCATAGGCCGGTGCGGTCGGCTCGCCGCGAAAAGCGCCGCGCGATGAAATGTTGACGATGCGGCCGCCGCCTTGTTTCATCATCACTTGGGCCGCGCAATAGATGGCGTTGGCCGCGCCGAAGAGGTTGACGCGGGCGACGCGCGGGAAGTAGTCGACCCAGTCGTCATAGCTGGCGTCCGTCAGCGGCAATTCTTCATAGATGCCGGCGTTATTGACCAGAATGTCCAGCCGGCCCAGACGTTCAACGACCGTGTCGACCATGGCCTTGACGGCGGCCGCGTCGCCAATGTCGGCTTGCGCGAGCGTATGCCCTTGGCCGTGCAACAGCGCTTTTGTGGCTTGGGCTGCGGCCAGATTGCTGTGGTAATGCAGGGCGACTAAAGCGCCGCGCGCCGCAAAGGCCCGGGCGATTTCGCGGCCAATCCCGCGCGAGGCGCCGGTGACCAGGACCACCCTGTCGTCAAAGCGCATGGAATTAACCTTATTGTTCAGCTGAATGACAGTCGGCTCGCTTACAGAAAAGCGCCCCTGCCCGGTCGCGGCAAAGGGCGCCTGCGCCACAGGGAATCCGCCTTATCTGCAGCTGCCCGCGACTGTGAGATATGCCTTGCTGAGCCAACCGACGACCCCGTAATAATTCACGCGGTAAAACAAAGTCGCGCTTTGGTCGGCAGTCAAGGTGACGTCATTCAGCACATTGGCGACAACGCTGCTGCCGGCGTTCGGCTGTTCACGCAAGTTCAGGATGTCAGTGGTGGTGACGGCGCAGTCGGAAATATCAAATATGGGATCGGGAATAGCGCCTGAGGTGAAGAATGCCATGGGCATGAGCACCACGTTGCCAATCCGATCGACGTGCGCGCACTGGTGGCCGGCGTCGGTCCAGGTAAGCAGCGGCACGATATTGCGCGGCGTATTGGTGGCGTCCAGCAAGACAATGCCGCCGGAGTCGTGCTGGAAGCAGACGGTCAGCGGTCTGGCGACCCAGCCGAAAATATCAATGGCCTGTATCGCGCCATGATCGACCAGGAGGCGGTTGCCCAGGCCGGCGTAATCCAGGTGGGTGCAGTTGACGTTGCTGCCGTTGTCGTAGCCGATCACTTTGATATGCGCGGGAAGCAGGACGCAATTGGACGGAACTTGCGTTGGTTGCGCCTCTTCCTCTTCCTCTTCACTGTCGTCGCCGGCGCCACCGGGGCCGGGATCCAGCAGCGCCAGCGCGCTTTGGATCTGGAAGCTGAATGCGCCCTGCGCGTGCTCCGCGGCGCCAATGTCGCAGGACTCGGGCAAGCGGGGGATGCCGCGCTGGTCGGTAGCCAGGCAATATGCGGCGGACGCGGCGTCGATAGCCGGGCTGCCTTCCTGGGGCGCATAGTAGGCCGGCAAACCGGCGAGCAGCAACAGCTGGGGATCAGCCGTCATGCCATCGTGATTGCAGGAAGCGTCTCTGATGATGTTGGACAGATTGGCGTTCAGCGAACCGGAACAGTCTCCGCCGGCGTTGTCGCTGATGATGCTGTTGTAGATCTGGAGTTGCGAAGCGTCGATGACGCCGCCGCCGTTATAGGCAGCCGAGTTGCCGACAATAGTAGCATGCGTCAGGATGCTTTCGCCCGCGTTGTAGACGCCGCCGCCGTCAACGCCCGCGCTGTTGCCGCTGATGGTCGAATTGTTGATGGTGGCGCTGCCAGCCGCGATATACAGGCCGCCGCCGCTGTCCGGCGTGCTGTTGCTGTCGATGCCGCTGCGCTCCACCAACAGCGTGTTGGAGGCGCCGTTGAAGTAGACGCCGCCGCCGGAGACGCCGTCAACATCGGGCAAGTCCATCTGCTCCGGCGTATCGGCCTGGGCCTGCGCGTCCGTCAGATCGGTTTCGCCTTGGGCAGTGCCCTCAGCCTGACTGGAATCGTCTTCCGCAACTTCTTCCATTTCAACAACCGGTTCATAGTCTTCAGCATTGGCGTTGGTCGCATTGCCGCTGACGGCGCTGTCGGACAGGGCGACATCGCTGTCGAGGGCGTAGATGCCGCCGCCCCAGCCGCGCGCGCCGCTGCCGCTGACGACGCTGTTGTTGAGCGTCAGCGCCGCGTTGGATACTGCGATGGCGCCGCCGTAAGTCAGGCTGAAGCCGCCGCTCAAGCTCAGGTCGTTGAGCGTTAGCGAGCCGGCGGTGATGTTGAAAATTTGCATGCCGCCGCCATTGACGCTATAACCATTGCCGTTGATGACAATAGGGGAAGTAACTGAAATCGTGGCGTCGAGCGGGATATTGCCTTCGTCCGTCCCGGAGACATCAATGCTGATGGTATCCTGGCCGGCGGGAAGGGTTTGGCCGGTCGAGGGGTCGATTTTGGCGTCAACGTCAGCGCCGTCGCCGGCCTCGCAATCGATTTGAGGCTCGACTGGCGCTTCGCCGTTAGCCGAACGGATGGCGTTCGCCAGGCTGCAATCGGCGTCAACCGCGATATCGGCGGCGAGGGCGTAACCGATGGGCAGCAGCCAGATGACCAATACTATACAAAAGTACTTCATGCGTTTGAGCCTTGGATTGTTCACGGCAGGTTCCACTCCTCAACTGCGGCCATTCGGGGCAAGCGATTGGCTTGCGCTGCCGCTCGGCGACTGGGTGACGGCCAGGGGCGCCAGCAAACGGAAGCGACGCGCGCAAATCTGTCCGCGGGACTTGGTTTTCGCATAAGCGGCGCCTGACCAATTTCATTTAAGTACGATTCCGTATATCGCACAAACGTTAGAGCCACTTATTTGCGGCGCGGACTATTGAATCAGGCGGGGATACGGGGCCGGGCGGCGGCTGGAATCGCGCTAGCCGGATTCCGCCATCTTGTTGATCAGGGCGAGGGTCATCCTGGCGTCGTCGAGCGCGTCATGGGCTTTCGTCACCGTCAGGCCTTCTTGCCGGGCCGCGGCGCCGAGTTTATGCCAGATGTAGTTGCGACCGTTTTTGCGCCGAGCGCCTTTGAAGCGGGCATACTCCTTCATGGCGCAGTGACGCTTGGCCATGCGCAGGTCCGGCAGGCGGTAACGCGCGGCGGTTTGCTGCAACATGCGCCAGTCGAAGTCCATGTTGTAGGCCACGACGACCTGGCCCGCCAGCAGGGTAGACAGTCTGATGTAGATCTGATTGAAGCCGGGCGCGCCGGCCACATCGCGGTCGTAAACGCCATGAACGGCCGAGGCGCCGGCCGGGATGGGAATGGTCGGTTGGATGAGCTGATTCAAGATTGTCGCGCCGTCGCTGCGAACAATGCCAATTTGCAGGATTTCGTCGGTCGCGCTCAAGCCGGTGGTTTCGGTATCCAGCACGAAGAATTGGCGCCGGATCAGGTTCCGCGCCCACTGAATCGCTTGCCGGCGGTGCGCCGGGTGAAAGTGCCTGGTCAATGCGCTATTGCCCCGCAGCTTGCCAGGCGTCGATTATAGCACAGGCGGATCTGGCCGGGCGCAGCCAATGCTTGCGTGATTCAGCCGCCCGTGTTATGCTGTGGCCATCGTCGGACGAGTAAAGGAGGTGATTAAATCATGTTAGGTTCTAAGGGGGCTACCCTCTAGCAGATTCACATCTCTAGGTTTCACCACTTACGTGATCTCCGTTAGGGGGTGAACCCTAAAACCGAAAGACTGTGAACTTGACAGTCGAGGGACCGCAGACTAATCCTCTGCGGTCTCTTTTGTTTGCGCGACGTAGTCCCCCCGCAGGATTGCGTACCAGAGCGCGTCCTTGGGCTGTTCGCGGTGCATGATATAGCCGCGCCGCCGGCCTTCGAGGCGCATGCCGGCTTTTTCCATGACGCGGCCCGATGCCGGGTTGTAGTCAAAGTGGCCGGCTTCGACGCGGTTGAGCTTCAGCTCTTCAAATCCGAATTGCAGCAGCAGGCGCAAGGCTGAGGTAGCCAGGCCGCGTCCCCAATACGGCACGCCGATCCAATAGCCGACCTCGGCCCGATTGTGTTCCGCTATCGGATGAATGCCCATGCAGCCGGCGAATGCTTGCGACGACTTCTCGATGATGCCGAAGACATAGGCCTCGCCCTTGCGCCAGCGTTCGCGGCCCAGCCGGACAAATTCGCTGGCGTCTTCTTGTGTATAGGGATGCGGCACAAATGTGTTGGCCGCGATTTCCGGGGCGGCCGCCAAGCCCAGAATGGCGCTGATATCGCGCGATTCCAGCGGGCGCATCAAGACTTTCTCGCTCTCCAGCGTGACGCTATCCAAGGCGTTCTCCTTTACTGCGCCTGGCGGCAATCCAGCGTTCGTCCGCTTTCCAGCGCGCGGCTGGCCAGCGTCACCGGTATCTCCAGCGTCCGTCTGTCGCGTATGACCAGCAGCTCGACCTTGTCGCCCGGGCGCGTCTGCTGCACCAGATAGGTCACCAGGTCATCCAGGTTGTTGAAGTGATAGCCGTTGATGGCGACGATGAGATCGCCGCCGGCGCAGACTGATTCGCCGCGAACTTCGACTATGGCGTCGCCGCCGCGCAGACCAGCCCTTTGCGCTGGCGAGCCTTCGCTGACGCCGCGCAGCAGCACGCCGCGCTCCACCGGCAGGTCCAGCGCCGCGCTAAGCCCGGCCACGCCGAATCCGCCCTGCTCGCGCATGACTGAAATGCCCATCCAGGAGTAGTCGACGCGGCCTTGATTGATCAAGTCGGGGATGACGCGGCGCAGGGTATCGGCCGGCACCGCGAAGCCGATGCCCTGAAAGCGGCCGTTGTCCGAGCGAATGGCGGTGGTGATGCCGATGACCAGCCCCTGGGAATCGAGCAAAGGACCGCCGGAATTACCCGGATTGATGATGGCGTCAATCTGAATGATGGAGGGGTTGTCGAAGCCCGGGCCGACTTCACTGCCGGCGAGTTCGACTGAGGGCAAGGTGCGGCCCAGCCCGCTGATTACGCCGGTGGTCATGGAGCTGCTGAGGCCGAAGGGGTTGCCGATGACGATGCCGCGCTGGCCCACCTTGACCGTGGCCGATTGGCCGATTCGCAGCGGCTTCAGGCGCTCGGGCTCGACCCTTGTTTTGAGCAGGGCCAGGTCGCTGAAGCTGTCCAGCGCCAGCAGTTGCGCCGGATAGACCTGGGCGCTCGGCAGCGTCACCGTGATCGAATCGACGGCGTCGACGAGGTGCGCATTGGTGATGATATGGCCCTGCTGATCGTAGACAAAGCCGGAGCCGCGGCGGGTGTCGCTGGCCGAGCCGTCCTCAGCCCGGGCTACGGCTTCGATGTTGACGACCGATGGGCTGGCGCGCTGGTAGATATTGCTCAGCAGCTGATATTCGGCGTCGGCCGCGCTGACGATCTCATCCGGCAGGGCGGTCGGCGCGGGTTGGCTGGCGGGCGCGGCATCAAGCTCGACGGCGCCGGCATCGCGAGTGTCGGACTGCAATTCAGTGAAGTTGCAGGCGATCAGCATTTGCGCGCTCAGGCAGAGCAGGATTAGAAAACGCATCGGCGACTCTCGAGCTTGCGATTCGGTTACCATTCTAACAGCTTTTGTACGGAGAACGCAGCGAGCGTTATGCCTGCGGCGGGGCATTCGCGGCCACGAACAGGGTCGGTCTGTGAGCGAACCACCGCCGCGCCCCAGCCCGGCATGGCTGACACAGAATATGATGTGCATGGGCGGGCGAGCCAAGGCTCTCCCCTGCAAAACTTGTACGGCACTCGCCAACTCACTTCCGTCTTTGGTCTACCCTCGCTATATCCCGCCATCTCTATGACGGGCATCCCCATATCAATGGGGTCGAAGCCAGCCTCGCGTTGAGTCGATTAGGACATTTGGCGTAACGGACACCTAGCATATTGTAGCGCGGACAATGTTAGCTCCCCCTCTCCAATGCTTTGGAGAGGGGGCCGGGGGGTGAGGTAGATTTACGGCGGGCGAGCCAAGGCTCGCCCCTACAGCCTGTCGACGATTACAGCAGAGTCTGCTTTATGGCGCAGCGAATTGAGAGAACTGGCGCGTTTAAGAGTCGTCGAAACTGGCGCGCAGGGCTTCCGCCAGTTTGCGCTGCTCTGCGTCCAGCCTGGCCGGCACGGTGATGACGACCCGCGCGAAGAGATCGCCAAAGGCGTTTTCCTGGCGAAGTATGGGCATGCCCTGGCCGCTCAGGCGCAGTTTCTGCCCCGACTGCGTGCCGGGCCGGATTTTCAAGCGCAGGGGACGATTCAGGGTTGGCGCCTCGACATCGCCGCCCAGCATAGCGGTGAAGGCGTCGACTTTCACATCCACGAGCAGGTCATCGCCTTGTCGTTCGAAATGCGGGTCCGAGTTGACTGTCACGACCAGGTAGAGATGCCCCGCCGGGCCGCCATTGACGCCCGGTTGACCTTCGCCCGCCAGGCGCACTTTTGTTCCGGTCGCCGCGCCGCGCGGTATCTGCACGGTGATATCGCGCCCGCCTTTGCTGACGATGCGCTGGGCGCCTTCGTAGGCTTCGCGCAGGCTGATGGTCACCGCCTGTTCAATGTCTTGCCCGGCGCGGGGAAAGTCGGCGCTGCGATGGAAGCCGCCGCGCTGGCCGCCGCTGAAGAAGCTTTCGAAGATGTCCGATACATCGGCAAAGTTCGCCTCGCCGCCATTGGCGTAGGGGTGCTGGCCGTTAAAGCCCTGGTATTGCCGCCAGTTCTCGCCGAAGCGATCATAAGCCGAGCGCTTGTCATCGTCGCGAAGCACCTCGTAGGCTTCGTTGACTTCCTTGAAACGCGCTTCGGCCGTCGGGCTGTCGGGGTTGGCGTCCGGGTGATACTGCTTGGCTTTCTGACGAAAGGCGTGTTTGATTTGGTCATCGTCGGCGTTGCGAGGGACGCCGAGCACGTCGTAGTAGTTTCTGCTCATAGCACTGGTCCGTTAGGATAGATTGCCCGCGCCTGACGCGTCTATTGTAAGGCTTGCGGCGGTGGTGGTCAATTGAAGCGCCGCCCCGCCCATTGCCGCGGCGCGCGCCGACGCTTCCACCTGAAGTATAGGCTGATTCCGTTAGAATGGCGTTGGCGCGCCGGCAGAATCGGAGCGTCTGTCACCTGTGATATGATAGGCGTGCTCCTGGGGGCGCCGTCATTCGCAGCGCGCGTCGAACGAAGCCGGGCCAGTTGAAGATCGAGACGAGGCAAGGCAATGAACAAGCGGAATATGCCGGCCGCTTCCTCGCAGTCGGTGGAGGATTTTCTCAAGGCGATTTACCGCTTGCAGCGAGATAGCGATCGCGTGTCGACCAACGCCCTGGCGCAGGCCCTGAACATCAGCCCGCCGGCGGTGACCGATATGGCGCAGCGTCTGATGGAAGACGGGACCGTAGACTATCTGAAGTATCGCGGCGTGCGCCTCACCGAAAAAGGCGAGCAAGTGGCGTTGAAGATGCTGCGCCGCCATCGGCTGATCGAGGCCTATCTGGTGCGCGACCTCGGCTATCAGTTGCACGAAGTTCACGACGAAGCCGAGGCGCTTGAGCATACGGTGTCGGATCGCTTCGTCGAGGCGATCTCGCGCAAATTGAACAATCCCAGCTACGACCCGCATGGCGATCCCATCCCGGATTTGCAGGGGGTCATGCCCGTGCGCAACTTGCGCCCCTTGTCGGAACTGGCTTTGCATACGCCGGCGCGCATACGCCGCCTGGTGATGGACGACCCGGACATGCTGCGCGATACACAAGTGCGCGGTCTGGAGATTGGCCGGACGCTGGAGGTGGTCGCGCGCGATCAATTTGACGGGCCAATTCAGGTAGTCGTCAAGCCGCGCAACGCCCAGACAATCGGCTTCAAGATGGCGTCTTTCATTCTGGTTGAATTAATTTGATCCTTGTGTTATTATCCAAAGCCCTTTTTCGCTATGGAGCATCATGAGGGGACCGGGCGCGAGACGCGTGGGCGGTCCTGCGCGACTCTCGGGCGTGGAAACGGAAAGAAGACGAGCGAACTGGCAGCGACAGATGTTAACGGAAGTAAGGCCTAATAGCCGTGTGAACCAGCGGGTTCGCGCCATTCTCTTGACCGGCAACGATTCCGTCCTCTTGATCAAGCGGGTTAAACCCAATGGCGCGGCGTCATACTGGGTAGCGCCGGGCGGCGGAGTGGAATATCAGGATGCCGACCTTTTCGCCACATTGGAGCGCGAACTCTACGAAGAGCTGGGCGCCATCGCGACTGTCCTGGACACCGCGTTTGTGCTGGAGCACCACAAAGCCGGCAAACAGTTAGAAGAACATTTCTTTGTGTGTTGCCTGCATGATTATGATCTGAGTCTGCGCTACGGACCCGAATTCACGGACCCGGCGCGCGGGGAATATATTCCGGAAGAAGTCCCTCTCGATGCCTTCGAGTTGTGCCGCATCAACCTCAAGACACCCGAACTGCGCGATTGGATGGTAAGCAAACTGGACTATTTGCGCGGTCTGCAGGGCGCTCGCGTCTCCAACTAGCCGGCTTTGCCCTTCAACTGAACATTTGCGCAAGGCGCGCTGAGCGTAGAGCGGCGCATGTGTTTGAACATCAAAAGTTATCGTTAGTTTCTCGTATGAACGATGTTTATCAGATACGCAAACGCTTCTAACGATACGGGGACGCGCAGGCGAGCGCATATTGGTATTCGTCTTAATATTTGACGCATTAGTAATCCATGACTAAAGCGCCAAGGTAAACCAAGGGGTTCAAATTACGTTTGACGACGTTTCGCGGACGGTGTATATTTCTTAACGTTCTGTACGGTATTTGCGTAGCCGCAGAGTAACCCAAGGCGTGATTTGCCATGAAACGATCCACCGTACTCGTTATTGAAGCGGACGCAGCTCTGTGCCGATCTATCGCCGAATTTCTGGAATCTCATGGCTACCAGGTATCCGCATATTCGGACGCGCCCGCCGCGCTCGACTACTTGCAAGGCCAGATCCTGCCCAATATCGTGCTGCTGGGTATGAACTTGCCGAGCATGAGCGGTTTCGCGGCGGCCAAGCACGTGAAGATGGCGGCGGACCTGCCGATAATTTTCCTTATGTCGCGGGCGGACAGGCAATACCTGGTCGAAGGCTTGAAGAAATACGCTGAAGACTTTGTCATCAAACCGGTCAATTTTCACGAATTGGAATCGCGCATTCAGATCGTGTTGGAGCGCCTGCCAATGCTGGATTACGGCGAGGAGCCGGTGATTCGCGTTGATTCGCAGCTGAGCATTGATCTGGCCCAAAATCGCGCCTTCATAGACGGACGCGCGGTCCGGCTGACGCCGACTGAGGCGGTGCTGCTGCATGTGCTTTTGCGTCACGCGCCGCGCGTTGTGCGAAATCACGCCTTGCTGGCGCGTGTTTGGCCCACCGAAGAAGTCTACGAAGACACGCTGCGGGTGCACATGCACCGGCTGCGGCGCAAGCTGGAAGCGGACTCCCACCATCCGCGCTACATCCGCACCGAGCGCGGCGTCGGCTACCGGTTTACAATACGGCCAACGAATTGGCCCGACGATGAAAGCTGAAGTCCGTGCCCGACACCGCAGCTGCGGCACTACAGCGAGCGCCCCTGGGCGAAATCATCTTTATGTTGCTGCAGCATTTTCGCGCCTGTTTGGCCGATGCCGGCTTGACCCTGGGAGCGGACGAAGCCCGCGAATTGGCGGGAGACTTCGCCGCCGGGCGGCCTCAAGCCAAGGCTGACCCTGTGACGCAAGCCATTGCCGCTCGGGTGGATGGCTGCCTGGACGCGCTGCAATCTCGCTGGCGGCTCGACTTCGCGGCGTCATTGCGCGCGGACATGGCGGACATCGGGCCCTGGCGCACGACGGCCGAGTTCCTCGAATTGGCGAACGACAAAGTCGAAGCCGAGACCGACATCGTGCTGGGCTCGGCGCTGCTGGCGGCGGCCGGGCGGCGCGAATACGGGCGCTACCTGCTGGACGCGCTGGCGCACGACGCCGGCGCCTTCGATATCGACGCGATCATCGCCCGGCGCGTCCTGCTGCATATCAGCGGCGTTGACGGCGCGCGCCAACACGGGCTGGCGCGGCTGCGGCGTTGGCTGGACGATCAGCCGCCCGACTCCGGCGCATAAAATCTACCTCACCCCCGGCCCCTCTCCGAAGCATCAGAGAGGGGAGCTATTCTTTGCGAAGTCCGTAATGGCCCATAAAACCCCACCAAGAGCGCGTAATTCGAGGTATTGAATTGGCGCGTATTTTGGTTGCCCTTGAAAAAAAATGGGGCCGCTGGCGAGCCTTACAGAATTGCCGCAACTTGCCGGCTGCATTATGATGTGCGCTGGCACTGAAATCAGGAGCGGCGATCATGCGCATCACAATCGGCCTGGCGCAGATTTACCCCAAACTCGGCGATGTGCGGCACAACCTGGCTGTCCATCTGGACTTCGCGGCGCGGGCGCGCGAGCAGGGCGTCGATTTGCTGGTTTTCCCGGAGCTGTCGCTGACCGGCTATCAAGTGCAAGACCTGGTTCCCGAGGTGGCGCTGCGGGCGGACGCGGACGACGCCGTCTACGCCGAACTGCTAGAAGCCAGCCGTGACCTCGACATCGTCGTCAGTTTCGTGCATGAGGACTTCCGCAATCGCTTCTATATCGCGAATGCCTATCTAAGCGGCGGCGAGACCCGGCACCTGCATCACAAGCTCTACCTGCCCACCTACGCCATGTTCGACGAATCGCGATATTTCGCCCAGGGCAACAGCGTGCGCGCCTTTGATACGCGCTTCGGGCGCGTTGGCATGCTGATCTGCGAGGACTTCTGGCATGTGTCGCCGCCTTATCTGCTCTGGCTGGACGGCGCCGATATCTTCATTCTCAACAGCGCCAGCCCCTCGCGCGGGCTCAACGCCGACGACCGGCTGATGGGCACGCGCTGGGTCGAGCTGGTCAACCAGGCTTACGGCAGCATGTTCACCTCGTATATCGTGCACTGCAATCGGGTGGGTTATGAGGACGGCAAGAATTTCTGGGGCGGCTCGTCGGTGGTTGATCCCGACGGCGAGTTCATGACGCACGGGCTGTACTTTGACGAGGCGCTGATCACGCAGGCGATTGATATGAATCAGCTGCATCGGACGCGGGCGCGGCTGCCGCTGCTGCGGGATGAGCGGCCGGGCCTGGTGCGGCGGGAGCTGGGGCGGATTCTGAGCGAGAATTTGGGGTAGGGATATGGCGGTTACTGAAAAGTTTGACGGCATGACAAATGTCTGGCTTATCTGTTGTGACACGGCGGATGAACTCGTGCAACAATTAAATGTTGCGTACAACCTGGCAGGTGGTACACAGACGTTGTTTCGCGGTCAGAACAGCGACGATCCAACTTGGACGCTTCTGCCAAAGGCCATGCGACGCGATTTTCAAGAGCGATTCATCGAACGCGTACTTGAAGAATTCAAGGCAAGTATAGAGCGACGTCACGCGACTCCTTATGCTGATCTCGACTTAAGGGGCGAAGAAAATCTTAGGATATATATCCAAAGAAGGTATGAGGAATACCTAGTTAGACAGTTTGCTAGGATTTCAGACGAGGCGGGACTTTACGTGCCTACTGATCGTCACTTGCCTCTCGGAGGACAGCACCGAGAACTTGAAGATCAGGAGATAATTGATGCGGTGGACGGTAAGTTTCCCGAGTGGTACGGGCCACAGGCGATAGTTTATGCCTTGGCTCAGCATCATGGGATTCCAACCCGTTTACTCGACTGGACATTCAAACCGTTGGTCGCTTCCTTTTTCGCGGCATATGATTTTCCGCTTTATCAGTCCGGAGGAGACGAGTCGGAAGAGCAGAATGAAGAGCTTCATGAGCACTTGAGTCATGAGGAACGTTGCAAGTCAGGTGTTTCCTCAAATATGGTCATTTGGGCGGTAAGCCGATCAGTACTACATGAAGAAACAAGCATTCGTCTGGTGACTCAGCTTCGAACACGCATAGGATATCTCCAGGCACAGGACGGCGTGTTTCTCTATGACTCGAATGCGGATGAAAACTATCGCGCGAACGAGGAATGGGTTTCATTTGAAAGAGAATTTCAAAAGATTAAACTTGTAAACTGTGTTTATAAGTTTCTTCTTCCGTGGAATCAGCGTGGCGAGTTGCTCAGAGTACTTCAATTTTACGGAATCTCTGCACCCGCTCTTTTGCCATCATTTGATAACGTGTCAAATTCGGCGCTGCTATATTATTCGAAAAATCCAATTAGAGTTTTCTGGCGTTATCCATGACCGCATCCACAACTCTCCTTCGAAACGGAACGATCTACGACAGCACGGGCAACCCGCTCGCACGCAGCAACCCGCAGCCGCTTCCCGCGTATCTGAATTGGCGGACGCGCCAATCATCCCCCAAAAACTGGGGCGTCGGGCGCGCGCGCCGAGTGTGATATAATCAGAGCGTACATTCGAAAGAACAAGCGAATCGCTGTAAAGGAGCGGTCATGAATTTTGGTGGTCTATTAGGAATTGTCGCGGTACTGGCGTTTGGCGTGGGCATTTTGGGCGTGGCTTTCGCCTTCACGCTGGCGTCGCAGGGGCGGTCGGCGCGCGGGGGCATGCTGCTGGCGCTGGTGGGTTTCGCCGGCGGCGTGGTGCTCTTCATCGTCAGCTCCGGCATCTTGATCGTGCAGCCGGCGCGGGCGGCGGTCATCGTCAATGTGCTGTCCGGCGAGCTGGAAGATCCGGCGCGGGCGCCGGGCACATCGATCATCATCCCGGGTTTGCAGGAGTACATCATCTACCAGACCGATCAGCGCGAATACACCATGTCGGGCATCAGCAGCGAGGGGCGCTTGCAAGGCAATGACGCCGTAGAAGCGCTGTCCGCCGATGGTCAGGAAGTCCGGCTGGATATCACCGTGCTCTATCGCATCGAACGCGGGGATGTTAATCAGATTCACTTGAATTGGCAGAATCGCTACGAACTCGATTTCATCCGTCCCACCGTGCGCGCGGTTGCCCGTGATGTGGTCTCGCAATTCGAGGCGGAAGCGATTTACGGCGAAAAACGCGAGGCATTGGGCAACCAGATTGAAGAAGTCGTAAGCGAACAGATGAAACTGGAGGGCTTGACGCTGACATCGCTGCTCGTCCGCCAGATCGACTTCACCGACGCCTTCTCGCAGTCGATTGAAGAAAAGCAGATCGAGGAACAGCGGCTGCTGCGCGCGCGGACGGAAGCCGAGCGTGTTCAGACCGAGGCCAGTGGTCAAGCCGATGCTGCTGAGCAGGCAGCGCGCGGTCGCGCAAACGCCCGCTTGATTGAAGCAGCGGCCGAAGCGGAAGCGCTGCGCGTCATCAGCGACCAGATCGCCGCCAATCCCAACCTGATCCAGTACCTGTACGTGGCCAACTTGTCGGACAACGTCTCCTTCGCGCTGCTGCCGTCTGACTCGCCCTTTATCTTCAATGTCGATGACTTCGCTGACTTGGGCGCGGACTTTACGGCGCCGGAAGTGACCATCTCGACTGAGGGTTAGTCGGCGGCTGCGAACGCAACAGACGATGGCGCTCTGCTCGCAGGGCGCCTTTTCATTTCTCCAGTGTCAGTAGCTGTCGTGCTGCTGCATCATGCGTCTCGGACGCATCGTCCTCTTACCCCTGCTTCTCCTCTCTGCTACACTCGCCGACGCGCAGGAGGAGGCGTCCGTGCTTGACCGCTACTTTTACACTTATCACAATCCGGCCGGGAATCGCCTCGTTCGCGGCAGCGGCAGCTTCCCCGATGTGCGGACGGTCGATGTGGCCTTGCGCGGCGCGCCGGCCTGGGCGGTGGGCTATGCCATGGAGACGGCGGTCTGGCATGTGGTGCTGGAGAGCGGCGACCTGCAAGTGGTCGAAGTCGCGCCCGACGGCGCCGCGCGGACGCTGGCCTATCAGCCCGGCTGGTTCGCGGGCGCGCAGCCGCCGCTCGTGGGCGTCTCCATGATCGAAGGCGCTTACGTGCTGCGCAGCGATGATAGCGTGTCTCCGTTGAGCCATCCGATAGCCGTAAACGACTACGAAGTTCTCTACATTGACCGCGATGGCGACCTGGTGCTGGGGCGCGAAGACGGCGTAGTGTCGCGTTTGCCGATTGACGCCCAGGCGGACGCGCGCCCGGTGATGAACAGCGTGGGGCAGGTCGCCGTTTACGCCAACGCAACCGACCAGCGCTACGTGCACGGCATCTTGGGCGATACGCTGGAGGCGGCGACCCTGCTCATACTCGAGGTCCGCAACAGTCAGATTCGTGTGCTGGCCCGCGTCGACTTGCCCGGCGAGGATGTCTATGAAGGCATCGCGCCCTTCTGGGCCGATGTCGACGGCGACGGCGTGGAAGACCTGGTGACGACCGTTGCCAACGGATCGCTGGGGGCTCGACTGCGAGCCTACCTCTGGGGCGGCGGCGGCATCCGCCAGGAGGTGGACGGGCCGCCGATCGGGCGGGGCAATCGCTGGCGGCATCAGCTGAGCGCCGCGCCTTTCGGTCCCGACAGGCAAATCGAGATTGCGGCTACGCTGACGCCTCATATCGGCGGCGCGCTGGAGTTTTTCCGTCTCAGTGGCGGCGCGCTGGAGCGGACGGCGACTTTCCCCGGCCTGACCACGCACGTGCTGGGCTCGCGCAACCTCGACCAGACGGCGGCTGGCGACTTCGACGGCGACGGCCGGCCCGAAGTCTTGGCGATGGACCGCGATCGCCGCGTTGTGGTTGCCGTGGGGCGGGATGAATCTGGCGCGCGTGAAGTCTGGCGGCTGGATGCGGGCGGCGAAATCGTTAGCAACTTTGCGCCGGTCGAATTGTTGGATGGCGGGCTGGCGCTGGCCGTGGGCGCCGTTGACGGGCGCCTGCGCGTCTGGCTGCCCAGGGGAGACTAGAAGCAGAAGCAAGTGCGAGCAAGTCACACAAATACATACCACAGAGTACACAGAGGACAAACAGAGGACAAGGAGTAAAGCTGTTTAGCGATTGTATGCCAGCGACCATCTCCATATGACGGACTATGGTATAGGGCGCGAGAAGACAGAAACTATACAAAAACTCTGTGCCCTCTGTGTTCCCTCTTTAGCCTCTGTGGTGAGAGTGAAGATTCGTACGACAAGACTTGCATCACATGCCTGGAATTACTGAGATTCAAGGAGCGAGTCAGACATGAAAGTACACGCGGCCGAGCAAGTCGGCATGTCAAGCGAGCGCCTGGCCAGAATCGACAGCTACCTGGAGAGTGAAGTCGCCGGAGACCGCTTGCCCGGTATCATCGCCGTGGCTGCCCGGCGCGGTCAGATCGTGCATCACAGCCTGCACGGCAAGATGGACATCGAGGCGGGCCGCCAGATGGAGACGGACGCCATCTTCCGCATTTACAGCATGACCAAGCCGGTCGTCAGCCTGGCTCTAATGATGCTGCACGATGAGGGACGCTGCCAGCTCTTCGATCCGGTGTCGCGCTATATCCCGGCCTTCGCCAAAACCAGGGTATACAGCCACATCAGCGACGGGCGGCCGCAATTCGTCGATCAGGACCCGCCGATGACGATCTTTCATTTGTTGACGCATACCTCCGGGCTGACTTACGGCGGCGATCCCTGGCATCCGGCCGACAAGCAGTTTCGGGCGGCAGCCGCGAAGCATGGGTTCTTTCGCCGAGATATGGACTTGGCGGACATGATCGAGCATTTCGCCGACCTGCCGCTCAGATTCCAGCCCGGCAGCGACTGGCATTACAGCGTCGCCAGCGATGTTCTCGGTTATCTCGTGCAAGTGATTGCGGACATGCCGCTGGCCGACTTATTGCGGGAGCGCATCTTCGCGCCGCTGGGCATGGTCGATACCGGCTTCCTTATTCCGCCGGAACAGTCGCAGCGGCTATGCGCCATTTATGGCTCTCAGGCTTCCGGCGAACCGCTGCTGATTGACCACGCCGAGGTCGCCAACGGCGATGTGCGCGAGCCGACTGTCTGTCCCTCCGGCGGGGGCGGGCTGGTCTCGACAGCGGCGGATTATCTGCGTTTCGCCTCCATGCTGCTCAACGGCGGCGAGCTGGACGGCGCGCGCCTGGTCAGCCCGCTGACCATCAAGCGCATGGCGACCAATGCCGTGCCGCGTGAGTGGCTGCCCCTGCGCATCGGCATCGAGCGCTATGGATACGGCTTCGGTTTGGGTTTCCGCGTCATGACGGATTACGGGCGCGCCAATGGCTACAGCTCGCCGGGCGAATTTGGCTGGGCCGGGGCCGCCAGCACTCACTTCGTCGTTGACCCGGCCGAGGAACTCATCACGCTGATGATGACGCAGATGTGGTCGGAGGCGCCGCACCGTCCGCGGTCAGTCTTCCCAAATCTGGTCTACCAGGCGATCGACGAAAGCTACGCCGGTAAGCGCGCATGACTAGAGGTCGACTTCCATCACATCCAGCACGGTCTGAATCGGCGTGAAGATGGTGGCGCGGCGCGAACCCGCGAACAACAGACCGACTGCCTTCAAGCTGTCCCGCTCCACGATCAGCGCGCCCGAATCCCCACCCTGGCTCATGGGCGTGGCGATGACCTGGCCGGCGAAGCGCGCCTGCAAGTTCTCGCCGTAGGAGACGTCTACCGTAGCGTTCATCAGGGTCACGTTGCCCTCGGTGTAGCCGGTCGTGCGTCCCTGTTTGCGGATATTCATGCCCAGCTGCGCCAGCTTGATGCCGTTGGGGCGGCCGATATTGACGATGCTCTGCTGGAAGAGCATGGGGTTGACCGGGCGCGCCAGCGCCGCGTCGACGCGGTTGGCGTAGACGGGCGCGCGATTGATTTGCGCTTTGGGCGCTTGCACGGTGGTCAGCCGCTTGGACGAGCCGCTGATTCTGCTAAGCGCGTTGCCCACCGATACGAAGAGCTCGGCCACATCGCAGCCGCCGGGCGGGAAAAGCGGCGGCGTGCCGGTTGGCGGCGTGGGGCCGGCGCCCGAGTCGGAATAAAAGCGCAGCATCTCAAAGCGGTGCAGCTTCGCCACCACATCATCCGGGCGGGCGCCATGATCGGTGGGGCCCGGCTGCAAGATGGCATCGCCGATTTCGGCTTCGTTGCTGTTGGCCAGCACGTGATTGTTGGACAAGATTAGCGGCTCGCCGGTGTTGCGATCCATGACGACGGCGCCCAGCGTGCCGGCCGTCACCATATAGTGCCCGATGCTGACGCCGGCGGGGATATTGGGGCGGAAGCGGTCGCGCGGGTTAGTGAAGGCTTCCAGGCGGCCGACCTCCACCACGTCGGTGCGCGCGCCATTGACATCGGGC
>CAZWCV010000073.1:0-18912 GCA_964632725.1 uncultured Anaerolineaceae bacterium
TTATTTTTTTGGGGGTTTTCGTCTGGGTTTTGGTTTTTGTCACTGAATTGGTTGTCGGACGCGGTATCAAGGCATTGGGCGTTTGTTTACTTGCGCCGTTCGTTTGGGGAGGCGGTTGGCTATTGTTGGTGTTCATATTGGGTCTGTTAAGTAATGCTTGATCTCGCCATTCGCTTTTGACATTCACAGCCCGGAAATGGTGAAGCGTATTCAAATCCAGCAATAGTTTACCACCCAAACCGTGGTTGGGAATTCACGGACGCGCCTGTGTCCAGGCCTGTCAAGACGTTATCGCGACTGTATACCAGTTTTCTTTGTTAAGATTTTATCGGCGGAAAAGGCGACGCTAGAATGACACTCGCGCGCAAGAAGATCGTCTGGGCTTATATTTTCCTGGCGATTCCTATCGTCTTCTTCGCCTACATCCGCATTTACCCCACCTTCTTCGCCTTCCAGATGAGCCTGCACGACTACAATCCGCTGTCGGTGGAGCAGCCCTACGTCGGCTTGGAAAACTATGAGAAAGTTGTTGAAGAGTTAAGCAAGAAGAAATCGGTCACCAAGTCGGCCTTCCGCAATACGATCAGTTATGTCGCCTTTGGCGTGCCGATCCAGCTGTGCCTGGCGCTGGCCATCGCGCTGATGCTCAACGAAATTCGCTTTATGAGCACGCTGTATCGCATTCTGTTCTTCTTGCCCTTCGTGACCTCGACCATCGCCATCGCCTGGGTTTTTCGAATGCTGTATCAGCCGCGCTTCGGCCTGTTTAACGTCATCTTGCAGTTCTTGTCGCTGCCGCAGCAGCCCTTTCTGCGCACGCCGCAGCAGGCGCTGCCGTCGGTGCTGGCGCTGGTGATTTGGCAGGGCATGGGCTTCGCGGTGATTATCTTTTTGGCCGGGCTCAAGCAGATACCGCGAACTTATTACGAAGCGGCCGAGGTAGATGGCGCCAGCCGCTGGCATACCTTTCGCTATATCACCATGCCTCTGCTGAATCCCAGCATCGTTTATCTGCTGGTGCTGCAAACGATCTCATTTTTGCGTATGTTCGCGCCGGTGGTCGCGATGACCGAGCAGGGGCGCGGCGGTCCGCTCGACTCAACGACGACGGTCGTGCTGCGCGTCTATCGCGAGGCTTTTCAGAGCTTCAACATGGGTTATGCCTCGTCGCTGACAGTTGTGCTCTTCGCCATGATTTTGGGCGTGACCATCATTCAACTATCCGTGACATCGCGGCGGATTAACTGAGGCGATCATGGCCGAGTCCATTGCTCCTTCTAATATCTTCAAAGACCAGGGCAAAGTCACGTCGGTTGGCAAAGCGGGACAGGATTGGAAATACAAGTTCTTCTCCTATCTGCTGCTGACGATGATCGCGTTCACGATGATTGTGCCTTTTATGTGGATGCTGTCGACATCGGTCAAGCCGGAGACGGAGATCCTGCGCCGCAACATCTTCCCAGTCGAGCCGACTTTGGACAACTACAACGAGGTTATCAACCGCACGGATTTGCCTCTGTGGTACAAGAATTCTTTCATAGTCGCGGTCATCAGCACCGTCAGCGTTGCCTTCTTTGACGCGCTGGCTGGTTTCGTCTTCGCCAAATACGAATTCCCCGGCAAGCGCCCTATCTTCATCATCTTCCTGACATCGCTGATGGTGCCAACTGAGATGCTGCTGATCCCCTGGTTCATCATGTCTTCCAATCCGCCAATCGGCAGCACCTGGGTCGACACTTATTGGGGCATCGCCTTCCCCGGCGTAATCACGGCCGCCGGCATCTTCCTCATGCGGCAGTTCATGCAGGGCGTGCCGGACGAGCTGCTGGACGCCGGGCGCATCGACGGCGTCAGCGAGTTTGGCTTGTTCTGGCGCGTGGCTGTACCACTGAGCCTGCCCGCCATTGGCGCGCTCTGCATCTTCAACTTCCTGGGCAATTGGAACGCCTTCATCTGGCCGCTGATCGCCACCACGCGCAGCGAAATGTTCACCCTGCCAGTGGGCATTCAGCAATTCTCGTCGGAAGCCGATACGCCCTGGAATCTGATCATGACCGGCGCCTCGCTGTCGGTGGTGCCGCTGCTGCTGGTTGTCATCATTTTTCAGCGTTACATCATTGAAGGGATCGCGCTAACGGGCCTGAAAGGCTGAGCCGTGTCGCGCGAGACCGCCTCGTTTCCCCATCCACTCTACGAAAAATACGTGCTGAAACCCTTCTTTCAAGACGCCAAGACCTACTACTATCGACCGATGCTGGCGGCCAACCGCGCCCACGCCGTCATGCTGCACCGCTGCGGCATCATCACGCGCGAGAACGCGGTCGCGCTGCTTCAGGCGCTGGCGCAGGTCGACGCGGCCGGCCCCAACGCGCTGGCTTACCGCTCGGGCGTGGAAGACCTGTTTTTCGCGGTCGAGAACCGGCTGATCGAGATAGCCGGCGCGGAATACGGCGGCAATCTGCAGCTGGCGCGCAGCCGCAACGATTTGGGCTACGCGCTGACGCGGCTGGCGCTGCGGCCGTCACTGCTTGAAACTGCGGACGCCCTGCTCCGTCTGCGCGAGAGCTTGCTGGTATTCGCGCGCGAGCACCTGGAGACGCTGATGCCCGGCTATACCCATACTCAGCCGGCGCAACCGACTACGATGGCGCATTACATCGCGGGTATTCTCGCCTGCCTGCAGCGGGATTCGGCGCGGCTGCGCTTCGCCTACGCCACCAACAATCAGAGCCCGCTGGGCGCGGCTGCGCTGACCGGCACGGCCTTCCCCATCGACCGCGAACTCAGCGCGCGCTTGCTCGGCTTCGACGAGATTCAGCTCAGCACTTACGACAGCATCGGCGCGTCCGACAATATGACCGATGTGGCCGGCGCTCTGTCCACGCTGGGCGTGAATCTATCGCGCTTCACCAGGGATATGCTTTTTTGGGCCACGCAGGAAATCGGCGCGATTCACATCGACGAGAGCTTCTTGCAGATCAGCTCGATCATGCCGCAGAAGCGCAATCCGGTCGTGCTGGAGCATTTGCGCGCGCGCATCAGCCGCATGCTGGCGCAGGCGCAGGGTATCTCGCTGCAATGTCACAATATCCCTTTCGGCGATACGCAAGACATCGAGGACGAGATCATCCCGCTGCTGTTTGGCTCGCTGGAAACGGCGACCGAAGTCCTGCGACTCTACGGCGCTGTGATAGATACGTTGGGCGTCAATGTCGAGCATCTGCGCAGGCGCGCCATAGCCGGCTTCACGACCGTCACGGAACTGGCCGATACCCTGGTGCGTGAGGCGGGCCTGCCATTCCGGAAAGCGCATAGCCTGGTCGCGGCGCTGGTGCGTCACGCGCAGGCGGGGGGCCTGGCGCCGACGGACTTGAACGCCGCTATTCTGCGCGAGGTCGCCACCGACGCGCTGGGACTGACAGTACAGCTATCCGACGAGGCCTTTGCGCGCGCGCTGGATCCGAAGGCCTTCGTGGAAGCGCGGGACTTGCCGGGCGGCGCCGCGCCGAACGCTACGGCGGCGGTCCTGGATACGCAGGAACTGGCCATCGGCGACGATCGCGATTGGCTGCGGGAGACAAGGACGGCGCTGGCCGCGGCCGACGCCATGCTGCACGACGAGGTGGCGGCGCTCACCCGCTAGTCACCGGCGTTCTTCAGCCCGAGACCTGGCCGGAGTCCGCTTCGCTGCCGTCTGCGACGGGATCGGGATCGTCGATATCCGACTCGCCTTCCAGCGTGAGCAAGTAGGCCACAATGTCGAAGATCTCAAGATCGTTATAGATCTCGGCCCAATTCTGCGGCATGAGATCGGCTTCAAAGCCTTCGACAGTGTAGGACATCGAGTCGGTGATGGATTCGTAGATGTATTCGGCGGCGGTCAGACCCTCGATGCGGGTCGCGGCCCGATGCTTGATATTTAGCAGGCCGGGGCCAATATTGGTTTTCTCGCTGGTGGGCAAGTGGCAGTTGGCGCAGGAGTAGCCGGAGCCGGCGTCTTCCTGGAAGGTCTCGAAGAGAATCTTGCCCGTTTCAGGATTGCGGGACGCCACCATGCGGTCAATGGGCGACAAAATCGGCGTTGCTGTTGGTTCGGGCGTGGAGGTCGGCGGCGGTGTGGCCGTCGCGGTGGGCTCGGGCGTTGGCGTAGCGGTCGGTGGAAGGGGCGTGTCGGTTGCGGTCGCAGTCGGCGGCGCTGCCTCCGCCTGTGTCGCCGCTGGCGGATCGGTTGGCTGATGCAGAACGGTAGCTTCCTTAGTGCCGCAGCCCCCGGCCAGCAAAGCCAATAAAATACACAAGCCGGCCAGCGGCTTTAGCATGCGCGAATGAAGTGGATCGCGATTTGTCATCCCTACATTCCTCTTGAGCTTGAGATCAGGGTCGTCTTTGAAAGCCGCCGACATTATCGCAAAACGGAGGCTGTTAATACAGGGGAATCCTGCCGCTCGTCATTTGATAGCCAGGCCCGCCTGTTATCCCAAACGGTGTAGCGCCGATGAATCTGAAGTCGTCGGCGCAGCTGATTGGATTGCGCTGTTAGCAAGTGTGCTAAACTAAAGTGAAGTGAATTCAGTTTTGATCGGCAGCAACCAGGTCAAACGCGATAGAAAGGGTCGTCACCATGAAACGCAACTTGATTCTTTTTTTGATTGTATGTCTATGTATAGGCGCGCCATTAAGCGCCCAGGACATGGAGGCGCCGGGGCCGGGGCTGGGCGGCATCGTTATTGATTCGTCCACCGCCGGCGATCCGGCCACATTTAATCCGCTGATAGGCGGCGACACAGCTTCGAGCGCGGTTTATAGCTGGCTCTACCCGGCCATAATCGGCGTCAGCCCCTATACCGGCCTGGAAGAGCCCAATGTGGACGGCGCTATGGCTTCCAGCTGGGAATACGATGAGTCCGGCACTGTACTTACTGTGCATTTGCGCGACGACATCACCTGGAATGACGGCACGCCGGTGACTTCCGCCGACTATATGTGGTCGGTAGATGCCGTGCGCAGCGGCACAATCGACAGCCCGCGCGCCGGCATTTTCGCGACGATGGCGGACGGCACGCCGGCGGGCGGCAAAATCGTCAGCATTGAGGCGCCCGACGATTACACGGTGGTCGTCACATTCAGCGAAGCCGATTGCATTTCCTTCAGCGATGTCAACGATGTAACGCCGGTGCCGGCGCATGTATTCTCAGAGCTGTACGGCGACGATTACGCCGCTATGATGGAGGATCCGCGGCATATCCCCACGGTCTCCTTCGGCGCGTTCAAAGACGTCGAGTTTGCCGCCGGGGAACGCATCAGCTTGCTGGCCGACCAATCGTACCCGGATTCGCTGCTGGGTTTCGTCAGCCCGTCGGAGCTGGTCACCTTGCAGGTGGCGGACGAGAATGTCGCGACCGAGCGCTTTATCGGCGGAGAATTCAGTATACTGGCGGTGCCCGCCACGCGGCAGGAAGAATTCCGCAGCGATGAGAATCTGCTGGAATTCCCCCGTTTTGAATTCACCGGCAACGGCTTCACCTTCTTCTCGATGAATCACGCCAATCCCGACAATCCGCAACCGGGCTTTGACGAAGACGGCAACCTGATCCCGCAGGAGCCGCACCCGGTTTTGGGCGACGTCCTGGTGCGCCAGGCGATTTCACACGCCGTAGACATGGACGCGCTGATCGAAGGCATCCGCGATGGCAACGGCGTCAAGGTGGCCACGCATACCATCCCGACATCCTGGGTTTACAATCCCGATTTGCAGTATGAATACAACCCGGACCTGGCAATGGAGAAACTGACCCAAGCCGGCTGGATTGACCATGACGACGATGCGGCTACCGCGCGAATCTGCCAGGACTGCCTGTTCGCGCGCGAAGTGGACGAGAGCTATAACGGCAGCGAGCTGACCCTGGACCTGCATGTGCCGGCCGGCTCGGAAGTGGGCGAACAGATGGGCTTGTTCTTCCAGGCCGAAATGAACAAGGTGGGCTTCGCGGCCGAATTCGAGGCGATTGACTGGGGCAGCGCCTTCCTGCCCGAATTGACCGGCCAGACCTTCGACATGAATATGCTGGGCTGGAGCCTCGGCCTGCCGGTCGACCCGGATATCTCGCCATTCTACTACCCGGAAGTTGACGTGCCGGGCTCAGGCTTTAACTTCGTCTCGTACTACAATGCCGAGCTGATCGAACTCAACGATCAGGCCCGCGTCGTTCCGGGCTGCGATACCGAAACGCGCGCGGATTTGTACGGTCGCGTTCAGGAGATTCTCTTCAACGACATGCCCTACTTCTTCATGTATGTGTCGGAATCCATGACCGCGGTATTGCCGGGCACGGAGAACTGGAATCCCACGCCCTATTCGCGCACCTATTCCATAGACGCCTGGGTATCGCCCGCCGTCGCCATGCCCTAGGGCGCATCACAGTTTAGCTATCAGGGGGCTGCGGCTCCCTGATAGCTTCCCTGCGAAACTGATAGCAAATGCAGAAATACGTCATTCGACGGGTCGTTCAGGCGATTCCCACGCTGCTGGGCATCACCTTGATCGTCTACTTTATCATGCTGCTGGCGCCGGGCGACCCGGTATCGCTGCTGGCTTTCGACCCCGGCATACGGCAAGACGAGCGCGAGCGCCTGGCCAGCCAGTTGGGCGTCAACGATCCCTTCTTCCTGCAATATCTGCGCTGGTTGATCGGCGACGACTGGATGATGGTCGATACAAATTTCGATGGCGAAGCCGACGCCTGGGGCGACAATTACGGCATCCTGCGCGGCGATTTCGGCACGTCCTTCAAGTTTCCCGGCTCCAACCCATTGACGCTGATCGGCGAGCGGCTGGGCGCGACCATCGAGCTTAATGTTGCTGTCCTGCTGGTGGGCTTAAGCGGCGGCATAACCGTCGGTGTGCTGGCGGCGGTATATCGCGGGCGTTTCTTCGACAAATTCACGCGAGTTTTCGCCGTCATCGGCGATTCGGTACCGACTTTCTGGCTCGGCTTGCTGGCCATCGTTTTCTTCGGGCTGATATTGCCGCGCATTCTGGAGCCCTACGGCATCGGGACCGGGCGTCCGATCTTGCCAATGGGCGGCCGCTGTCCGCCTGTGCGCGGGGGCTGCCCGCCCATCTTCGAGCGAGTCCATTACCTGATTCTGCCGACTCTGGTCAGCGCCCTGAGCGTCATCGCAGGCTGGTCGCGGTTTATGCGCGCCTCAATGCTGGAGACGATTAACAGCGACTATATGCGTACGGCCCGCGCCAAAGGACTGTCTGATCGCAGCGTCTGGGTCAAACACGGATTGCGCAACGCCATCTTGCCCTTTACGGTCTTTCTGGGTCCCACTTTCGTCAGCCTGATTGGCGGCTCCGTCATCATTGAGCGCATATTCACCTGGCCCGGCGTGGGTCTGTTGCTCCTGGACGGACTGGTCAGCCGGGACTATCCGATCATCATGGCGTCGGTGGTGATCGCATCGGTATTAACCGTGATTGGATTTCTACTCTCCGACATTCTTTACGCGATGTTTGATCCGCGCATTCGTTTCTAGGCATTGACCGGGAGCGCTTAAACGTTGAAGCCCGAAACTGGCGAAGATCGCATGCAAATGATTGAACCCGAGCAGCAGTTTAGACCCTCGCAGAGCATGTCGGGCCGCGCGATATCGCGCTTGCGGCGGGATCGGCCCACGCTGGCCGCCATGTTCACGATTCTTGTGTTGGCGAGCCTGGCCGTTCTGGCGCCCGTGATAGGCGACTTGTTGGGTGTCGACCCGTATACGCAGGCGCTGCGCAACAAATATCTCGGCGTCGGCGCGCCCGGGCACCCGCTGGGCACCGACGAGCTGGGTCGCGATCACCTAAGTCGCCTGCTTTACGGCGGGCAGATCTCGCTGGGCATCGCTTTTTCCGCAGCGATTTTGTCGCTGTGCATTGGGGTGGCGGTTGGCGCATTCGCCGGGTTTTATGGTGGCCTCATAGACGACTTCATTCTCTGGTTTATTACCACGCTAACTTCGATTCCGGGTCTTTTTCTGCTCATTATCATCACGGCAGTGCTATCGCCCAGCCCGCCGGCTATGGTGCTGGTTTTCGCCACGCTCGGCTGGACTGGCACAACCCGATTGGTTCGCGCCGAGACTTACTCCCTAAAGCAGAGAGAGTACGTAATTGCCGCGCGGGCCATGGGCGCGTCCGACTTGCGGCTCATGTTCGCGCATATCGTACCAAATGTCTTTTCGCTGCTGATCATCGGCCTGTCGCAAGCGATGGCCAGCCTGATACTGGCCGAGTCAGCCTTGAGCTTCATCGGTTTTGGCATACAGGCGCCGACGCCGACCTGGGGCAATATGCTCAATAACGCCCTGGATTACATGCGGCGCGCGCCCCATTTGATGATTCTGCCGGGTCTCTTGATCAGCGTCACCGTTTTCTGCATTTACCTCATCGGTGACGGCCTGCGCGACGCCTTCGACCCCAAGATCGCCGATTGACCGCGCCACGCCTTCCTGACACCGGCCGAAGCGCGCTTGACAGATCAGGCGCGCCCTGCTAGACTGCGCGGCTGAACAGCGGTCCCAAGACCTCAGACATTTCGCTGAAAGGAATAGCGGGAAGCCGGCCTTCCCCTCAATAGCAGCTATGGCAAATCACAAATCAGCCCTGAAACGCATTCGCCAGAACGAGAAGAGGCGCCTCCACAACCGGACGTTTCGCAATCGCGCGCGCACGCTGGTGAAAAAGGCGCGCGTCGCCATCGCCAGCGGAGACGCCAGCGAAGCCCGCGAGGCGACGCTGAAGGCGGTCAGCGATCTGGACAAGCTGGCCCGACGCGGCGTGGTGCACAAACGCAATGCCGCGCGGCGCAAGAGTCGCTTGATGAAGCAACTGGCTGCGCTGGAAAAGTAAACCCATCCATTCGGGAAGGTCTCCCGAAGCGGGTTGCCCGGCTCACTTAGATTGACTCAATCAGATTCAGCGCGCGCTGGATTTCGTCCCGCGTATTGTATTGCCCTATGCCGATGCGCACCATGCCTTCCGGGCGGCCCAGGCGCCGCATGATTTCCACCGCGTAGTAGTCGCCGCTCCATACATAGACATGCCTGGCCGCCAGAATCGACGCGATCTCTCCGGGCGTCTTGCCCTCTTTGACCATCGCCACGGTGGGCACGCGCAAGCCCATGCGCTCGCGGTCAACTATGCCGGCGATCGCTACGCCGGGAATCGCGCGCAAGCCGTCGATCAATTCGGTGACCAACTCGCGCTCGTAGTCTTGAACCGCCAAGACGGCGCGTTTCATTTGCAGCCGCGAACCCTGATACTGCGGCAAGTCGGCGTCGCCATATAGCAGCCCGATCTGCTCCCAGTAGTCCAGACAGGCGCGCAAGCCATTCCAGGTTTCGTAGCTGGGCGTGCCGTTTTCCCAGCGGTTCGGCGCGACATCCTTGGCCGGGCGCACTTTGTAGGCGGGCAACGACTCGAGCAGATCCTGCCGCCCCCACATAATGCCGAGATGCGGGCCGTAGAATTTGTAGGATGAGCAGAGCAGAAAGTCACAGCCGATTTCCTGAACGTCTATTGGCGCATGGGGCGCGCTCTGCACGGCGTCCACCACATGCCAGGCGCCCACGGCCCGGGCCATGCCAGCGATCTGGGCGATCGGGTTGACGCCGCCCACCGCGTTGGAAGCGTGCACGGTGGCGACCACGCGGGTTCGGGCGGACAGCGCCTCCTCCAGGGAGCCCATATCAAGCGTGCAGTCGGCGGGGTCAATGTCCACCCACTTCAGCGTCAAGTTGTGGTCGCGCGCGATCGTGGTCCCGGGGCTGATGTTGGCGTCATGATCCATACGAGTCACGACCACTTCGTCGCCGGGCGACAAGGTCTGCGCCAGGGCGCGGCTGAGGCTGAAGTTCAGCGTGGTCATGTTGGGTCCGATGACGATTTCATCGGCGCTGGGCGCGTTAAGGAAGTCGGCCATGCGCTCTCGCGTCTGCCGGACCATGGCGTCATTGCGCCGGCTGGTGGCGAAGGCTCCTCCCGAGTTGGCGTTCATGGTCATGTAGTAGTGCGTTACCGCCTCCATGACGCTGCGGGGCACTTGCGTACCGGCGGGGTTGTCCAGGAAGATGGGCAGGCTGCCGTCTGCGGCCGGATGGCTCAGTGACGGGAAGTGCGGTCGAATCGCCTCGGCGCTGAAGCTCATATTTTTGTCCTTGCTGGCGCTATCTGGATCGGGATGCGCCAGTATGCAATAAAAAGTCGGCTTGGTGGAATGGGCATTTGTGATTTTGAGCCGGGCCGATAGTTTGCGGGGCAGGCGCCGCACGCGTAAGACGCCTCAGTCGCGCAGGTCTTCAATGCAAGCCCGGACATGTTTCGCCAGTCGCAGGAAATCCGGCTGGTAGATCATTTCGGCGGAGCGCGGACGGGGCAGATCAACGGCGATATCGGCCACCAGCTTACCGGGCCGCTTGGACAGCACGATGACGCGGTCGGCGAGCAGCACGGCCTCGCTAATATCATGCGTTACGAGCGCAATCGTTTGCCGCGAGCGCCGGCGCAGGCGCAGCAATTCCAGGCTGAGCTTCTCGCGGGTTAGCGCGTCCAGGGCGCCAAAGGGTTCGTCCAGCAGCCAGATGCGCGGCTTCTGCAAGATGACCCGCCCCAGCGCGACCCGCTGCGCCATGCCACCCGACAGCTCGGCCGGATAAGCTAGCTCAAAGCCTTCCAGGTTGAGCTGGGGAAGCAATTCGCGCGCCTTTTGTTGGCGTTCCGATTTGGACGCGCCAGCGATTTCCAGGGGCAAGGCGATATTGTCCAGCACCGTGCGCCAGGGCATCAGATTGGTGTTCTGAAACATGATGGCGACCTGAGGCAGCGGGCTTTCAATCAGTTCGCCGCCGCAATAGGCCGCTCCGCCAGTGGGTGGCAGCAGCCCCGCCAGCACGCGGATCAGCGTGCTCTTGCCGCAGCCGCTGGGACCTACCAGACAGACAAATTCATCATCGGCAATACCAAATGTGACCGGTCCCAGCGCCGGCAGCGACGCACCCTCGGGCAAACGATAACAGACTTCGACGCCTCGCAGGCTCAGGCTCACCCGTTGCTGCCCCGTACATAATCGTTGCTGAAGGCATCGGACAGATCACCCGGCTTGTCGCCGAGAAAGCCCATCAGAGCCAGGGTATCGCGCATGGCTTCCCAGGAGGCGAGGTCGCTGTTGCCCAGCTGGTCGGCATCCCATAGCTCAATGGTGTTGAGCAAGACCTGAAACTGCGTCAAGTCGCCGGCGTCAAATTGCTCCTCCAGCTGGCGCAGCGTCTCCGAACGGCTCTCGGCGACAGAGGCGCGGTCGGGATTCGTCGCCAGAAACTCGGCTTGTCGCTTGACGGCGGCTCGCAAGGCAGTGACCATAGCCGCGTCTTTCGGCAGCGTATCCACATGCTCCAGGCTGGCCAGGTAGGCGCCGGCGGGATTGTTGATGGAAGATTGCAGCGCCGCCTTCAGGGCCATCGCCATCCGCCTGGCGCTCTCGGGCGCGGCGTCCAGCAGTGCGCGGCTGACGATTAAGCCGTTGGAGACGAGGTCAACCTGAGAGGCGACGGTGATTACATCGACGTCCGATATGTCGCCGCATTCGCCGGCGGCGGCGCGCCTGCGGATTTGCAGGGGTTCGTTATTGGCGTAGACCATGGCCGCGTCCACCGCGCCTAAACAGACGATTTCCGCCGCGTTGAAACCGATTTCATTGACTTCGATGTCCGATTCAGTCAGACCGGCGCTGCTGAGCAGGGTCGTCAGCCCGCTGTAGCTGGCGCCGAAGCGCCCGGGGATGCCTACCTTCAAGCCGCGCAGCTGCTCCAGATCGCTCAATTCCAGGGCATCTGAAAACACCAGAGCCACGGGATATTGCTGAAACCACTCGAAAATATAGACCACAGCCCGCCCGCGAGAGCGCGCCAGAATCACCTGTTCGCCGCTGACGATGCCGAAGTTGGCCTGGCCGACCGCGACAAGATCGAGAACTTCCGGTTCTTGCAGATGCTCGAGCGTCACATCAAAGCCGGCGTCGGCGAAGAAACCATCTTCAATGCCGACGTAGAAAGGGGCGAATTGCACATTCGGGATGAATGTCAGCAAGATGCGCTCTTCGACGCGTGGGGTTTGCGCGCTGGAGGACCATACGCTCAGCAAGGCAAACAACGAGATGATTCGGATGAGTTTGAACATAGGGCCCTTCAGTCTCCTTTATCGTATTGAAGGCTAAGCCGCGCGCCGCCGCCAATCCAGCAGGCGCCATTCCACCAGCGCAACCAGGCTGTAAAGGCTAAGCGCGATAGTTGTCATGGTCAGGACTGTCACGTACACCAGGGGCGTGTCGTACTGGCTGCGCGCAGTAATGACGAGCACGCCCAGGCCGCTGCCCGAGCCGACAAATTCGCCAACGACCGCGCCGATCACGGCCAAAGTCGTGCTGGTTTTCAAGCCGGCCAATATCACCGGCAGCGCCGCAGGCAGCTCCAGAATGCGGAAGATCTGCCAGCGTCCGGCGTTCAGCGAGCGCATGAGATCGCGCAGCCTGGGCGAGACGCCACGGATGCCGACGATGGTGTTGACCAGGGTGGGGAAGAATACGATCACGGCCGTGGTGACTACTTTACTGCTGGGGCCCGTCCCGAAGATGATAATAAGCAGCGGCGCGTAAGCCACAATTGGCGTCGACTGCAAGGCGACAATGATGGGAGACAAGATATATTCCAGCAGCGGCGCTTTGGCGATGGCATAGCCGATGGCCAGCCCGATTGATACGCCGAAAACCAGGCCGTATAGCATTTCGCCCAGGGTCGTGCCCGAATGCCTGGCCAGCGTGCCGTCAGCCAGGGCGCGGGCGAAAGAATCCAGCACCTCAGCCGGCGGCGGTATCAATATCGGGGAAACGAGCCGCCAGTCGCTGATCCATTGCCAGACTAACGCAAGCGCGAGGATCGTGGCCAGGGGAGACAGACGCCGCAAGACAGCGCCATTGACGCTGGCGCGAGATTTCCTGGGCTGGAATGCCGGGGTCAATTCGTTTTCGGCCATATCGCTCGTCTAGAGGCGGGGATACCAGGACGGGCGACAGGCGACGCGGTCGTCGGCGCAAGCGCGGCGCGGCGACGGCGCTTATTTTACCAGGCAGACCGCCTCGTGCAGCCTGCGCGCCCTTCTCCCATCCGGACTATCACCGTCGGCTCCGGAATCTCACCGGAATCCACCTGCCTGGCGCAAACGGTCATGCGCAATTCAGGGTCACGGGCTTGGCGCGGAGTCACGCGCATCACCGCCGGTAGGGATTTCCACCCTGCCCCGAAGGTTGGTTGAACTGTATTTCAGAATCGAGTATATCAGAATTGGCCGCGAATTCAATCTAGGCCGGCGCAGCGGATTCCGGCATTGCCAGCGCTCGTTCGCCGTCATGATCAGCGGCCGGCGCTTGCTCATGGTCTTCATCGGCCTTCAGCACCGAGAACAGGAAATGGCCGCCCCGGCCCTGGCTATTGCCCTCAGCCCAGATGCGACCGCCGTGCGCCTCGATGATATGTTTGCAGATCGCCAGCCCCAAGCCGGTGCCTTCGTCGCCCGAATGCGATACATCGGCTTGGTAGAAGCGCTCAAAGATGCGCTCGCGAACATCTTCAGCCACCCCGGGACCATTGTCGAATACGGTCACAATAACATTTTCCCCTTTCTCCGCGGCAGTAATCGTCACGGCGTCGTTGGGGGGCGACCATTTTATGGCGTTGTGCAGCAAGTTGCCCAGCGCGCGCTTAAGTTGGTCGGGGTCGCAGAGCACGTCAAGCTTTTGCGGCACATGGCTGACGATGTTTAGATTCTTCGTCTCCGCTTGCGATTCAAGCCGTTCTATCGCTTCGTCGACCACCTGTTTCAGCGGTGTTTTCACGAGGCGCAGAATGGCCTGACCCGACTCGATCATAGACAGGTCCAGCAGCTCCTGCGCCAGCCAAAGCAAGGCGTCCGTCTCCATGGCGATCTCTTTAAGCGACTGAATGCTGGCTTTGCGTTTGGGTTTATCAGCATCGAGGAAGAGGCCCTCGATGATCAGGCGGATGCGGGTAATAGGCGTACGCAGTTCATGCGAGATATTGGCGACCATGTCGCGCCGGGCGCGGTTCAAATGCACCAGATCGGTGATGTCTTGCAGGGCAATGCCGATATACGCCGCGGCGCCAAGCTCGAATGCTTTGGCGCGCGCGCGAAAGTGGGAGTCTCCGATCAGGAGCTGCTCGTCCAGACTGTCTGCTTCGCGCAAAGTATGCCGAGCCAGTTCCGCCAGGTCGTGTGAGCCGATGACTTCGGGCAAACGCCGGTCGATACCATTCTCAGTTTGAAGCAAGCGCGCGGCTGGACGATTCAGACCGATGATCTTCAGGTCTTCTTCGAGAACCAGGATCGCGTCAAACGCGACCGAGGCGGCGGTAGACAAGAATGCGCGGTCCTGTGAACCTTTGACAGCTTCGGCTTGCAGGCTCGAGCGCAAGCCGTCTATCTCAATCTCCTGGCGGCGGCGAGCGGCGAGCAGCTGTCTGAGCTTGCGTCTTTGCCAGGCGCAGAACGCTCCCGCGCCGAGCAAGGCCGCGGACAAAACCAGGGGCAGGCTATCCATACTCATCCCTCAAATCGATAGCCGACGCCGCGCACTGTGCTAATGCGCTTGGGTTTGGATGGATTGTCTTCAATCTTTTCGCGCAGCCAACGGATATGAACATCAACCGTGCGCTTGTCGCTTTCAGCCAGCAGATAATCTTCGCCCCAGACATTGGCAATGAGAAAATCGCGAGAGAGCACTGCCCGTTCGTTGCGCATGAAGACAGTCAGCAGCAAATACTCCTTATTGCTCAACTTCACTTCCGCGCCGGCTTTGAAAACGCGGCGGCCGGCGAGATCAACCTGGAGGTCGCCCGCGAGCAGTTCATCTTGCTGCTGGCTCTGGTCCGCGGAGGGCCGGCGCAGCTCCGCGCGAACATCGGCCAGGAATACGCCCAGTTTAGGAGGCTTCACGATATATTTGTCGGCGCCGCTTTCCAGGCCAAGAATCTGATCGTTAACCGTGCCGCGCGCCGTCAGCATGAATATAGGCACGTAATCTTTATTGTTTTTGCGAATCATGCGGCATAGGCTGACACCGTCCAGGCCCCCCGGCAACATAATATCGAGGACGATAAGGTCGTAGTTGCCGTTACGCGCCTTGTTCCAGCCGGTCTCGCCGTCGAAGGCGGAGTCGACGACATAACCTTCAGCGCACAGCAAGTCTGACAGCTTCTGCACCAGGGTCTGGTCATCTTCCACGAGCAGGATATTCTTGGCCAAGTACTCCAACCTTTGACTTGCTGCATTCATGCGATGCCAAGATACCGCCACTGGGCTAAATGTTTGTTAAAGCATCGCACAGAAAGCTTAAACTTGACGAGTCCGGGCCCGGGTTTGCTCGCCGCATTTCCTGCCTGGCCGCGCCCCGGCGCTACCCGTCCGAAGCCGCGCGGATTCCGGCCAGCGATGTCGCGCGAAGGGCCGCACGGCGGATGGCTGCGGCGACCACTTCCGCCATATGGGCGCCGACCACCGTTGTGTCCGCTGCAATACTGCCGGTGGCCAGGGCAAATATTGTGTCGCCGTCGTACATAGTATGGGCGGGATTAATCGCGCGCGCAATACCATCGTGCGCCATCTGCGCGACCTTCTGCGCTTGCGCCTTGTTCAGCCTGGCGTTGGTGGCCACCACACCGATGACGGTGTTCTCGCTCGCGGCCGCCTCTGCGCCTGCTGCGGACATGCGCGTCATCTCGTCTAGCACGGAAACGAATCCGGCGCCATCTTCCGAGCGCAAACCCGCCAGTATCCGGCCATTCACGCCGATGACATTGCCGACTGCGTTTACCGCCATCAGCGCCGCCACCATTAAGCCGCTTGGCAAAGCCAGCGCCGCGGAACCAATGCCGCCTTTACTGGCGCGTTTGTCCCCGGCGATAGCGGCGATGCGCGCGCCGGTACCCGCGCCGACGCTGCCCATCGCTACAGGTTTAGCCGAGGCGTCATCGCAAGCTTGAAAACCGGCGGCCGCATCGGGCCTTATACCCGGTCGCCCAATGGTCAGATCAAAGAGAATGGCGGCGGGCACGATCGGCACGACAACCCTGCTGCGGGACTGATAACCCAGGCCGCGCTCGCTGTGCCAGCGCATGACGCCATCGGCGGTCGACAAGCCGAATGCGCTGCCCCCGGAGAGGACGACGGCGGACACCTCCTGCACCAGATTGTGCGCCTGCAGCAGGTCGGTCTCGCGCGTGCCGGGCGCCCCCCCGCGCACATCGACGGCGCCAACGGTCCCCGGCGGGCAGAGGACTACGGTGCAGCCGGTCGCCGCCTCGAGATCGGTATAGTGCCCGACTCTGAACCCGGGAATGCTGGTCAGCGTGTCATTGGTCGTCATCGTCAAGGTAGTATTCCGCGCCGTCGCCGTCATCACGCCAAATCAGCTGGATCTTGTCGTTGCTGGCTTCAATCGGCGCGCCCGCTTGCTCGAACAGAAGCGCGGCCGCCGCGTCGTGGTCGTCGGGCGCAACCAGTACCTTGACCTCGCCCAGGTTACCCAGCGTGATGCCCAGCGCGGTGGCGCCGGCTTCCTGGTGAATCATTGCCGGAATCTCGTGCGCGCGCAGCTTGCCAAAGACGATATGGGCTTCTGGCAGATTATGTGTGATGTAAACCGCGACCCATTGGGGTCCGTCATTGGACTTGCCGCGTTTGCGCAGGCTCATCGCTAATCCGCCATCTATATTTGCCCGTCTTGCGCCGCTTTCCTAAAGCATAGTTCATGCCCGTACGCGAGACAAGCCGCGGGAGATGCTTGGATCAGCGGATCGCGCGGGAACAGGCAAAGATCAGTGGCTGGTTAAAATGCGACCGACTTCGACTGCCCGCTTGAACGGGCGGCCATCAGCGAGAAATATGCCGGACTGGCTGGCTCCGGTCTCATAGTCGTAGACAATCAGCTGGACGGAAAACTCGCCTGCCGGCAGATTGGATATATCAACTGATTGGCGGACGAGCGCGCTCCCCCCAATGACATCGTCAACCTGGAGCGCCTTGAGACCGTCGGCGTCAAAGATCTGAATCGAATATGAGTATTCGTTTGCGAAAGTCTTGGTCCACCAGAAGAAAACGCTCAGTTCGTCCGCTTCAAGGTCGAGCAAGATATTCTCCAGTTCTGTGCCGCGGTCGTATAACACTCGCAAAGGCTGTTCAGTTGTAAGCAGGTCACATGGTATCGACCTCTTAACATACAGGTCGACGACAGTATCCGGCGCGTCGATGTGGCGTCCACATGAATGGAATCGGGGCGCAAACTCGGAAACATAAGCCGGCATGGCTTGGAGATCGGTACGCTGCGGATTGTGAATTGCCCAGATGGGAAAGTTCCAATCGGCCAGGCTATGAATGTCATTGTAGCGTGGGTCATTGCTAAGAACGCCGACGTCTTCAGCATCGCTGTTCCAGAACTGGATGAGCCCGCGCCAGGAACCAGTCATGTTGCCATAGTAGTGGAGCGTATGTTTCGATCGATAGGGAGAATCTTGATGGAAGCTGAGTACAAAGTCGCTGCTGCGGGGCGAGATGGTTGGTTCATAGATGAGAAATTGATAGTTCGGCACATCGCCATGTCGAAGATCATGGGAATTGTTGTAGAGCCGCATATTGTTGCTGCCCGAAAATGCAAAATAGGCCGCGATCCAACACAGCAGCGCCGGAATGCGGAGCGCGCGCCAGTGGGGCAGAAAGTTGAGACCTACAGCCAGGGCGACGCTCCAAACAGACGCCAGGATCAAAGTGTATCGCATGCGTCGCGCCAGGATTACCGTTGTAATCTCATTAGCGGCGAGCATCAGCGCCAGCACTACACAGGAGACCACAACGATATAATGCTGCGCCTTGGTTAACGTTCTAAACCGGCGCGCTATGATCAGTGCGACGAAGGGAATCAGGGGAAGCAAGCCGTTGGAATATACAGACAGAGTGGCGACAAGCGCATCGAAAATCGGCAGGCCGCTGTCTTCTGTTACATTCCACATGGTCAGGCCGTCAAGCACGATAGGCAGCCAGGGCAAGAATAGAATTGCCGAGGCGCCAAGTCCCAGAGCGACTGTCGCCCAACGTCTGTTTTTTGGGACAAAGATCAGGTGGTAAATGCCGATAGCCGCGATGACGAAGGCGCCGAAGAGGTGCGTGTACACTATTGCGGAAGCGCTCACCGCGAGGGAGAGCCAGGCAGAGCCCAAGTTCTTCGCTGCAGCATGCAACGCTCGCCAGTACGAGAAGAGGAGCCATGGCGCAAGCAGTATGAGCAGCGCGTAGAAACGAGCGATTTGCGTGTAGAAGAGAAAAAACGCTAGAAACGATAGAAGCAATGCGGTATCCAGCGCTTCTGCTCTGCCGCAGAGATGCGCCAAACGATATGTGGAGGATATCGCCAGCAAGCCGAGACACACCGAAAGCACCCGCAACGTGAATAGATCACGCCCTACGAAGCGGGCCCAAAGGTTCAAAAGTATATGATAAAGGGGCGTGTGATTGCCGGTATTCACCGCAACGATGGAATTGAAGGTCTCGTTCACGCTATACAGCGAATGATTGCGAGTCTCATAGATTCGCCGCGCCGAGTAAATGTCACCGACGGTCGCAGGCAAGTTTCTAGCGTTTCGCAGGCCCGTAGCAAAGACAAAAGTCAGGCTAATCAGCAGAAGAGCGGCCGGAACCAATGATCTGGAAGCCAATACCATACTTGCGAACCTGCGTTTCCTTTGCGAAGTATATTATCCACCGGAGTATACACAAAAGAGCGCGAGCAGGGCAGAGAAGCGTTG
>CAZWCV010000074.1:0-12191 GCA_964632725.1 uncultured Anaerolineaceae bacterium
AAGGAAAAGTTTCTTGACATGAGATTTGCATGACTTACTTTGTTCTACTTCTGTGCCTCTGCGGCAAAAAACTGACCGATTGCACTGCTTATACAACCGGCACGGCCACGCCCAGCCCCTCGGCGCAGGCGCTGATCTCGTTCCAGGTCGCCGCGGGCAGCTCAATGCCTTTCGCCAGCCGCTCACGTCGATTGCGCGCCTCGAGCTCGCCCGGGTACAACACCTCGCCCTCCAGCGGGTCGGCCTTCACGAAGTCGATCAAGGTGTCGACTTGGCGCTGAAAAACATCAAGCGGCCCGAAGCGCGAAATGTCGATCATCAGGATCACCGTGCCCCAGCGGTCTTCCAGCGGCGGCTCATGCTCCGAGCGCAGCGACGCCATTAAGCTGAACAGCCCGACCATCATCCCCAGCGCATAACCCTTGTGCCCGGCATAAGGCAGGCCCAGCGGCCGCAGCGCGCCGCCTTCTTTGAGCTTGGTCGGGTCTGAGGTCGGCTGCCAATTGGCGTCCACAATCCAGTCGCCCGGCAGCTGCTCGCCTTTGTCCACCGCCACCATCACCTTGCCCGCCGCTGAAATCGAGGTGGCGAAGTCGAGCAGCACCGTGCCGCGCGCCCCGCTGGGAAAACCCATGGCGATGGGGTTGGCGCCGATCTTGCGCCCGGCGCCATTCAGCGGCGCCACCACCGAGCGCGGCCCGCCGATGCAGCCGTCCCAGATCATCGCCGCCATGCCGGCCTCCGCGCCCATCTCGGCGTAGGCGCCGATGCGCCCGGTATGCCCCTCGTGGTACATCGAGACCAAAGCGACGCCTTGCGCGCGCGCCTTTTCGATGGCGATCTCGGTCGCCTGCCTGGCGATCACCTGGCCAAAGGTCCAGTGGCCGCAAATCTGTGCCATCGAGGCGGTCTCTTCGACGATCTCGGGCTCGACAGCCGGCGCCAGCTCGCCTTTTTCAATCGAGCGCACATAATGTGGCGCGCGGATGACGCCGTGCGAGTCATGCCCGGCCAAATTGGCGTCCACCAGATGCCGCGCCACGATGTCGGCGTAGTCGGCGCGCGCCCCAGCCTCCGCCAGGATACGCGTGATAGTCTCGGTCAGTTGATCAGCTTGCATAATTGGCATAGGTCTTTCCTCTGTGCTTTCTGTTCTACTGTGACAAATTGATAATTCCGGCGGCGTATTATCGCCGTAGCGCGTCCAACTTGCGGCGCGCGCTCCCGAACGATTGCCTCATCAGCCAAATGAGGGCTCATAGTCCAATCCGTAGAATAACTTTTCATGCCAGGTCAACTGCCGGGAACCGTAATGCGGGGGAAAGCGGCGGTTGATATGATTGCCGCGAAACAGGAATTCTCGCGTATAGACAGCTGATTTGTCTTCATCCAGCAGCCTTAGAATTTCCTGATGCGTTTCATCCCAGATTCGGGCGCTTTCAGCGAGTTCGCCTGTTTTCTGCGTTTGCGCGGTGATTAGATTCCAGCCATTCACAAGCGCGACTAGCAGGCTAAAAAGGACGACGGCCCGATACCAGCGCGCATTTCCACCGCCCAGGGGGACGTGGCGGCGAATCAACATGCCGGCTGATGCCCCCCACATCAGACCGGTCAAGGTCAATGGAAACACCACTGGCGCGATGGCGTAATCATAAATGACGCCCTGCACCCAGCTTACCACTGCGATCATAACGGCAAGCGAGGCGACTGTAAGACCAGCTGAGGCCAGGGAGAGCAGCCCAACACGGTTCGCCCGCCGATCGCCTTTTGCCACGAATGCGAAAGCCAATTGCCAAATGTAGATCCCGGCCAGCAGATACGATGTAATCGTGAAGTACAAGACTGCTTCGGGGACGGTGGCTCGCACTTCAGGCAATGCGAAGAGCGCGCCGATAATGAACAGAACTATGCTGTGATAGAGGAGTGTTCCGCGCCTCGTGCCCAAGCGCTGACGAAATCGATTTGGCCGCGCAGTCATGGCCAGAAGCGCGATGATCAAACCTGTATTGAGAAGGAGCACCAAAGCGTAAGCGTAGCTGAAACGCCCAAGAATGTACGGCAGGTCGCTGGTGTACGACCACAAGACGGGCAGGAATCCCAACTGGACGGCTAGACCGATCACAAGCGGCCAACGCGCGGAAGGTTTGCAGGGCTGCCTGGCGTCTGGACGGGCGGGCCGTGACAGGGACATGGTCGCGGCCAGGCCGGCGGCGGCCAGCATTTTGAAACCTGAAAAAGCGAATTTGTCCGTCAGATATGCCGGCAGCAATGCCAAGGTGCGAACGATTAGCAGGGGTAATTCGCGCACCGGCTCAATCGGACTGGTCCATAATTCCGTTAGCGATAATCGGTAGGCGACCCCGGCCGCCGACAGCTGCGCTGCCGCGCCAGCCGCAGTACCCAGGAGAGCCGCCAATATCAAGACAGTGGCGCGCCGGCGTTCCGCTTTCTCGGCTATTGCAAATGCGCATACCCCGAGCAGCGCCAGAACAACCGACTGAAATACCAGGTACATTTCTGAAAATCCAGCGTTTAAGAAGCCAAGCAGGGAAAAGACAATCGCAGCCATTGACAGTCGCCGCGGCGTACTTGCCCAGCCCACAGTGCTTGCCCCAAGCGCGAGACAGACCATCAAAATCACCACCGGCAAGGCGTACTCGACGGATGCCGCGAACCAATAGAATACGACCAAGCTGTATGAACCGCCGAAAAAGGCAACCAGCGTTAAGGAGGCCAAGGCAGCGGCGATCAGGCGCCGATGATGTGAAAGTCCCAGCAAGGTCAGCAGCCTCGCGTTGAACCAGGCATATCCGACAAGACCCACCACAATTATGACCGACGGAAAGATCGAGGGCAGCCGTTCGCCCAAGGGCGCCAGCAAACCGTAAAGCAAAAAATTCGTATAGTCGCCATTCCAGTTCTCGCGCCAGAATAACATCGCCTCCCAAGCGCTCGATTCCAAGGGTTTGCCGATATACGCGTAATCGTCTTTCGTCATTCGACTGAAATGACCAAGGTAGGCAAACTGCACAAGCGGAGCAAACGCCAGCAAGACGACAGCCGTTAAAGCGATCTTTGTGCGAATGCGCTTCATCAGAATCCCTATGTCCGAACTAGAATCGTTCCCGCCCTAAACGGGCAACCTGCGCCAATATCAGCGCAATCCGCCGCGATGTGCTTTGCCCTAGCGGGAACTGACCGGCGCTGCAGACAGCGCGACAATGTTAAGCTATGGCACTGTCAAGCGACAGCCTGTGTCTCAGTATATGACTACTTGTGAATCGCGCGCCACAATTGAGAGGGTCAGGCAACGCGGATGTCAATTGGCAGATAGCTCACGCGGTCAGACGGCTAGATGCCGGTCACATCCACAAACCAGCGCTCCAGCTCCCGTTCCATGGCCGCGGCGCGCCCCGGCTGCTGATCCGCCAGGTCGTTCCGCTCGCAGGGGTCGTCGGCGATGTTGAAGAGCAGGGGCGCCGGCGGCTCGGGCACGCTGCGCGGCGGCTCGGGCTCGCGGATGATATCGGCGAAATGCTCCGGGTAATACTTGATGGCGTGGTCGAGCGCCGTGTCCAGCGCGCTGACCTGCATGGCTTCGGGGATCAGCGGCCGCAGCAGCTTCCAGTCGCCGTCGCGGATGGCGGCGTTGCACTCGCCCAGCGGCGTATAACGATTCCACTGCCAGCAGCGCTGCGGATAAACGCCGCCCGCTTCGCCGCGCAGCGCCGGCGTAATGTCGACGCCGTCAATGGCGCGATCGCCCGGCATGTCCACGCCCGCCAGATTCAGCAGCGTGGGATACCAGTCGCTGAAATGCGCCATGGCGTCGCTGCGAATACCGCCGGGCAAGCCATCCGGCCAGCGCAGGATCATGGGTACGCGAATGCCGCCCTCGAAGGTATTGCCCTTGCCGCCGTTGAAATTGTAATTGAAGCGCCGCTGCGAGAAGCCGTTCCAGTCGCCCAGCGCCGGGCCGTTGTCGCTGGTGAACATCAGCAGGGTATTGTCGGCTATGCCCAGATTATCCAGCGCCGCGGCGATGCGGCCGATGCCGGCGTCCATCACCTCGATCATGGCGTAGAGCAGGCTGACGCCGACGCTGAATCCCCTGTCAGCGTATTTCCGCGCAATGGCGTCCGGCGCCTCAAGAGGGAAATGCGGCGCGTTGTATGCCAGCTGCAGGAAGAAGGGATCGCGCTGATTGCGCTTGATGAAATCGACGGCGGCATCGCTGAAAACATCGGTCAGGTATTGGTCTTTGTCGCCGTATTCAATGCTCCCGTTGCGGTCCAGCCGGTAGCGATAATAGGGATTCCAGCCGCCCTGGAAGCCGATGAACTCCCGGAAGCCGCGCGCCGTCGGGTGATAGCGCGGGTCGAGCGCGCCGTTGTGCCACTTGCCGATCAGCGCCGTCGCGTATCCGGCGCCGCCCAGCACATCCGCCAGCGTGCGCTCGTCCAGCCGCAAGCGGTCAAGGCCGCGAGTCTCCAAGGTGTCGATGCTGCCGGTGCGCTGCGCGTAACGCCCGGTCATCAGCGCTGCCCGCGCCGGCGTGCAAACAGGCGCCGCCGAATAATGCTGCGTCAGGCAGATGCATTCTTCCACCAGCGCGTCCAAATGCGGCGTGCATGAGATTTGATCGTTGAAAATGCCGAAATCGCCGTAACCCATGTCATCGGCGATGATGAGGATGATATTTGGTCTTGTCATGTTTGCCCGTTTTGGACCTTCCGCCCCGTGGCCAATTGAGCCGGAAAGCCGGTGTGAAATACCGTCATCGTGCCGCCGAACATGATGCGGTCGCCATCGCGCAGTTTGCGCGCCTCGCCGCCCGTGACCGGCGCATTGTTGACCGCCGTGCCGTTGATGCTGCCCAGATCAAAGAGCTTCCACTGGTCTTGCTCTTTCACCAGGAAGGCGTGCGGGCGCGATACGGTCGGGTCTTGCAGGGCGATCTCCCAATTGGAGCTCGGCGTCGAGCGCCCGATATACAGCTCTTCTTTCAGCAGCGCGAAGATCTGCCCCTGCTGCGGCCCGCGGACGATGCGCAGGCTGGCGCGGTCGCCGGCGACGGCTGACACTTTTTTGGCCGCGTCCGTGGCCGCGTTGCCGCTGGGCGACAGCAGCTTGAGCACCGAGACAAAGAGGTGGACTTCATCGCCGATGTCCAGGCCGTGCTCGCCGTAGACTTGCACGCCGTTGATGAAAGTACCGTTGGCGCTGCCCACGTCGTCGATTTTGAAAGCGCCGCCTTCACAGGCGATGACGGCGTGCTCGCGCGAGATATGCCCCTCGGCGATTTGGATGTCGTTGCTAGAGGAGCGCCCGATGGTCAGTTTGTCGCCGTCGCGGATGGGGTGTTCGAGGGTTTTGCCGCTGAAGGGGTCAAGCCAGACTAATTTTGCGAGTGGAGCTTGCTGCTGCGCGTCCATTGTCCCTGTCCCGCTACAAGTATTGCTTACTCATATTGTAGCATATCTCGCTTTCACGGGGACATTTCTGGCGCTTACACAACAGGTTGCATGATTTGGCTCGTGTCTACTACTCGCGGAGCCTCTCCTTAATGTAGTCGCGACAGAGTTCGCGAATTGTGAGTCCGTTTGCCGCGAGCTGTTCGCGTTCTTTCTCCCAGTCGGTATCAGAAGCATTGTAAATCGGCGCTATAGGATCACGAGCCAAGGCAAGGGCGATGAACTTTCGATCGTCCGGGTCTTCGAATGTGACAGGAAATGGCAATACTGCAATTTCATCACTGTCGAACGGTATATCAACGAATACAAGCCGCTCCAGAACTGCACTCTCAAGCCGGTTCAAGGTCTGCTCTGCAAATCCGCCCTTGCGAATGTTCTCTCTGTACTTCGATAGCACTCGATAAGAATAATCCACCACCAGTTGGTCGCTGCTTTCGGCGAATCTACTTAACCAATAGTAGCATGATTCAATACACTCTACTTCGTCGTCTGGAACTCCCTCTGTGTCAGATGTGATTCTGTCTGCAAGTACCCATACATTTGTATCAATCACCACTTCCGACACGCTCTAGCTCCTGTCGACGTCGCTTTATCGCAGCTTTAGCCATGCTGTGTATGTCACCACTGATATCGCCCATGAACCGCTCCGGCCAATTTGATATCTGCCCAAACCTGTCGAGATCAACTTGCTCTATCGTCGAGCCGTCTTGTCCAGGTTGACAATAGTACATCTTGACGTTCTCAGGTCTTGCAAACGCCGGCTCCGCCTCGGCAATCCGCCGCTGCAGCCGCCGCACAATATGCTCGCTGTGGCTTTCGACAATCAGCTGCAACTTGCGCTCTTCCGCTACGTAAAGTAGCAGGTCAGCCAATGCCGCCTGCGCGTTGGGGTGGAGGTGTAGCTCCGGCTGTACCAGTAGTATGATTGAGTTTCTTGGCGCCATTAGCAACATCGTAATGACTGGCAACACTTGAGAGACGCCGAAGCCGACGTCAACCAGTGAGCTTTCTACGCCGCCGACCGTCGCCGTCGCTTCGTACAGCCTTTCGTCTGAATCAATCGGTTTAATGTTGAAATCTTCTACCAATTCTAATTCCTGCAAGAGCCGTACTGTTTGGTCAAGCAAGAAACGGTCTTCGCTCGCTGATGCGATCAGTGCTTGCATCGTGTTTGCGCCATCAGGCGCAACTGTCTCTGACTTACCGCCAGTTCGGAGATAGTAGCGCTCTGGCTTAAGACGCAGAGGTCCAATTGGATGAAACCTTTCTACGGTGCGCTCGAACTCACCGCTAACATTCATCAACGATACGAAGTGTTCTTTCGAGGATCCATAGTGTGCTGTCCATGGCAATACGTAGCATCTCTTTGGCGACTCCACTTCGTCAGGTTTGTCGGTTGGTTCGGCAAACGATGATGTCAGAAGGTAGCTGTCTGGGTCTTCACGCCATACTTCCACCCAATCAGATGGAGATTCCACTGACTCGACGTCGTACCGCAGTCTAAAAATGTTTATGTGTTCGTCGATGCCCCAAGTGACGTCGTAGGTCATGGACTTCAGGCTGCGCGAATTGTCTTCGAGTGTGTCAGACATAAAGAAGATAGTAGTGTTCGTGTTCCATGACATCTGCATGCCGATTCGCTTTTCTTCATCATGCTCGCTAACCACATCCCGATAACTGCCCAAATCGACGTAATCGCGCTCGCGTTCGCCAAAATTGATATGCTGGCCCGGATCGAATCCTGTCGCCGTCTGCTTCAACATCAGCAGCGACTCCAATATCGCCGTCTTGCCCGAGCTGTTCACACCGAAAAACAGCGTAATCGGCGCGAGCTCAATATCGAGTTCACGCCAGCACTTGAAGTTTTGCAGCCCGATTCTGCGGAGCATGGCCAACCTCCTGCGACAATCAGGCTCATTATATCAGAAGCAGAACTTGCGAGGAGTTGGCGCTTTTCCGGTACGAAAGCGCTGCTAACTCCGAGCTTGTCTAACCCGCAATAATCGCCGTTGCGTCCGCCCCCAGCGCGACCAGCACGCCCTCGGCGATGACGCCGTCGGCGCTGCGCTTGATGCGGTCTTCGGGCAAGCCCATCAGCAGCGCGATATACTGCGCCGTCCAGTTGTAACGGCCGTACTGCCGAATCTCGGTCTGCTGGCGATGCCGCGTCACGTCATTATTGATGCCGTTGACGCCCACGCCTTGCGCCAGCAGCCATTCGCGCGTGTCGCCCGCCAAACCGGCCACGTCTGTGCCGTTGAAGACATATACCTGCGCCGCTTCCGCCTCGGCCCGCGCCCGAATCTCCGCCAGTGTCAGCTGCGTCTGCGGGTAAAAGGTGCGCATGATCAGATCGCGAATGGCGACAAAGTCGGGGAAGAGCACATCTTCGCCGCTTGAAGTCTTGCCCAGCGAGGCGTAAAAGTTGTCGATCACGCTGTAGCGAATATCGTCGCGTTTGATATTTCCCATCAGCCGGCCCAGGGCGATGATTTCGTTCAATTCCAGATTGGTGCGATAGTTGCCCTGCAGCGCCTGCCACAGCGGGTAGGCTTGCGTGACGAAGTTGACGATGCCGCCCGCGCTCAGCACTTCCGCCCTCACTGCGTCCAGCACTTGCTGCTGCCGCCGCGCCCGGTCGAAGTCTCCCCCTTGCGTGCGGCGCGTCCGCGCGTATTGCAGCAGCGTCTCGGCGTCCATGCGCTGCTCGCCCGGCTCAAAAGTCACGTGGATGGTGCCGTAGAAGTCGTCGGGATAAGTCGGGTCGTCGATGAATTCGGTCACATTGACCAGTACGCCCGCCGGCGCCAGCATGTCCACGACTGTGGTGAAGACATCAAAATTGACCAGCAGGTATTTCTCCACGCGGATGCCGAAATTCTCGGCGATTGTCTCCATCGCCAGCGCCGGGCCGCCACCGCCGGGATAAGCATCGCTGTCGCCCAGGAAATTCGCCGTATTGATCCGTCCCGGCCCGTAACTGGGAATCTCCACCCACAGGTCGCGCGGGAAGGACAAGACGCCCACCGTCTCGCGCGCCGGATTGATATTCAGCAAAATCATGGTGTCGGTGCGGAAAGGACCCTGCTCGTCAGCGGCGCTGCGCTGGTCAATGCCCAGCAGCAGTATATTCAGCGCGCGCGGATCGGCGATGCGCGGCAGCTCCTGCGCGGGCGGCTCTGTCGCGGTCGCGGCGACGACTGCCGGCTGCGCAGTCGCCTGAGCCGGGACCTCAGCGGGCGGAACAGCTGTATCGGGGACGGGCGTCGCCGTCGGCGCGGCTGTGAGCAGGGAGGTCAATACCAGCAGGGGCGCGTTCAGCGGCGCGGCGCCAAGGGTCTCGCCTTCGCACTTGCCCGCGATAGCGCAGCGCAGCGTAATCACCGGATCATCGACGCGAAAGCCCGAGGCGTTCATGTCGATGACGGCCTGCTGCGACAAGCTGAAGCTGGTGAACGAACACAAGCCGGTCAAGACCGCCAGCGCGCCCATGCCGAATATCATCGCCAGGCAGCCGGATTTGCTCATGGCTTTTCGCGCGCTCCTGCCGCAGCTGCTTCGTTAGATGGCTAAACAGTCGCGAATTATAGCATAAGCCCGGCTAACGCGAGAGGCGCGCTTGTCGCTGCTTCAGTGCAGCCGCGGCAGAGCGAAAATGAACCACAGAGAACACAGAGGATTGCCTTTTGAATCTTGAATACGCGACGAGCCATTAACAAACCCGGGCTTTGTGCCCTTTGTGTCTTCGCGCCTTTGTGATCAATTGCAGTTTCAAGCGCAAGCTAACGCAAGCTGCGAATATAGGCGTTCGCGTCGGGCACATGCACCGGCAAGTGGCGATACAGCGGCCGCGGCGGCAGCACCAGGATGCCCTCGATCATGCCGCCCAGATCGCTGCCCTGTCCGTCCGCGTAGGGCGCCGCCATCCGCCAATCCGTCTCGGGTAGCGCCTCGACGGCTGATTCCAGCTCGCGGCTGACCTGCCGATACTCGGCCAGCTGTTCCCCCAGGCTGAGGCGGGCGCGCTCGGCGATGCCGCCGTAGTGGATCTCGCGGCCCCGGCGCGGATCTTTCACCGCGTCAATCGCCCAATGCTTGCGCCCGGCTCCCCATTCGCGCAGCGCCTCGACCGTGTAGACTTCGTAGCAAATCAAGTGCGCCAGCAAGTCCTTGAAGGAACACTGCTGGTCGTGGTAAAGGCCGTGCCGGATAGTATCGCCGCGCGTCATTTCTTCCTCGCTCAGCTCGGCGATCAGCGCCTCTACCGCCAGATGTTCGATTTTCAGCAACCGCAGGGCTTCGGCCCGCTCGACAGTGGCTCGCATATACTCCATCCTTATTCTCAAATCGCACCCAGTGTACTCTTTTCCGATTCTGAACGCCAAGTATCGTCCGCCGCCGGGTTCGACCTGTGAAGCCGGCGCGATCGGCGCTAGACTTGGGCGCATTGATGTCAATTGCAGCTGAAGAGGAATCATGGCTGAGACCACCCTGTCGGCCGAAGACGTGCGCGCTATCGCGGACCTGGCGCGCCTCGAGCTGAGCGAAGCGGACGTCGTCTTGTACCAGCAGCAACTCTCCGACATTCTGGACTACTTTCGGAAGCTGCAAGAGCTGGACACCTCGCAGGTCGACCCCACGTCCTCCGTCTTGCCGCTGACCAATGTCATGCGCGCCGATGAAGCCGGCCCAGCCCTGCCGCTCGCCGACGTAGTCGCCAACGCGCCCGATAGCGACGGCGAACAATTCCGCGTGCGCGCCGTGCTCGGCGGCGGCGACTAAACGCAGAAGTGATTCCCGAGCAGCACAAAGAATGCCTGCGCTATACGCGGCTTTGCCAGCACTATCGCAATGCTGTAGGGGCGAGCCTTGGCTCGCCCACCTGTGACGAGACTGCCATTCAGTTTCGCATGGCTAACACGAATAATCTAAGGCGCAGGAACATGACATTATGAGCAAAAGCATCCGCGCCGCCCTGATTCAAGCGCGACCGCCCTATTATGATCTGGACGCCTGCATCGCCAAAGCTGTCGCGCTGATTGCCGAAGCCGCTCGCAACGGCGCGCAGTTGGCTGCCTTCGGCGAGACCTTCTTCCCCGGCTACCCGGCCTGGCTGGATTACGCCGTCGACTACGCCCGCTGGGATCACTCGCCCACCAAACAGCTCTACGCCCGCCTGGTCGCTAACAGCCTGGCGGTTTCCAGCCCGCACATGCGGCAGCTTCAGGATTGCGCGGCGCGAGAGGGCATCGTCCTGGTTGTCGGCTTCAACGAAAAAGTCAGGGCCGGGCGCGGCAACCGCAGCCTCTACAACAGCATCGTCATCATCGACGCCGACGGCGCGCTCGCCAACCACCATCGCAAGCTGCGCCCCACCTACACCGAGCAGCTGGTCTGGGCGCAAGGCGACGGCGCCGGCTTGAGCGCGGTGGATACCGCCGTCGGCCGGGTGGGCGCGCTGGTCTGCTGGGAACATTGGATGCCCCACGCCCGCCAAGCCCTGCACAGCAGCGACGAGACGATCCATGTCGCGCTCTGGCCGGCTGTCAAGGAGAGCCATCAGATCGCCAGCCGCCACTACGCCTTTGAAGGCCGCGCGTTTGTCCTGGCTGTCGGCAATATCATGCCCGCCGCCGACTTCCCGCCCGAGCTCAGCCTGCCGCCCGACCAGCAGGACGACCCCGCCGCGCTCTTGCTCAACGGCGGCAGCGCCGTCATCGCGCCCAATGGCGAGTACCTGGTCCCGCCCCTCTACGACGAAGAGACCATCCTCTACGCCGACCTCGAACTGAGCCTTGTCGCTCAGGAGCAAATGACGCTGGATGTCACTGGCGGCTACGCCCGCGACGACATCTTCGCTTTCGAAGTCAACCGCCGCCGGCTTGAGTAAGCGCACGACGAGGTACTGGCAACCAGCAAGGCGCCTCGCCTGCGCCTGTGGGGCTCGCCCGACCGGTTTTCGTCTGCGCCGCTGGCGTTGAATCCAGTCCGGAGCCTTTGCCAAACCCGCAACGCCCGACGCCCTGCTTGCGTAATGCGCAGTAGAGCAGTTAGAATTAATCTGCAATCCCGCACCGTTTGACAAAGGGACGAGCCATGAAGTCGATCCGCCGCGTCGCCAGTTTCGCTCTCAGTTTGTTTATCCTCTCCGCAAGTACGTTTACCGCTGTCGCCAGCGAATTCCCGCCCGGCGTCAATATCCTGCGCGGTACGGGACCGGGCGGCGAACCCGACAGCACGCGAATTGCGCCCGTCTACGGCGCGGAGCCCACCGGCAACTGGGTCATCCACTACGATCCCAATACGCCTCTCGACGAAAAATGGGAGTACGTCAATCGCATCGGAGCGACCATCGTCGAACGCATTGACGAGTTGGAAATCTGGGTGGTGGACCCGCCCGACGGCTTCGGCATGAACTTCACCTTCGACAGCGATGTCGAGCTGGTTGAGCAAGACTTCGTCGTCAGCGTCGCCTTCGACAACCCGCCCAACGATCCCGACTACGACCGGCAATGGGCCCTGCCCCATATTCAAGCCGAGACCGCCTGGAACGAAGCCGACGAGCTCGAAAAAATCACCGTCGCCGTGATTGACACCGGCGTCTGCATGAGCCACGAAGACCTGGTCGACCGCGTGCTCGATAATGGCTACGACTTCGTCGACAACGATGACGATCCCGAAGACGTCGCGGTCAGACGTGGACACATTGTGGCGCTT
>CAZWCV010000074.1:12273-18794 GCA_964632725.1 uncultured Anaerolineaceae bacterium
GTTGACCACGCGCTTGCGAAGGGCGTCACCGTGATCGCCTCGGCCGGCAACAGCGGCGGCGAATTGCCCGGCTTCCCGGCCCGATACGAAAATGTGGTGGCTGTCGGCGCCATCGACCCCAACGGCGGGCGCAGCAGTTTCAGCAATAAAGGCGGCGATATCTGGGCGCCCGGCCGCGATGTGCACACCATCTATCTCGACAACGGCTACAAGGCGCTGAACGGCACCAGCTTCTCGGCGCCTTACGTGGCGGCGATGGCGGCCGTGCTCGAAGGCATGGGCGCTGAATTGCACCTCGACGGCGGCGACATGACCTGGACCTGTATGCGCCAGGGCGCCTGTGAGGCTGTGCCAGGCAGCTAAACCCCCATCCCCCGGCCCCTTCCCCCACAAGGAGGGAAGGGGAGGTTTCTCGCGGTAGTTCCGTGATTTGATAGAAGCCCCTCCCTCTTTATGGGATGCATCCCCCGTGAGGCGGGGGACTAAGGGGGCTCTAGGTTTGGGGTGGGGGCCGCCGCCTGATATACACCGGCTGCAATTCCCGCTTTGGCTCCTGATACATAGCGCGGTCAAAGGACTCGTTGAAGCCGCTGATTAAGCCGCGCAGATGCTCCCGCGCATATTGCAGGCGCTTTTTCACCGTCGCCAGCGGAATCTTGCGCCGCTCCGAAATCTCGCGCTGGGTCTCGCCATTTAAGTAGAAGTCCTGGGTGAGTTCGCGCTCTTTCAGCGGCAAGGCCGCCACCGCCAACCGCACGCGCCGCCGCAATTCCGCCGCCTCCAGCTGAGACTCGGGCGTCGGCTCCGACGACGCCAGATGCTCCTGGCCCTCTATCGCGTCAACGGGAGGCCCTTGCCGGCGCCGTAGGCCTTCCGCTTTGCTGAAGGCGATGCGCTTTAGCCAGGCCGGAAAGGCGCTGGCGTCCTTCAACTGCCGGATTTGCTTGAACGCGGTCAGGAAGGCGTCCTGCGCGGCGTCTTCGGCCAACTGCCGGTTGCTCAAGCGGCTGTAAGCCACGCTGTAGACCATGCCCTGGAAATCGCGCGCGAGTTGATCAAAGGCGTCATTGCGCGCGCGCGCGTCGGCCGACTGCGCTTCCTCCACCCACTCACGATATGTTCGCATCGGGACGCTTTCTGATCGCTGGCGCCCGCCTGCGTTGGCGAGCGAGCTGTATTCTGACGGTGATTATCATAGAGCCGCCTGAATTTGTCAATTTGATCAAGCCGGCATTCAACTTTGCCGTCGCTTTATACAGCTTGAGAAGCGCAAATACTTGGCGGGCGGGGCCGCGACAGTTTGGCCCGCTCCGGGGCGTCTGCTGGACGTCGCTCAAGCGGTTGCGCGCGGCGGCTTGCACTTCCGCCTGCTGCAAACTCTCCAGACGAATCCCTGCGCATGGTGGTCACTTTTCAACAAATAATAAGACACTCTTGAATTGTTCAACTCATTTCCCCGATTATTGTTTGAGATTTCAGTTTCACTTATAGTCCAAGTGTATAATAATAGATGTTTTATCCAAGCCAGTCTTGGTGATGAGCGCCGGACACTGTGCTGACCGGAGTAATCTCATCAGCGCATCCAGTTGGCGATTCCAGAACCAGATTACGTAAGCATGTAGCAGCGAAGCAGACATGAATAAGTTGGATCGCCGCGTCAAACGCACACGAAAATCGTTAGCCGCAGCCTTGGTTGATCTGGCGCTCGAGTCCAGTTATGATGAGGTTTCCGTTCGACAACTCACTCAACGCGCGGATATCGGCTACGCCACATTCTACCGACATTTCAAGAACAAAGACGAATTGCTGCTAAGTCTGTTCGAGGCGGCTGCAGAAGACCTGAAGAAACAGATTGCCGCCGTCGAGTCACAGCGCGCCGCAGCGGAATTGATGTTCGAGCATGTTCGCAGCATGCCCCGGATTTATCAGCTTTATGTCCGCTTGCCGGAAGCGAATCCCGCGCGACAAATGGTCCGGGCTGAACTGGAAGACATTTTGCACGCTCGTTACAAGCCGCGAGAAGGCGCCAATGTCCCGCGGGATGTTGCCTTCAACTACATCATCCAAAGCGCTACCGGACTGCTCACCTGGTACCTGGACAACCTCGACGACTACAGGCCTCAAGATGTCACAGCCATGTATGCCGACCTCATAAGCCGCGAAGCTACGTCATTGTCGCTGGTACGTCGTTCCCGGAAGGCGCGGCAATCAGTCAATGAAGAGGCGGATAGTGATTAAGACTGCGCTTGAGGCTCGTTCCGGCGCAAGACGACTGCCGCTTTGCTGAAGCCCTTACACTTCGGCAGGGGCGGGAACGCGCCCGCATCCTGCAACTGCCAAAACTGCATTCAAGCGTTGATATTAGCATCCCGCCTGGCCGGCGTTTTCGCGCAATCTGGTCCCTTATGGCGATAATCAGGGAGCTACTGAAGTTGTTCAATCGATAATGCCGGCATTCGGCTGTGACGGGACCATTCGCTGCGTGGGAAGCGCAAATGCCTGGCGGATGCGACCGCGATTGATCGGCGCCCCGAGCCCTCGAGTGGACTAAGCGCATGGCCGAGCGTGGCAACCAAATTCAATTCCGCCCTGGGCTGCAATCTGTCCCAAAACCTGCCGCCAAATGGTCGAATGACCGGAATTTCCAAGACACTTTTGACGCCTTAAACTCATTTCATCTAATTTTCATGTGTTAAGTCTGTTTCACTAAGATGAAATGTGTATAGTAATCAAAGAAAAGCGGACAGAACATATTGGCGCAGGTTTTGGCCGAGGCGGATGTCGGCTGATTTCAGCCGCTCAGGTAGCTGCTGTGGCCGCCCGTAATTGGCGCAATAAGTGGGTAGTGAGCACGATATGAAAAAGTTGGATCGCCGCATCAAGCGCACACGACGGCTATTGAGCGAGGCGCTCGTCAGCTTGACGGTGGAGTCCAGTTATGAAGATATTTCCATAAGAAGCCTGACGCAGCGCGCGGACGTCGGCTACGCCACCTTCTATCGCCACTTCAAAAGCAAGGACGAACTCCTCACTCATTGTTTGCGGCAAGTGCTTGGCGAAATCAAGCGCGTTGTGAAGCCCGAGCGGTCGCACTATGAGGAGGCTCTGGCCATCTTTGAGATCCTCCAGCGCAATCAACGGATTTGCCGAATGGCGCTGAATCTGCCGGATGATCACCCCGCCTGGGCGCCGGTTTGGGAAGAAATCGAGAACTGGATTTTGGAAATTTACAATGTGCGCGACGAAGCCAACATCCCGCAAGCGATAGCGGTGAATCATATGGTCAAGTCTTGCCGGGAATTGGCGCGCTGGTGGCTGAACCACGGCCAGTCCTACACGACCGAGCAGATGGCCACTGCGCAGGCCGAGCTGGTCATGGAGGCGATCGAAAACGTGGCCCTGGATCCCGTGAATGTGACGGACGCGCCAGTCCAGCAGTAAGGCGGAAAACGGTCCGCGTCCGCGCAAGTTCGCTGCGGCAGTCTCGTCGTCCCTTGTTCGGGTCAGCCGCGGTGCTATCGCGCCGGCCCGCCGGACTCACCTGGAACGCCGCAACAATTCCAGCGAAGCCGTTCCGATAATTCCCAATTGAATCATGATCGCGGCGCCCAAAGGCAGCAGCCGCAACCAGGACCGGTCAGCGTCCAGCGTTGCGCTTTGGGCGCTTGCTGACGGCGTCGGCGATGACGCTGACGCCGGATTGATGCGCAGCGCCTGCGTGAACGCTCGCGTCGGGGCCGGCGTCCCGGCGCTGGCTGTCGGCGTGTCGCTGAAGGCGAGCGTCACGGTTGCGGTCGCCGTGGCTGTGGCGGTCGGCGCTGCGCTGGTAGGCGTAAACGCGCCGTCCTTTGGCGGCACCAGAAAGACTTGGCCCGGCTGCAAATAGCGAATGTCGTCCCAGGTCATGTTATTGAGCGCCAGCATGGCCGGAATATCGTCCCAGGTATAGCCGTAAATCAGCGCGATATCACCCATCGTATGCCCCGGCTGCACCTCGTGTTTGATATTGCCGAATTCGTCCAGCCCCAGCACGTAAGAGCGCTGGCGATTCGCTGGCGCTTGTCCGTCGCTGCTGTCGCCGCTGCCCGCGGCCGTCGACAGCCGGCCCCGCGAGTTGCCGAACACCAGCACGTAGGCCCTGCGCCCGCCGGCCGTCGCGCCGCCAATGCCGATCATGTCGTAATTCGGGCTGACCAAACCGGCATAATGCGCGGGCGAGTTCAGCCACCAGTTCCAGGCCGCGTCCGGCCCCGCGCTGGTTCCAAGATAGATATTCTCGCCCACCCAGCTGGAAGGAAAGCCGGCGTTCGGCGCGCGCGTTCTCACGCCCGTGCCGTCGAACTGGAAATGCGATACGCGGTTGTGCTCGGCCATCCAGCTCGCGTGATTGGCCGCAGCCGCGGTTAACGCCGGGTGGATCGAATAGGCGGGCAAGCCCTGGGCCGCGCGCAGATTATTGACGCGCGTCAATAGAAAATTCGTGGCGTCCTGCGCCGTGGCGTACCGGGCGCCGCCGAGCCATAGCAAGAGCAGCGCGATCAAGATTCGCTTCATACTCTCATTCTAGCAATGAAGTCGGCGGCTTTCATCTGACGATTTCCCCCCGTACGAGCCGCCGGATCTGGATGGCGGAACTTGGCTCTGCGGCTATAATCGGGGCAATGGAATGGGCGCGAACATGAGTGAAATCTATATCAATGGCGAATTCGTTGACGCCGACAGCGCGTCAGTCCCGGCGCGGGATTTGGCGATCCTGCGCGGCTTCGGCGTCTTTGATTTTCTGCGTACTTACGGCGGCGTACCCTTCCAGTTGGGCGCGCATTTGCGCCGCCTCCAGCGCTCCGCCGACTTGATCGAATTGGCCTGCCCCTGGGACCTGGAATCGCTGGGCGAAATCGTCATGGAGACGCTGCGCCGCAATACCTTTGCCGAGTCCGGCATTCGACTGGTCTTGACCGGCGGAGACAGCTCAAACGGCTTTATGCCCGCCGGCGATTCGCGTCTGCTGGTGATGGCGGCCGCGCTTCACAACTTGCCCGAAGCTGCCTATCAGCACGGCGCCGCCGTAGCAACTGTCGAGCAGCATCGCCACCTGCCGGAAGCCAAGACGATCAACTACATCCCCGGCATCATGGCGCAAAGACAAGCCCAGCGGCGCGTGCCCGGCGCGATTGACGCCATTTACCGCGTCGACGGCCAGGTCGTCGAAGGCACGCGCAGCAATATCTTTATTTTCAGAGACGGTCGCTGGATTACTCCCGACGCCGGGCTGCTGCCCGGCATCACCCGCGCCGAAGTCATCAAGCTGCTGCGTCGCGGCGGGCGACTCGAATTGCGCGCCCTCAGCCTGGACGAGTTCTACGCCGCCGACGAGATCATATTGACCTCGAGCACCAAGGAGATCGTGCCCATCGTCCAGGTCGATGAGGTTCCCATTGGCGCCGGCGTTCCGGGCGAGAACAGCCGGCAACTCATGCGGCAGTGGCGCGCGATGACCGACGCCTACGCCGCGGCCGGTGTTGTCACATGATAATCGCCGCGCGTGGATCCGCGTCCATTAGACTGAATATGGATTATATGTTATATTACTTGCGTACTCGCATAAGTTTGAACGAGAGTCCATCATGGCTGAAGATGACCAGGTAACACGCCACGAACGTGAAATCGGCGAATTGCGCGGTAAGCTGGATAGCCTGGCGACCAAGGACTTTGTCCGCCAGGTGGTGCAAGAGCAAACGCAGCAATTAAACAACAAGATTGAAGAGATGCGCTTGCACAGCGACAGCAAGATAGATGGCTTGCGCTTGCACAGCGACAGCAAGATAGATGGCTTGCGCTCGCAAAACGACAGCAAGATAGATGAATTGCGGCTGCACACCGACAGCAAGATGGAAGAAATGCGGGCGCACTACGACAAGCGATTTGACGCGATACTGGCCGAATTGAAGGCGCTCAACGATAAGCAGCATCGCATTACCGGCGCGGCGGACTTCCTAAGATCCGCTTTGCCAATGGTTATCAGCATCGTCACCTTGATCGTGCTAATCATCAGCTTGCTGGCAGCCAACGGTTAGCAGCGCCTTGTACACGCTATCATTACCGGCAATTCACAGACATTCTGAGAAGGTTGCGCTGGTCTTCGCGCGCGCCTCGTCAAGCGAAACGCCGGGCATCAGTTCCACCAGCCGAATCTCCCCGGCGTCAAAGGCGAAAACCGCCAACTCGGTGATAAGCAAATCGACCGCCGCCGCGGCTGTCAGCGGCAGGCTGCAGCGCTCGACAATCTTGGCGCTGCCGTCGCCTTTGCAATGCGTCATGGTGATGATCAGCCGGCGGGCGCCGCTGGCCAGGTCCATGGCGCCGCCCACGCCCAGCAATGGTTTGCCGGGCACGGCCCAATTGGCCAGATTCCCCTGCTGATCGACCTGCAAGCCGCCCATCACCGCCACATCGACATGCCCGCCGCGGATCATGGCGAAAGAGTCGGCGCTGTCGAAATAGCTGCTGCCGGGCAGGGCGGT